>CAYNOL010000063.1:0-17777 GCA_964398825.1 uncultured Ardenticatenaceae bacterium
GTGCGGATAAGCTCGGCGATGGTGACGGTCTTGCCGACGCCGGCGCCGCCGTAGATGCCCGTCTTGCCGCCCTTGATGAACGGGGCCAGCAGGTCGACGACCTTCAGACCCGTCTCGAACGTCTCTATGACGGTGCTCTGGTCCTGGAACTCAGGCGCGGGGCGGTGGATGGGGTAGTAGGTATCGGACTGGGGCGTGGGCCGGCCGTCGACGGCCTCGCCGGTGACGCCGAAGATGCGGCCCAACGTGACGGGGCCGACGGGCACCTTGATGGGCGCGCCCGTGGCCACGACGGCCCGGCCGCGCGGCACGCCGTCGGTGGAGCCCATGGCGACGGTGCGCACGTCGCCGCCGCCCAGGTGCTGCTGCACTTCGAGGACCAGCTGGCCCTGCGGCGCTTCCACATGGAGCGCTTCGTAAATCTCCGGCAGTTCTCCCTCGGGGAACTGCACGTCAACGACGACGCCCCGGATGGAAGTGATTTTTCCTGTTGCCATGTTGTCTCTCCAGTTTTTCAGTGGTCAGTGATCAGTGTTCAGTGTTCAGTAATCAGTGGTCAGTAACTGAATACTGATTACTGTTGACTGATTACTGTTTACTGGTAACTCGTTACATATTCGCAAGCGCCTCGGCCCCACCAACGATGTCGAGGATCTCGCTCGTGATGCTGGCCTGGCGGGCTTTGTTTCGTTCCAGGGTCAGGATGTCTACCAGCTCGGCCGCGTTGTCGGTGGCGTTGTTCATGGCCACCATGCGGGCGCTGTGCTCGCTGGCCAGCGCCTCGAGCAGCGACTGATAGACTTGCAGCCGCGTGAAGCGCGGCACGATGTCGTTGAGCAGCACCTCGGCGTTGGGCTCATAGGTGTAAGATTGCTGCGAAGCTTTCACCGCGTCGACGCCGCTGACGTACTCGGCCCCGGGGATCTCCTCGGGATTGGCCGGCCGCAGCGGCAGCAGCTGGCGGATGACCGGCTGGCGGGTGACGAGGTTGACGAATTCGCTATAGCCGATGAACACCTGATCCACTTCCTCGCTCAGCATCAGGTCGATGGCGACGCGGGCGATGGGGGTGATGTCGAGGAAGGACGGCGGGTCGGGGATGCGGTCGAAGGTGGCGACGACGTTGTGGCCGCGCCGCACCATGCCGTCGCGCCCCTTGCGCCCGGCGGTGATGACCTGGGCCGGTTTGCCCGCGGCCGACAGGAAGCGGTCGGCCAGCGTGATCATGCCGACGTTGTAGGAGCCGGCCAGCCCACGGTCGCTGGTCATCAGGATGAGGGCGATGTTGCGCACCCGGTCGCGGGCGGTCATCAGCGGGTGGGAGGTGGCCGACGCGCCGGGCTGGGCGGCCAGGTTCTGGATGATCTCGAACGCCTTGGCTGCGTACTGGCGGGTGGCCTCGGCCTGTCGCTGGGCGCGACTGGCCTTCGACGCCGAAACGGCCGCCAGCGCGCTCGTCACCTGGGAGATGTTCTTGACGCTCTTGATGCGTTTGTTGAGTTCGCGTTCTGTTGCCAATATAACCTCCGGTCAAGAGGGTTTTAGCCACAGATTACACAGATTTTTAAGAGGGGATTGGAGACTGGGAGAGTGAGGGATTGGGAGACTTTGGTGTTCGGTGACCAGTGTTCAGTAGGTCAGTCTCTCAGTCTCTTGGTCTCTACTCTCTTTTTCTTAATCTGTGTAATCTGTGGTTTCTTCCCCTCTTAATTCTGCCAGGTGTTGTTGAAGTCGATGATACCCTGGCGCACCGACTCTTCGATCTTGTCGTTCCAGCCGCCCGTCTCCAGGATGGTGCGGCCGACTTCGGGGTAGGTCGTGTCCATGAAGCGGGTCATCTCCGCCTTCCAGCGCTGCACCTGCTGTGTGTCGACGTTGTCGAGATAGCCGCGCGTGCCGGCGTAGATCATGAACACTTCGTGGTCGGCACGGATGGGCTGGTATTGCGGCTGCTTCAGCAGCTCCATCAGCCGCTCGCCGCGGGCCAGCTGCCGCTGGGTGGCGGCGTCCAGATCGGAGCCGAACGAGGCGAAGGCGGCCAGCTCGCGGAACTGGGACAGGTCGCCCTTCAGCGTGCCCGATGCCTTGCTCATGGCGCGGGTCTGGGCGGCCGAGCCGACGCGCGACACCGACAGGCCGGCGCTGATGGCCGGGCGCTGGCCGGCGTTGAACAGGTCGGTCTCCAGGAAAAGCTGCCCGTCGGTGATGGAGATGACGTTGGTCGGGATGTAGGCCGACACGTCGCCCAGCAGCGTCTCGATGATGGGCAGGGCGGTCAGCGAGCCGCCGGTGCCGGGGACCTGTTTGGTCTCATACTTGTCGCGGGCCCCTTCGCCCAGCGCCTCATACGCCTTGTCGAGCTCCTCGCCGACGAGATTGCCGAAGTAGACCTGGCCATCGACGCCGCGCGTGTCGGCCGTCACTTCGGTGCCCTTCTCGACGATGATGAACTCGTCGCGCAGACGGACGGCGCGCTCCAGCAGGGTGCTGTGGAGCGAGAAGATGTCGCCAGGGTACGCCTCGCGGCCGGGCGGGCGCCGCAGGATGAGCGACATCTGCCGGTAGGCCCAGGCGTGTTTGGAGAGGTCGTCATAGACGACAAGGGCGTCCATGCCCTGCTCCATGAACTCTTCGCCGATGGCGCAGCCGGAGTAGGGGGCGAAGTATTGCAGCGGGGCGGGGTCGGCCGCGCCGGCCATGACGACGACGGTGTAGTCCATGGCGCCGTACTTCTCCAGCGTGCTGACGACCTGCGCCACCTGGCCGGCGCGCTGGCCGATGGCGACGTAGATGCAGATCATGTCCTGCCCCTTCTGGTTGATGATGGTGTCGAGGGCGATGGCCGTCTTGCCCGTCTGGCGGTCGCCGATGATGAGCTCGCGCTGGCCGCGGCCGATGGCGAACATGGAGTCGATGGACAGGATGCCGGTCTGGACGGGCGTGTCGACGCCGCGGCGCTCGATGACGCCGGGGGCGGTGCGCTGCAGCGGGCGGCGCTTGGTGGTGTTGATGGGGCCTTTGCCGTCGATGGGGTTGCCCAGCGGGTCGACGACGCGGCCGATCATCGCCTCGCCCACGGGGACGGACGCGATGTTGCCGGTGGCGCGCACTTCGTCGCCCACTTCGATGCCGGTGTAGTCGCCCATGACGACGATGCCGACCTCGTCGGGCTGCAGGTCGAGGGCGATGCCGGCCACGCCGTTGCTGAACTCGACGAGCTCGTTGGCGGCCACGTCGGCCAGCCCGGTGGCCAGGGCGACGCCGTCATAGACGGCCGAAACGGTGCCGACGCTGCGCGGCGATACTTTGTGGTCAAAGGTTTTGATCTGATCCAGCAAGGAATCAGCGATGCGCTGAAAATCTGGGGCTAGGGTTGCCATCTGCTAGTGACCTCCAAGAAGTGTCAGGGATGTTTAACCACAGATTACGCAGATTTTTAAGAGGAGACTGGGAGATTGGGAGACTTTAGTGTTCAGTGACCAGTATTCAGTCTCTTAGTCTCTTAGTCTCTCAGTCTCATTTCTAAATCTGTGTAATCTGTGGTTTCTTTTCTTAATTTACTCAGTTAAACCGGCCACGGTCGCGGCGTCGAGCCGGGCGACGAGGGCCGTTACCAATTTTACCGCATTGTCGTAATCATCGCGATGGATGATGGAGCCGTGGCTGTGGATGTGGCGGGCGGGCACACCGATGACGACGGTGGGCACGCCGATGTTGTTCAGGTGGATGGCCCCGCCGTCGGTGGAACCGCCGGGCATATTGGAGAACTGGAGCGGGATGCCCAGCTCGGCGGCCGTGTCGATGACCAGATAGCGCAGCTTGGTGTTGGGGATCATCCGCGCGTCGAAGACGGACAGGGCCGGCCCACCGCCCAGCCGCACGCTCGACTGCTCTTTCTTGATGCCGGGCACGTCACCGGCGATGTCGGCCTCGAGGATGATGGCCACGTCGGGGTCGACAGCGCGAGCGCTGGTGGTGGCCCCGCGCAGCCCCACCTCTTCCATGACCGTCTGGACGCCATAGAGGTCGTTGGGGTTGCCCCCCTCGGCCGCGAAGTGGCGCAGCGTGTCGATGACGACGGCACAGCCGACGCGGTTGTCGAACGCCTTGGAGAGGTAGGTCTTGCCACCGGCCATGAGGGCGAACTGGCTGTCGGGCACCACGGGATCGCCCACACGGACGCCGGCGGCCTCGGTGTCGGCCTTGCTGGTGGCGCCGATGTCGATGTACATGTCCTTCTTGG
Organism: uncultured Ardenticatenaceae bacterium; assembly: GCA_964398825.1. Taxonomy (GTDB): domain Bacteria; phylum Chloroflexota; class Anaerolineae; order Promineifilales; family Promineifilaceae; genus Promineifilum. The sequence continues at coordinate 4,244 of CAYNOL010000063.1, forward strand.
CCACCATCTTGTTGCGCTCGTCGGCCGAGATGAGGTGGGGCGGCTTGGCCCCCACGACGCCGACGACGTCGCCCTGGTGGGTCTTGACGATGACACGCTGGGAGAGGATGGTCTGGTCCCACCAGCCGCCGAGCTGCAGGAACTTGAGGAAACCGTTGTCGTCGATGTGGGTGACGATGAGGCCGATCTCGTCCATGTGGCCGGCCAGCATGACGCGCGGCCCGTCGCCGGGGCGGTGGCAGATGAGGCTGCCGAGCTTGTCCTGTGACAGCTCGCCCAATGGGGCCATCAGCTCGCGCAGCACAGCGCGCACCTCACTCTCATAACCGGGCACGCCATGGGCCTCGGTCACAGCCTTCAGAAATTGTTCGGTTTGATCCACGTGGTTCGTATTCCTTCTATAAGGAGATTGGTTGATCGTAGCGTACCTGGCCGTGAGGCGCAAACTAAGAAGAAATCTTTCAACACGGATTTACACGGATTTGGACGGGTTTCGGCGGATTTATTCTTATCCGCTCTTATCCGTTTAATCCGCGTCAATCCGTGGATAATTTATTCATTGTGAAGCGCGTCACAAGCTTGGGGGGATTTTAGCGGATTGGGGCGCGGGGCGCAATGTGCAGGGGGTGTCACGCGCAAAAGCGGAATGGCTGAATATCCCCCGAGACCCGACGCATCAAGGCTTGATTATCGTCCCAATTTATTCTAGGCTATGGCATATGAGGATATTAATCATCGAGGACGACGAGTCTATCGCCAGGGTGATGCAGCGCGGGCTGCGCGCCCACGGCCACCAGACGGTGCTGGCCGAGACGGGGGAAGACGGGGTGTTGCTGGCGGCCGACGAAACGTTGGAGTTGGTCCTGCTCGACATCTCGCTGCCGGGGCTGAACGGGCATCAGGTGCTGGAGCGCATCCGCGCCGAGCGGCCGCGTCTGCCGGTGATGATGCTGACGGCCCGCAGCGACGTGAAGAGCAAAGTCGACGCGCTCCACGCCGGGGCCGATGATTACCTCACCAAGCCATTTGCCTTCGAGGAGCTGCTGGCTCGCATCCACGCCGTGACGCGCCGCTTCGACCAGCCCGAAGCATCGCAGATCCGCGCCGGCTCGCTGCGGCTGGACATGCTGGCCCAACGCGTCTGGCGCGACGACGAGCTGATCGAGCTGACGGCGCGGGAGTTCGCCCTGCTGGAGTACTTCATGCGCCACCCCAACCAGGTGCTCTCGCGCCAGCAAATTCTCTTCGCCGTGTGGGATTACGATTTCGACCCTGAGTCCAACATCGTCGACGTCTACGTGCGCTATCTGCGGAGCAAGATCGACGAAGAGGGGAAGCCGTCGGTCATCACGACGGTGCGGGGGGCGGGCTATCGCTTCGAGCCGGGGCCGTAGGCGGGTGGGGAGCGCGGCGGCGCAACTCAGTGGCGGAGAAGCTCTAGAACTCGACGGGGATGCCGGACACTTCTTCCGGCAGCGGCTCGGTTAACTCGATCTCGACCTCGATGAGCGGCCCGCGCGACTCCAGCTCGACCAACGCCTCACGCTCACCCTGAATGATGTAGAACGTCCACTCCCCCTGGAAGATGTGGAGATCGGCCACGCGCCACCCTTCGCTGTCAAAGACCTGGCGGTAATAGTCGTGGACCGGCTCCAGTGTCCCTTCCATTACATACTCAACCTCGGTTTCCAGCAGATCACCGACGATGACCTGGCGGTACTCCACGCGGCGCATACCCGGATAGGGGGGCAGGCCGGGAATGGCGTCACCGGGCACATCGAGGTCGGGCACAGTGTAGTCGGCCGTCGGCACGACGGTAATGCCCGCTGCCTGGACGGGCGTGTCGGCGCGGCTCGAGTGAGCGGGGACGCTGAGACGGCCGATGAGAAAGCCGGCCGCCAAAGTCAACAAACCGCCCACCAGCAGCAGGATGATACTCGTCGCTTTCATATTCTCCCTCCGGCGGTCGGTGCGTGCTTTATTAAGATAAGGAAGAGGCTTGGGTGTGTTCACACTCTTATTATCGTCAAAATCGATGAGACAAATGTGAAATGATCATTGGAAAGATTCTAATCCTCATTTCAGCAGACCGCCATGAGCGCCCGATATAGTTAAAGCATAACAAACGACACCGGCACCGCGAGACCGGCAATCGGAAAAGGGACGCACCGCTTTAGCGTCCACCGGGAATCGCAACGGCAAGCAGGTCATTAGGCCGGACGTAATAGGAGATTACCATGAGTGACATGAACATTATTCGAGCCTGGAAAGACAGCGAGTATCGTGATTCTCTGACCGAGTTGGAACTGTCCCTGATGCCGGCGCATCCGGCCGGCCTGATGGAACTGACGGACGAGGAACTGGCGGCGGTGGCCGGCGGTAAAAAGAAGAAGAACAAGAAGAAGAACAAGAAGAAGAACAAGAAGAAGAAGCGCAAGAACACCAGCCGTTCGCGCAGCCGCAGCAACAGCCGCAGCCGTTCGTAACGATTAACGAAACAAAACCGAGTTTCTAAGAAGGAACTCGGTTTTTTGTTTTTAATCTATCAACCACGGATTTCACGGATAAGACGGATTAAAACGGATTCAAAAATCCGTCCAAATCCGTTGAATCCGTGAAATCCGTGGTTAAATGATTTCTCAGCCTCATAGTCTCCCAGTCTCTTGCTGAGCATTTTTCGGTATATCATCGTTTTCCTTATAATACTCAAACGGACACCAACCATGAAACAACCACCAGCCATACAATACGACGGATTCCTCGCTGTGCTGGCGCCGGAGATCGACGCGGCGTGGGCGCGGTTGGGGGCGGGCATTGCCGCGCTGCCGCCGGGCGGCCCGGCGCTGCCCGATGCCCCGGTCCTGGTGGGGATGATGTTCGACGGCGTGCGCGGCCACCTGGAGCGCATGGTTACGCCGACGCTGGCGCTGGAGCTGAACGTGGCCCGGCTGCAAGGCGAGCTGGATGGCGACACGCCCGAGGCGCGCTACGACAGCTATCTGCACCGTCTGGCCGAGGCGCCGGTCAGCGACGCGCTGCGGGCCGAGTACCCGGCGCTGTTCACGCTGGCGGCCGAGCGGCTGGAGCTGTGGGTCGGCGTCAGCCTGGAGGTGCTGGGGCGGCTGGCGGCCGACTGGGCCGACATTCGCGCGGCGCTGTTCGGCGGACGCGACCCCGGCGCGCTGGCCGGGCTGCGCTACCCCCAGCGCTCGACCAAGCGCGTCGGCCGCGCGGTAGTGCTGCTGCGCTTCGAGGGCGGCGATCGACTGGTCTACAAGCCCCGCTCGCTGGCCGTCGAGAGCCGCTTCCACGACCTGCTGGCCTGGCTGAACGGGGCCGGGTTCGCGCCCGAGTTCCAGCCGGTCGAGCTGCTGGATCGCGGCACCCACGGCTGGATGGCCTGGGTAGAGGCGGCCGAGGCTAGGTCGGCGGCCGAGGTCGAGCGCTTCTACCGGCGGCAGGGGGCGTATCTGGCGCTGTTCTACGCGCTGGAAGCGACCGACCTGCACATGAGCAACGTCATCGCCGCGGGGGAACACCCGGCGCTCATCGATCTGGAGACGCTGTTCCACCCGCGCGAGGCCGACATGGATTGGCCGCCGCTCGATCTGGAGCTCGACGACATGATCTACTACTCCGTCCTGCGGCCAGGGCTGTTGCCCGAGCCGGAGACGGCCGAAGAGGGCGACCCCGACCGGCTCGACCTGAGCGGGCTGGCGGGCACCGGCGGCCAGACCACCCCCTATGAGGTGCCGGTGTGGCGCGGCCGGGGGACGGACGCCATGCGGCTGGAGCAGGCGCGCCGGACGATCAGCGGCAGCAAGAACCAGCCGGTGCTGAACGGCCGGCCGGCCGACGTGCTCGACTATCTCGACGCGCTGGAAGGGGGATTTGTCGACACCTATCGGCTGCTGGTGGCGCGGCGCGACGGGCTGTTGGCCGGGCCGCTGGCGGCGTTCGAGGGCGTCGAGGTGCGCGTCATGCCCCGCTCCGGCCGGCGGTACGGCAGCATCATGGAGAGCAGCTACCACCCCGACCTGCTGCGCGACCCGGCCAAGCGGCCGCTCTACCTGACGGCCATGCTGCGCGACGACGCCGGGGACGAGAGCGACCCGCAACGGCTGATCGACCACGAGCTGGCCGATATGGTGGCCGGCGACACGCCCATCTTCACCACGCAGGCGGGCTCGGCCGACATCACCGACAGCCGGGGGCGGGTGTTGCCCCGCTTCTTCGGCCGCTCCGGGCTGGATGCGGCGCGCCACCGCGTGGCCGAGCTGGACGAGCGGGATTTGGCGCGGCAGCGGTGGATCGTCCGCGCCTCGCTGGCGACGGTGGCCGAAGAGCGCCCGACCGAGCGGCGCCCGTTGGCCGTGCCCGCCGCGCCGCCGCCCGAACTGGCGCAACGGGCGCTGGACGCCGCGCGGGCCATCGGCGAGTGGCTGGCCGAGTGGGCCGTGCGGATCGACGACGAGGCGTCGTGGATCGACGAGGCGTCGTGGATCGACGAGGCGTCGTGGATCGGCCTGGAGCAGGACGAGTACGGCTACTGGTCGATCGAACCCATGGGGGATGAGCTGGGCCACGGGCTGGCGGGCGCGGCGGCCTTCCTGTGGGCGCTGGCCGAGGCGACGGGCGATGACGCGCCGGCCGAACTGGCGCGCAGGGCGCTGGCGACGCTGCTGCGGCATGGCGCTGAGGACGGCGAAGAAGACGATTACTACGACGATGACGACGACTTCGACGAGGATGACTACGACGAAGACGACTACGACGAAGACGACTACGACGAAGACGACTACGACGAGCCACTGGGCTTGTTCGATGGCGCCGGCGGCCGCCTCTACGTGCTGGCCGGCCTGCAGGCAGCGCGGCCCGACCCGGCCATCGCCGCTGAGATAGAGCGACTGATCGCGCTGGCGGCCGACCTGCTTGCCAACCCGGTGGAGGAGGAGCAGGGCGGCCTGGCGCGGGGGGCGGCCGGGGCGCTGCTGGGGCTGCTGGCGGCGCACCGGGCGCTGCCCGACTCCGGCGCGCTGGACGCAGCGCGAGCGGCGGGCGACTTGCTTTCTGCGGGCGAGTTGCTTTTTGAAGACCCCGAAGGGCCGACGGGCGGGCCGTTGGCTACCTTCTACGACGGGCCGTTGGGCGCGGTGGGGCCGCTGTTGTCGTTGGCCGAGACCACCGGCGAGTTGCGCTACGGGAAGGCGGCCGAGCGTTTGGCCGCCGGCCTGGCGGACGCGGCCACCAACGACAGCGCCGCCGCCGACCCCGGCCTGTGGCTGGCCTACCTGGTGGCGCGGCCGTGGCTGGGCAGCAGCGCCCGCCGCAAGCTGGACGAGACGCTGCGCGAGGCGCTGCCGGGCATTTTGGCGCGGGGCATTGGGCGAGATCATTCGCTCGTTTATGGCGATCTGGGCCTTGTCGACCTGGCGCTGCGGGCGGCGGCGGCGCTGGACGACGCCGAACTGGCCGCGATGGCGGGGCGATACGGCGCGGCCGTGCTCGACGATATCGAGCGGCGCGGGCCGTTGGCAGCGACGCCGTTGGCCGTCGAGACGCCGGGCTGGGCGGCCGGGCTGGCCGGCATCGGCTATGGGCTGCTGCGGCTGGCCGCGCCGGAGCGCGTGCCCCCGTTGCCCCAGACGAGCCCGCGCGAGGGGGCGCGTTAATCATGGCCCGGCGCATCTTCCGCGAATCGGCCCTCAACCGCTACAACGAGCGGATGGAGAAGATCGAGCTGCCGCGCTATGCCACTGCCCCGTGGGCGGCGCTGGGCTGGCTGGGGGTGCTGCTGTTCCTGACGGTGACGGGGCTGCTGCTGACCGTGCAGCTGCCGGAGTACGCGGTGGGCACGGGCGTGGTGGTCGACGGCGCGGCCGTCAACCAGGGGGCCGGCCTGAGCACCCACGACGCGCTGGTAGCCGTCTTCCTGCCGGCCGAGTACGCGACCCAGGTGACGGCCGGGCAGCCGGTTGAGCTGACGCTGCCGACGATCGCCCCCGGCGCGGCCGAGGCGGTGCCGACGCGCGTGCGGTCGGTGGAGCCGGCGCTGCTGTCGCCGGCCGAGGCGCGGGCCCGCTTCGGGCTCGACGCGGCCGTTGGCGCGCGGCTCAACGGCCCGGTGGTCGTGGCCGTGCTCGATGTGGCCTTGCCGGGGGGGCTGTGGCTGGGCAGCGTGGGCGAGGCGCAGATCGAGCTGGGCTCCCGCTCGGTGCTGTCGCTGCTGCCGCGCCTGCTGCTGGGCGAGGCGGGGCTGGACTCAGGGGGGGCGGAATGAGTAACCCCCCGATGACCCACGACGGCGCCCGGCCGAAATCGCTGGGGACGCGGCTCATCGCCCGGCTGCGGCCGCGGCGGCGCGTGCCCGTCGTGCTCCAGATGACGGAGATGGAGTGCGGCGCGGCGGCGCTGGCGATGATCGAGTCGTACCACGGCCGGCAGACGCGCGTCGACCAGCTGCGCGCGCTGCTGGAAGGGGGCCGCGACGGCGTGACCGCCCAGGCCATCGCCAAGCAAGCCCGCGACGACGGCATGATCGTCCGCGCCTTCTCGGTGGAGCCGGAAGATCTGCAACATCTGCCCCTGCCGGCCATCCTGTTTTGGGAGTTCAACCACTTCGTCGTGCTCGAGCGGTGGGGGGCGGAGCGGGTCGACATCGTCGACCCGGCGCTGGGACGGCGGCGGCTAACGCATGAGGAGCTGGACGCGGGCTTCACCGGCGTGGTGATGACCTTCATCCCCGGTATTAACTTCGAGCGGCGCTCATCCTCTGGTGGGCGCAACTGGGCAGGGTATCTGGTCAGCATCCTGCGCGAGGATGTGGCGCTGCCGGTGCAGATCCTTTTGTCGTCGCTCATTATCCAGCTGTTGGCGCTGGCCTCGCCGCTGTTCACACAGCTGCTCATCGACGAGGTACTCCCGGCGAGCAACGTGGGGGCGCTGACGCTGCTGGGCGTGGCCATCATCGTGCTGCTGGTGGGGCATCTGCTGGTGGAGTTCGTGCGCGACGTGCTGTTGCTGAATCTGCGGGCGCGGCTCGACGTGCGGCTGATGACCGGCTTCTTCGACCACATGCTGCGGCTGCCGTTCGCCTTCTTTCAGCAGCGCTCCAGCGGCGACTTGCTGATGCGGCTGCAGAGCAACACCTATTTGCGCGAGATCCTGACCGGCGAGGCGTTCTCGCTGGTGCTCGACACCGTGCTGGTGGTGACCTACATGGCCTATCTGGTGTGGAAGTCGCCGCTCATGGCCGGGCTGGCGCTCATCTTCGCCGTCATCCAGGTGGCGATCATGCTGGGCACGGTGCGGCAGCAGCGGCGGCTGGCGGCCGAGGTGCTGGCCACCGACGCTGACGAGCAGGGGTATCTCGTCGAGGCGATGAAGGGCATGGCCACGCTGAAGGCCACCGGAGCGGAAGAGCGGGCGTTCAACGTCTGGGAAAACCTCTTTTACCGCTCGCTCAACACATCGATTCGCAAGAGCTTCCAATCACTGGTTATCGATAACGGCCGCTGGTTCTTCCGGGCGCTGGCCCCAATCGTGCTGCTGTGGGTCGGCATCGGCCAGGTCATCGACGGGGCGCTGAGCCTGGGCGAGATGCTGGCGCTCAACAGCGTGGCGCTGCTGTTCCTCAGCCCGCTGTCGTCGCTGGTGCGCAGCGTGCAGGAGCTGCAGCTGGCCGGGGCCCACCTGGAGCGCATTGCCGATGTGGTCGATTCGCCGCCCGAAGCGGAGCCGGACGCGGCCGACGTCGAGGGCAAGCTGCGCGGCGACATCGAGCTGGACGGCGTCAACTTCCGCTACCGGGTGGACGGGCCGCTGGTGCTCGACGACATCTCGCTGTCGATTCGCGCCGGGCAGAAGGTGGCCATCGTCGGCCGCAGCGGCTCGGGCAAGACGACGCTGGGCTATCTGCTGCTGCGCCTCTACCGGCCGGAGTCGGGCACCATCGCCTACGACGGCATCGACGCGACGACGCTCGACCTGCGGGCGCTGCGGCAGCAGTTCGGCGTGGTCATGCAGGAGCCGTTCCTGTTCAGCGGCTCGGTGCGACAGAACATCACGCTCCACGACCCCGACCTGCCCATGGCGCGGGTGCGCGAGGCGGCGCGGCTGGCAGCCATCGACGAGGAGATCGAGGAGATGCCCATGGCCTACGAGACGGTGCTGGCCGAGGACGCGAGCACCATCTCCGGCGGGCAGCGGCAGCGGATGGCGCTGGCCCGCGCGCTGGCGGCCGAGCCGAGCATCCTGCTGCTGGATGAAGCCACCAGTCACCTCGACCCGCTGACGGAGCGGCAGCTGGAGGCCAATCTGAGCCAGCTCAACATCACCCGCATCGTCATCGCCCACCGGCTCAGCACCGTGCGCGACGCGGACGTGATCGTGGTGCTCGACAGCGGCCGCATCGTCGAGAAGGGGACGCACGCAGAGCTGGTGGGGCGCGGGGGGCTGTACGCAGCCTTGGTGGGAGCGAATTAACGGCGGAAAAACAGTTCAACAATCACGTTGCTTATGACCAACCGGCAGCAACTCGAGCAGGCCATCACCGTTCAGGAAAGTTTGCGCGGAACGATCGACGAGGCCATCGTCGACGCCACCATCGCCGCCTTGCGGGCCCAGTTGGCCGCGCTGGACAGCGCGCCGGACGGCGGCTCGCGCCGCGCCCAGGCCACCATCCTTTTCATCGACCTGGCCGGCCACACCGACCTCATCCAGGGGCGCGACCCGGAAGAGATCATGGAGATCATCGACCGCGCTCTGGAGCGGCTGGCCTTGCCGGTTATGCGCCACGGTGGCCGCATCGTCCGCTATCAGGGGGACGGCTACAAGGCTGTCTTCGGTCTGCCCGCGGCCCAGGAGAATGATCCCGATAATGCCGTGCTGGCCGGGCTGGACGTATTGCGCGAGGCGGAAGCCATCGCCGCCGAGCTGGCCGCCGAGCGCGCCATGCCCGGCTTCCAGGTGCGCGCCGGCATCGACACCGGGTTGGTGCTCATCGGCGGCGGCACAGAGGGCCAGGACGCGGTGACGGGGCTGCCTGTCAATCTGGCGGCCCGGCTGGAGAGCCTGGCCGAGCCGGGCACATTGCTCATCTCCCACCACACCTACCAACACGTGCGTGGCGTGTTCGACTTCCAGCCCATGTCCCCCGTGGTGGCGCGGGGCTTCGCCCACCCCGTGTCCGTCTACCGCGTGCTGCGACGTAAGCCCCGCTCCTTCCGCACCCGGCGGCGCGGCGTTGAGGGGGTGGAGACACGGATGATCGGCCGGTCGGACGAGCTGGCTTCGCTGCAAGCCCTCTACCGGCGCATGATCGACGAGCGGGCGTGTGTGGCGGCCGTCGTCGTCGGCGATGCCGGGCTGGGTAAATCTCGCCTGCTCTACGAGTTCGAAAACTGGGCCGATCTGCAGCCCGAGGACGCCCACCTCTATCGCGGCCGCGCCCGGCTGGAGACGCAGGGGCTGCCCTATGGCCTGCTGCGCGACGTGTTCGCCTTCCGCTTCGGCATCCTCGACGACGACTCGCTGGCTGTCGTCCGCCAGAAGTTCACCGATGGGTTTCGTGACGGCTCGGACGACGCCGACAGCGAATTGAAGGCCCATGTCGTCGGCCAGATGCTCGGCTACGACTTCACTAACAGCCCCCACGTGCAGCCATTGCTCAACGACGCCCGCCAACTGCGCACGCAGGCCATCTTCTACCTGACCGAGTACGTCCGGGCCACGGCCGCCCGCCTGCCCATCCTCTTCCTGCTGGAAGACCTGCACTGGGCCGACGACAGCTCCCTCGACACCATCGCCGCGCTGGCCGGAGCCCTGGTCGGCTATCCGGTGATGTTCCTTGGCGCGGCCCGCCCGCCTCTCTACGAGCGCCGCCCCGGCTGGCTGGCCGACCACCCCGGCCATGAGCGCATCGACCTCGTTCTGCTGGACGCGGCCGACAGCCGACGGTTGGTAGCCGAGATCCTGCAGCGCGCTGACGCCGTCCCCCCCGACCTGCAGGCGCTGATCGTCCAGCGGGCCGAGGGCAACCCGTTCTACGTCGAAGAGCTGATCAAGATGCTCATCGACGACGGCGTCATCGTCAAGGGAGAGGAGCGGTGGCGCGTGGCCGATGACAAGCTGGCCGGGCTGCAGGTGCCGCCGACGCTGACCGGCGTGCTGCAGGCCCGGCTGGAGGCGCTGCCGGCTGCCGAGCGGGACGCGCTGCAAGTGGCATCGGTCATCGGCCGCCACTTCTGGGACGCAGCCGTCGATTACGTCTGCCGGCAGGAGAGTGGCCGGGTTGACCTGGGCCTGTGGCTGGCGCTACGGCGGCGCGAGGTCGTCTACCTGCTCGAGGGTTCAACCTTCGAGGGGGCGACGGAGTATGTCTTCAAGCACGCCCTGCTGCGCGATGTGGTCTACGAGAGCGTGCTGCGGCGGCTGCGGCGAGACTACCACCGCCACGCGGCCGAGTGGCTCATCCGCGCCGGCGGCGACCGCGTCGACGAGCATGCCGACCAGATCGCCGCCCACTTCGCCGCCGCCGGAGCCACGCGCGAAGAGGCGGAGTGGCAGGCGCGCGCCGGCCGGCTGGCCGCCCGCCAATACGCCGTGCCCGAGGCCATCCGCGCCCTCGATCGCGCGCTGGAGCTGCTGCCGCCCGAGGCCGCGGCCGTCCGCTTCGAGCTGCTGACCCAACGGCTGAAAATGGTCCACATCATGGGGGAGCGTGACCAGGAAGCGGCCGACCTCGACCGGCTGCAGCAACTGGCCGAGGTCATGGACGACGCCCGCTGCCAGGCCCAGGTGGCCGTCGACCGGATGCGCTTTCACCTGGTGACGGGAGCCTATGAAGAGGCGTTGGCGCTCGGCGATCGCGCCCAGGCGCTGGCCGACGCTGCGGCCGACACGTCGCTGCAAGCCATCGCCCTGGGCAATCGCGGCAACGCGCTGATGCTGCTGGGCCGGTACAGTGAGGCTCGCCCGGCCATCGAGCGCGCCATCAAGCTGGCCCGGGCGGCCGATTCCAGGCACGCTATCACCAACTTCACCCGCATTCTGGGCATTCTGGCCGAGGAGCTGGGCGACTTTGAGACGGAGCGCCGCGCCTATGAGGAATCGCTCATCATGGCCCGCGAAATGGGCGACCGCATCAGCGAGCGGCGGGCGCTGAACAGCCTCGGCGTGGCCGCGCTGAATGAGGGCAACTATGGCCGGGCGCGCGACTTCCACGAGCAGTCACTGGCTATCGCCCGCGCCATCGGCGACCGCGTGGGCGAGGGCACGGTGTTGGGCAATCTGGGCGTCGGGGCCACCATGCTGGGCGAATACGAAGAGGCGCGGCAACTTTTCGAGCGCTCGCGCCGGCTGGCCGTCGAAGCGAATGACCGCACCGGCATCACCATTAACACGCCGAACCTGGCCAACATCCTCACCCACCTGGGTCAGACGGACGCGGCCCTGAGTTACTACGACGAAGCCCGGCGCGGCGTTGAAGAAACGGGCGACCGGCCGCTTCTCGGCTACATCCTGAACGGCAAGGGGCGCGCGCTGCTGCAAGGCGGCCGCCTGGCCGAGGCCGAGGAGACGCTGCGCCGGGCCTATGAACTGCGCCGCGAGCTGGGACAACACCACACCGCGGCCGAGTCACAAGCCTTTCTGGGCGAGGCGCTGGCCGCCACGGGCCAACCGGCGGCGGCGGTGGGCGAGGCCGAGGCGGTGCTGGCCTTCCTGCAAGACGGCCAACTGGAGAGCGCCGAGGACGAACTGCGCGTCTTCCTCTCCCTCTACCGTGTGCTCCACGCCGCCGGTGACGAACGCGCCATGGCCGTGCTCCGGCAAGCCCACGCCCGCCTGCTCGACACGGCCGCCGCCCTCGACGAGACGTCGCGCCACGCCTATCTGAGTAATGTGCCGTGGAATCGGGAGATCATCACGTTGTGGGAAGAGACCGGGCGACCGGGAGACCGGGAGAGTTGGGAACTGACCCACTGACCTGCTGACCTACTGATCCACCGATCTACGCACACTGGTTACTGAATACCCCACGCTCCGTCTTCACTTGCACCCCATCCAACACCCATTATCATTACCCCATGCCTACCCCAACAATCGCGCCCTACGGCGCCTGGAACTCCCCGATCACGACAGACCTGTTGCTCGGCGGCACGGTGAACTTGTCCCAGCCCCAGCTCGACGGCCCGTCGGTCTACTGGCTGGAGAGGCGGCCGAACGAGGGCGGCCGCAACGTCGTCGTGCGCTGGACGAACGGCCGCGTCGAGGACGTCACCCCGCCCGGCTTCAACGCCCGCACCCGCGTCCACGAATACGGCGGCGGCGACTACCTCGTGCAGGACGGCGTAGTCTACTTCAGCAACTATGCTGACCAGCGCGTCTACCGCCAGCGCCCCGGCGAGCCGCCGCAAGCCGTCACCGCCGAGGCCGCGCTGCGCTACGCCGACTACGCCCTCGATCCCGCCCGCGACCGGCTCATCTGCGTCCGTGAAGACCACCGCGCAACGAATCGCGAGGCGACCAACGCGCTCGTCGCTCTGCCGCTGGGCGGCGGCGAGCAGGTGATGCTGGCATCGGGCAACGACTTCTACGCCACGCCGCGCCTCAGCCCCGACGGCCGATCGCTGGCCTGGCTGACCTGGAACCATCCCAACATGCCCTGGGACGGCACCGGCCTGTGGCTGGCCGAGCTGGACGGCGACGGCCGCCCCGCCAACCCGCGCCTGGTCGCCGGTGGCCCGACCGAGTCGATCTTCCAGCCCGAATGGTCTCCCGGCGGCGAGCTGTTCTTCGTCTCCGATCGCACCGGCTGGTGGAACCTCTACCGGTTGCGCGACGGCGAGGGCGAGGCGCTGGCCCCCATGCCGGCCGAGTTCGGCCTGCCGCAATGGGTGTTCGGCATGTCAACCTACGCCTTCACCGGCCCCGACGAGATCGTCTGCGCCTACACCCAGGACGGCGCGTCGACGATGGCCCGGCTGGACACGGCGAGCGGCCGGCTGGAGCCGTTCGACGTGGCCTATCGCGGCGCGTCGCTGCGCGCCGGGCGCGGCCGGGCAGTCTACATCGGCGCGTCGCCGTCGCGGCCGTCGGCCGTCGTGCGTCTCGACCCGGCCGGCGGCGGGCTGGAAGTGCTGCGCCGCTCGGCCGAGCTGGCCCTCGACCCCGGCACCATCTCCGTCGCCCAGCCCGTCGAGTTCCCCACCGAAGGCGGCCTGACTGCCCACGGCTACTACTACCCACCCCGCAACCGCGACTTCGCCGCCCCGCCCGACGAACGGCCGCCGCTCATCGTCACCAGCCACGGCGGGCCCACCTCGGCCACCAGCAGCGACCTGAGCCTGGCCCGGCAATTCTGGACCAGCCGCGGCTTCGCCATCCTCGACGTCAACTATGGCGGCAGCACCGGCTTCGGTCGCGCCTATCGCGAGCGGCTGAACGGCCAATGGGGGATCGTCGACGTCGACGACTGCATCAACGGCGCGCGCTATCTGGTGGAGCAGGGGCTGGTGGATGGCGACCGGCTCAT
>CAYNOL010000064.1:0-6997 GCA_964398825.1 uncultured Ardenticatenaceae bacterium
GTCCAAATAAAAGAATCGCCATGAAGGCGACTGAAACCACAAGCGGGCAGTCGTGTCGATCAATCTCGTTGAGTCCAAATAAAAGAATCGCCATGAAGGCGACTGAAACAAAAATCGCTTCAGCCTTTGTCCCAGGCTCGGGCGAGTCCAAATAAAAGAATCGCCATGAAGGCGACTGAAACAGGTGCAGCTCGGGCGTGGGCGACGGGCCGGGGGTGGGTCCAAATAAAAGAATCGCCATGAAGGCGACTGAAACGTCTCGGTCTGCTCATACTGCATCTTGGCGCGGGCGCAGAGTCCAAATAAAAGAATCGCCATGAAGGCGACTGAAACTCGAAAGGACAGCTGCATTCGTCCGAACAGCCCCGTGGTATTTTTGTCCAAATAAAAGAATCGCCATGAAGGCGACTGAAACCCTGTCCCGCCAAGATGGTGCCGCAATTGTCCCAGGTCCAAATAAAAGAATCGCCATGAAGGCGACTGAAACCCATAGAGACCCTCTGGCAACAGGACTGCCGTCCCGTCCAAATAAAAGAATCGCCATGAAGGCGACTGAAACTGGATCGGACATCTCCACGCCCATGCTGGCGAATGTCTTGGCTTGTCCAAATAAAAGAATCGCCATGAAGGCGACTGAAACTGGATCGGACATCTCCACGCCCATGCTGGCGAATGTCTTGGCTTGTCCAAATAAAAGAATCGCCATGAAGGCGACTGAAGCAAGAAACCGGGTTTCTTCTTTGAAACCCGGTTTCACGTCCCTCGTCCGCTCCCCTCTTGATCCGCCCCCACTCCAAACCATTGACAACCCCCTAAAAAAGTAGTACATTTGTTCGCTATTTCTTTCCGGGGGCCATCGAGTTTTGAGGAGGCACGTTAATGGCACAGGAATTCATCGAAATCCACGGCGCGCGGGAGAACAACCTCAGGAACGTCTCGCTGCGCATCCCCAAGCGCAAGATCACCATCTTCACCGGCGTATCGGGCTCGGGCAAATCGTCGCTGGTGTTCGACACCATCGCCACCGAGGGGCAGCGGCTGCTGAACGAGAACTTCAGCATGTTCGTGCGCAACTTCCTGCCCCGCTTCTCGGCGCCCGAGGCCGACTCCATCGCCAATCTGAGCATGCCCATCGTCGTCGACCAGAAGCGGCTGGGCGGCGGCTCCCACTCGACGGTGGGCACGGTGACCGACATCGCGCCGGTGTTGCGGCTGCTGTTTTCGCGTCTGGGACAGCCCCACGTGGGGTACGCCAACGTCTTCTCGTTCAACGACCCGCAGGGGATGTGTCCTGAGTGCAACGGCCTCGGCCGCAAGCTGGGCGTCGACATGGAGCGCTTCCTCGACACGTCCCGCTCGCTCAACGAGGGAGCCATCCTCTTCCCGCCCTATGCCGTCGGCAAGTGGGACTTCAACTTCCTGATGCAGACCGGCCTGTTCGACGGCGACAAGAAGCTCGACGACTACAGCGACGAGGAGATGGAGCTGCTGCTCTACAGCCCGCCCCACAAGGTGAAGACGGTGTTGGGCGTGAACGAGATCAACCTGACGTTCGAGGGCATCATCGACCGTTTCACGCGCAAGTACGTCACGCGGGATTTGGCGACGCTGGGCGAGCGGACGCGCAAGCAGGTGGAACCGTTCATCTCCGAGGGGCCGTGCCGGGCGTGCCGGGGGGCGCGGCTCAACCCGGCGGCGCTCAGCAGCCGCATCGACGGCCGCAACATCGCCGAGTTCTCGGCCATGGAAGTGAGTCGGCTGGTCGAGGTCATCCAACGGCTCGACGCCCCGGCCGCCGCGCCGTTGGTGGCCACGCTGACGGAGCGGCTGCGCCACCTGGTCGACATCGGCCTGGGATACCTGACACTCGACCGCCCCACCGACACCCTCTCCGGCGGCGAATCGCAGCGGGTGAAGATCGTCAAGCAGCTGAGCAGCAGTCTGGTGGACGTGATGTACGTATTCGACGAGCCGAGCATCGGGCTGCACCCGCGCGACATCCACCTGATGACGGAGCTGTTGCAGAAGCTGCGCGACAAGGGCAACACGGTGCTGGTGGTGGAGCACGACCCCGATGTGATTCGCGCGGCCGACCACGTCGTCGACATCGGGCCGCGCGCCGGCTCGGCCGGGGGCGAGATCGTCTACGAGGGGCCATATGACGGCTTGCTCGGCTCCGGCACGCTGACGGGCGAGCATCTGACGCAGGTGCTGCCGGTGAAGGCGTCGTTCCGCGAGGCCAAGGAGCAGCTGCCGATCCGGCGCGCTCGTGTCCACAACCTGCGCGACGTCGACGTCGACATCCCCATGGGCGTGCTGACGGCCGTCACCGGCGTGGCCGGCAGCGGCAAGAGCTCGCTCATCCACCACGCTTTCCTGCGCCGGCACCCCGACGCCGTCGTCATCGACCAGACGGCCATCGGCGTCAACCGCCGCTCCAACCCGGCCACCTACACCGGCATCCTCGACGACGTGCGCGCCGCCTTTGCCAAGGCCAACGACGTCAGCCCGTCGCTGTTCAGCTTCAACTCCGCGGGCGCGTGCGAGAATTGCAACGGCGCGGGGGTCATCTACATCGACCTGGGCTTCCTCGACGGCGTCAAGGTGCCGTGCGAGGTGTGCGAGGGGCGGCGCTTCAAGGATGAGGTGCTGGTCTACAAGCTGGGCGGCAAATCGATCTCCGACGTGCTGGCGATGACCATCCACGAGGCGCTCCACTTCTTCAACAACCCCAAGATCACGAAGAAATTGCGCTCCATGGTCGACGTGGGCATCGGCTATCTGACGCTGGGGCAGCCGCTGAGCACGCTGTCGGGCGGCGAGTGCCAGCGCATCAAGCTGGCCGGCGAGCTGAGCAAGAAGGGCAGCGTCTACGTGCTGGACGAGCCGACGACGGGGCTGCACATGGCCGACATCAGCCTGCTGCTGGCCATCCTGAACCGGCTGGTGGACGCGGGCAACACGGTCATCGTCATCGAACACAATCAGGACATCATCCGCAATGCCGACTGGGTCATCGACATGGGGCCGGAAGGGGGCAGCAAGGGGGGCCAAGTCATCTTCGAGGGCACGCCGCGCGATCTGCTGGCGGCCGAGGGGTCGCTGACGGGGCAGTATTTGCGGCGTTCGGAAGCGTATGCCGTGGCGTTGCAGTAATAAAAAAGGCGGCCGGGGTCTCCCCCGGCCGCCTTTTAATTTAGACGTTACGGACTCTGTATCTCAGCGATAATCGCTTCCGCGTCGGCGATTAGCGCACTGCCGAAGACCTCCGCCAGCTGTCTCCTGTTCACCAGGGCTTGCACGCGGCGGACGAACTGCTCCATCTGCCGCACGGCGCGGGCGGGGTCGCCGTTGTCCAGTTGGCGCTGGGCGTTGTTCAGCTTGGCGAAGAGCGGGTTAGCCCGGTTCTTGGCCAGGAACTTGTCATCGACGAGCGTCTGAACTTCGTCTTCCAGGTCGCTGATCATCTGGTGGGCCACAGACAGGTCACCCTGAATCATGGCGATGATGGCTTCGGCGTCGGCGATGAGCGCGTTACCGTGCTCGGCCGACAGCCGCCCCTTCTTCACCAGATTGTCTACCAGATTGATGTACAGATTCAACTGATTCACAGCCTGCGTCGGCCGGCCGTTATTCAGTTGTGTCTGGGCGGAGTTCAGCCGGTTCAGCAGAGCCTTCAGCCGGTTCGCGGACAGTTGCCCACCGTCGGCCAGCGCCTGCGTGTCGGCCTTCAGCGCCTCGATCAGATCCAGCGGCGTCGGCGGCTCTTCCTCTTCGGCCAGCACGAACACGGCCGTCGTCCGGCCGGGCACGCTGAACGCGCCGGTCGCGTCGTCGTAGCTCGCGTTCTTCACCACCGCGTCGGTCGAGGCCACCTGCACCGGGTGCAGCGCCAGCCCCATGCCGGCCAGAGCGCCGTCGGTGAAGATCTGCGCCTCGTCGTTGGCGTTGACCAGCACCACGATGTACTCGTAGTTCTCGTCCAGATCGTCGCCGGTCATGTCCGACAAGCTCATCACGATGAGGCCCGGCAGCTGGCTGGGGCCGGTGTTGTGGAAGGCCAGGCGCTCCTGGACATCCTCGGCCGTCCGCAGCCGGAACAGGACGCTGCTATTGCGGATGGCCAGCAAGTCCTGGAACAGCGCGGCCATCATCGTGATGTCGTCGCCGTCGGGCATCAGATTCGGGTTGGCCAGCAGCGGCCTGATGATCTCCCAATTGTCCTCGTTCTTCTCGGCCACGGGCAGACCCACGCCCCAGTTGTTCATCTGATAGGTGAAGTCGAGGCGGTTGAACCAGTCGCCGGAGTTGTAGCTGTCGCGATCCATCGACTTGGAGCGCAGCAGGTCAGCCCCGGCGTGGATGAACGGCACCCCCTGCCCCAGCATGACCGTGGACAAGCCGACGGCCTGGGCGCGCAAGCGCTCTTCCATCGTCGAATCCAGCGGCATCTTGTAGGCGTTGATGTCGTACAGCGTCTGGTTGTCGTGCTTCGAGACGTAGCTGATGTTCTCCTGCGGGTCGGCCGTGTAGCCGGCCGGCTGGCCGTTGTAGTCCACCTGGGCCCCGGTCACCAGAACGCCGTTGCGGTCGATGAACTTGTAACCGGCCAGATTACCGGCCATGCCGACGCGGATCTGGTCGGTGACCAGAAGGAGCCTGTCCTTCTCAGCCTGGCCGCTGCCACTCAGATCGTTGGGGTCATAGAACAGGCCGTTGGCGAAGCCCTGGTTGCTGATGAGCGCGTTGCCGCCGTCGAACGGGCCGCCGCCGCGCACGGCGTCGCGCAGCCGGTCGCTGAACGTGCCGATGCCGGTGCCGGCCATGTTGAACTGCGTGGCATTCGGGCCGCGGGCGTCGTTGACCACCTCGCCGAAGTTCCAGCCCTCGCCGTAGAGGTAGATCGCCTCGCCGTCGACGCCGTCGTCGGCCGGGTCCAGCGCGTCGAGCGCCTGGCGCACGGCTTCCATGTTGCTCACCATGTGGTGGCCCATCAGGTCGAAGCGGAAGGCATCGATCTTGTACTCCCGAGCCCAGACCACCAGCGAGTCGACCATGAGTTTTTCCATCATGTGGTGCTCGCTGGCCGTGTTGGCGCAGCAGGTGCTCGTCTCGACCCCGCCGGTGTCGTTCAGCCGGTGGTAGTAGCCGGGCACGATGCGGTCGAGCACCGACTTCTCGGCCTGACCTGCGGCGTTGGTGTGGTTATAGACCACGTCCATGACCACGCGCAGCCCGATGTCCTCATTAAGCGCCTGGATCATCTCGCGGAACTCGATGATGCGCTTCACGCCGTCGGGGTCGGTGCTGTAGCTGCCTTCCGGCACGGTGTAGTGGAACGGGTCGTACCCCCAGTTGAAGCCGTCGAGGTCTTCCACGTCGGCAATGGCCGCCTGTTGCTCCTCGGAGTTGGGCGGGTAGGTCGCCAGCACGTCCGGATCCGGCTCCTGCCATTCGTCCTTGTTCTCGTTGATGGTGGCGATGTCGAAGACGGGCAGCAGGTGCAGATGGGACAGCCCCGCCTGCGCCAGCACCCGCAGGTGGTTGACGCCGAGGGAGTCGTCGAGCGTGAAGGCGCTGAAGGTGCCCTTCAGTTCATCGTCCACTGACGGGTCGTTGACGCTGAAGTCGCGCACATGGAGCTCGTAGACGGTGATGTCTTCCGGCGCGTCCAGCGGCGGCTTGGTCAGTTCGTCCCAGCCGTCGGGCTTCAGCGCGGGGTCGCTCAGGTCGACGATCTGGCTGCGGGCCGAGTTCGTCGACAGGCTGAAGGAGTACGGGTCGGTGACGACGTTGTGCTCCACCGCGCCGGTGGCGTGGACGAACACTTCCACGTCGAACAGGTAGAATTTGTACTTCCAGTCGGCCGCGCCGGTGATGCTCCAGACGCCGGTGGCGGGGTCGAGGGTCATCGGCGTGTCGGCCGAGGTGGTGGCCGGGTCGCTGTCGTCGAACAGCTTGAAGGTGACCGATTGGGCCGTGGGGGCCCAGACGCGGATGGTCGGCGTGTCGCCGTCCCAACTGACGCCCAGTTCGCCGTCGTAGGCGTAGAGGTCATCGAGCACGCCGGGGATTTGCAGCCCCGTGGCGTCGACGCGCGCGCCGTCTTTCGACATGCCCACGGCGATCTGCCCCTTCAGCAGCTCCGGCACCTTGGCCAGGTCGTCGGGATCGGTGATCTTCAGCGCCTGCATGCCCGCCAGATGGGGGAACTTGTCGAAGATGGCCGGGTTGGCCGTGCCGCGCGTCAGCGCGATGCTGCCGCCGTCGGCGCCGGGGTCGATGCCCGCCATGCTCAGCGACAACCCGCCGCTGGGGGCGTAATAAAGGAAGTAGTCGGCCGCCGTGTCAGTGGCCGCGGGCCAGAGGATGGTGTCCTCGCTGACCCAGTAGGCGCGTTGCTGGTCGAGCCGGCCCCCGCCGACGCCCCCGGACACGCCCTCGCCCAGCGGCAGCAGGAACGGGTACTCGGGGTTGGCGCCCTGCAACTGCCATACCTCATAGCCGACTTCCTTCACATAGAGGTACTGGTTATCGCCGGGGTCCTTGGTAAATTCACCGCGGTGGAAGATGTAGCCGATGATGGTTTCGTTGTTGATCAGCGGGACGTCCCACACCGGGCCGAATACGTCGAAGCGATCCGGCTTGCGCGGGGTAGACCAACCGGGATCGACCGCGTCTTCCCAAGTGTGCAAGCCCCAGTAATCCTCGGAATTGTCCGAGTTATAGTCGCCGTAATCGCCCGCGGGCCGGTGGTAGTGGAACGTGGCGTAGCCGAGCGCCCCACCCTTTTCGGCGTAGACGGTCTCGTCGCCGGACATGATCCACACTGTGGCGTCGTCGGCCGGGGTGAAGGAGCGATCCAGGTCGTAGTTCGGGTCTTTCTCTTCCCCCTTGTGGATGATGAAGTTCACCGGCACGTCGACGTCGGCCAGCGGGATGTTCCAGTACGCGCCGAAGTCGTCGACGCCGTCATAGGCGCGCGGCGTGTCCCACG
>CAYNOL010000064.1:7097-9624 GCA_964398825.1 uncultured Ardenticatenaceae bacterium
ACCTTGTCGGCGTTCAGGTTGCCGCCCAGGTCGCGGACGATGGCCTTGTAGGTGACGGGCGTGCCCGGCTCCAGCCCGCTGACGTCGTGATACATGCCGTAGGGGGCGTTGTCGTCGACGCCGATGACCTCGTACTCGCCGCCGTCGATGGACACGGCGAAGGTCACTTCGGCGTAGGTGCCGGGGGTGACGTTGGCCGACAGTTGGACGCGGCCCGTCACTTCGGCGTCGTCGGCCGGCTGGGTGATCAGGATGTTGTCGGCCTCGTCGTCGGTCGCCACGGCCGCGTCGGCCTGGTAGATGACCACCCCGAGCGCCGGGACGTCGAGCGTCACCTGCCCGTCGGCGCCGGTGGTGATGGCCGCGCCGTCGCCGGGGTATAGCTCAGTGAAGCTGGTGGACGGCGAGTCGGTGGCGATGGTGGCCGAGTCGGCCGCCGTGTGGGTGTTGACGGCGACGATGTACTCCACCTTCTCATCCCGGTCGATGCGGCTGAAGGCGTAGATGCCGGCGCTGTCCTCGCCGAAGCGGTGGAGTTGCGCGCCGGTGCGCAGCGCCGGGTGGGCGGCGCGCAATCCGGCCAACTCGCTAATCGCCATGTAGAGCGGGTGGTCCTGGTTGAAGTTGTCGTCGGCCGTCGTCGCCGTCGTGCCGATGAGATCGTCGTCGTTGTAGTCGGCCACGAGCGACGGGAACATGTCCTGGCGGGCATCCTTGTCGCCGCCGGCGCCGGTGAACCCTTGCTCGTCGCCGTAGTAGATGACGGGCACGCCGCGCGTGGTCAGGTTCAGCGCCTGCACCAGGATGGCGCGGGCCAGCCAGTCGGCGTCGCCGGCGCTGCTGTTCTTGTCGACGATGACGCTGCCGACGCGGCCGACGTCGTGGTTGCCCACGAACTTGGTCAGCCCGTAGGCGTTGGAGTCGGCGTCGGTGAACCAGTTGTCCTGGGCGAAGAGGTGGGTCAGCCCGTTGGTCGGGTTCCGCTCCGCCACAACGCTCTTCACCGTGCCGTCGAAGCCGAAGTCGAGCACCGAGGGGAACGGCAGTTCGGTGGTGAAGCGGCTCAGGTAGGCCGCGTCGCCGGAGTAGACCTCGCCGAAGATGACGAAGTCGGGGTTGCCCTTGCTCTCGGCGTGGGCGCGCACGGCGGGCACGAATGCTTGCCAGAACTCGTCGTTGACGTGCTTGACCGTGTCGACGCGGAAGCCGTCGATGCCGAATTCGGTGATCATCGCGTTGTGGGCGGCGATCATGCCGTTCACGACGTCGGGGTGCTCGGTGAACAGGTCATCCAGCCCGACGAAGTCGCCGTACAGGCTGTTCTCGCCGCTGAAGTCAGAGTTGCCCCGGTTGTGGTAGTAGATGGGGTTGTTGAGCCACGTGGGGGCCTTGATGTCCTCATCGCCCGGCGCGATCTCCGGCACGTAGGGGAAGCTGACCTCAGGGTCGAGGTCGGGGAAGTCGCCCGTGCCGGCGTAGTCGCGGTCGTCGAACTCGTTGCCGGCGGCGTCCTTGTAGGGCACGTCGGCCTTGCTGATGTAACCGGTTTCCCCGCCGACGTACTGGATGACGTCGCCGGTGTGGTTGATGACGATGTCGAAGTAGACCTTGATGCCCAGGTCGTGGGCGGCGTCGATCAGGTCGATCATGTCCTGGTTCGTGCCCAGGTGCGGGTCGATCTGCGTCAGGTCGATCTGCCAGTAGCCGTGGTAGGACGAGGACGTGTTGTCGGGCGAGGTCATCTCCCCCTGCACCCAGCGGTTGGTGAACGGCGGGGTGATCCACAGCGCGGTGACGCCCAGATCGTCGAGGTAGGGCAGCTTGTCCATCAGGCCGGCCAGGTCGCCGCCGTGGTGGAAGCCCTTCTCCTGGGGCCAGTAGCCGTGGACGTAGGGGCCTTCGGCGGGGTCGACGCCGCCGGTGTCATTGGTCGTATCGCCGTTGGCGAAGCGGTCGGTCATGACGAAGTAGATGAACTCGTCGGCCCCCGGCTGGCGCAGCGGCGCGGTCACCAGTAGCTCGTCGCCGTCTTCCAGACCAAAGGGCGTGTCGCCCAGCTCATGGGTGACCTCGTTCGTGGCGCAGTTATAGCGGAAGGTGACTTCGGTGTCGGCCGTCAGATTCAGCGCTGCGTTGTCGGCCGGATAAGCCACAGGCCAATCCTCATCCCGCGCGACTTTGTATTCCCAATCGCCGGCCGGGATGGTGACGGTCAGGCTGTACCAGTCGCTGCCGGGCGCTTCCTGCCACAGCATCGTGCGCAGGTTATCGGGCGCCCAAATGCCCCCGCCGATTTCGGGCTGGAAGCTGCCGGCCACGGTGGCGATGCACTGGTTCATGTTGTCGGCCACGCGGTTGGGGCCGGGCTGGAAGTACCAGCGGACTTCGCTGCCGTCGGCCGCGAGCGACACGTTGCTGCCCGGAAAGCCGATGCTTGTATTGTCGAACGCGAAGACTTTGTATTCGTAGTCGCCCGCGGGGATGCCGTTGGCGACGTAGCGGAAGACGCCGTCGCCGTCGGGGTCGG
>CAYNOL010000064.1:9724-17772 GCA_964398825.1 uncultured Ardenticatenaceae bacterium
CCGCCGTTCAGCCCGTAGCTCTCATCCCACGACCCGTTGAGCGCGGCCTTATACTTCCAGTTGCCGGCGGGGATGGTGAACGTCCCCTGCCAGACAGTATCGGCCATGTCATAGGTCAATCCGGTTGCGGCGCAACTCGTATGCCAGTTGCTGTCGCACCCAAACTCGCTTTGTAAATCGCCCGCGATAACAACGCTGTCGGGCTCATCAGTATGGTCAGCGACGGCCGTGCGGGCCATGCTGCCGCCGACGGTCGCCAAGACCATGAACAAAAACAAAGCTGCAACGATTCTGCTGGTTCTGGAGATGTTCATCCTGCAAATCCTGTCCTTCTGAGAGTTGGCCCACGCTCGTGGGAGAAACAAACGGACGCCACGGGGCAACGCCCCGCCGGCGTCCCGGCCGAGTTCAGGATTCCGCCGGGGCACACCGGCGACGGGGGGAAGGAATCCCGATTGTGGGTATGGGGAGTCAACAAGCGTATCAACTTGTAAATTTTAGGATGTGAGCAACATTGTACCGGCCGTGCAAGGGGCAGCGCGCGGCCGGTGGGTATTTTTTATCACTCAATGCTTGAGGTGTCAATGACCCAAAGGTAATTGTGCTCATATCAAGCTCCCACTTCGTTTGCTATGCCGTCACATGACGTTCGTTACTTACGCGGCGGGCGGCGGGCGGGTATAATAGGGGTAATCAGGAGCAGGAGCGGCCGATGTGGCCGCCCGGAGAGGAGAGCCAAATGACCCGAGAAATAGTCAAGGATTGGATGTCCACCGACGTCATCACCATCACCCCGGAGACGACGTTGCCCGAGGCGCATCAAATCATGAACAACGAAGAGGTACGGCGCTTGCCGGTGCTCGACGCCGACGGCCGTCTGGTGGGCATCGTCTCGCTGGGCGACATCCGCAGCGCCGAGCCGTCGCCCGCCACCAGCCTCAGCATCTGGGAGATGAACTACCTGCTGTCGTCGCTGAAGATCGACAAGATCATGACCCCCAACCCGTGGACCATCCGGCCCGAGGCCACGCTGGCCGAGGCGGCGCGCATGATGCTGGAGCACCGCGTCAGCGGCTTGCCCGTCGTCACCGAAGACGGCCGCGTCGTCGGCATCATCACCGAGTCCGACATCTTCAGCATGGTGGTGCTGCATGAGTGGAGCACGGAGCGGAAGAAGTAAGAAGGGATTGGGGATTGGGGATTGGGGATTAGGGATTGGCGATTGCGCAATTTCCAATCCCTAAGCCCTAATCCCCCTCCCCCGGCAGTACCACCGGCAGCCCCGCCTCCCGCCATTCCAGCATGCCGCCGCTGACGTTGACCACGTCGTAGCCGGCGCGCTTGAGTTGGCGGGCGACGATGGGGCTGCGGTGGCTGGAGCGGCAGATGGTCAGGATGGGGCGATCCTTGGGCAGTTCGGCCAGGCGGCGGCCGAGCTCCGGCATGGGGATGAGCACCGCCCCCGGCGCGACGCCCCCCGCCGTCTCGAACGGCTGCCGCACATCGAGCAGCACCACGGCCGCGTCGGCCTGCATCCGCCGGTACGCCTCTTCCGGCGTGACATTATCAACATCTCTGCTAACTAACCGTTCGTACCAGCCCATAATGTTTAACCACGGATTCCACGGATTTGAACGGATTATATCTCGTCCCTTTAATAAACCGTCCTAATCCGTTCCATCCGTGAAAATCCGTGTTAAAAAATATTATTTAATAGACAATAAGCCCATGTCCGAGCATCTGTTCAACGACTCCCCACCGTACGATCTCGTCATCAAAAGCGGCACCGTCGTCACAGCCGAGGCCGTCTTCGCCGCCGACGTGGGCGTGCGCGGCGAGCGCATCGCCGCCGTCGGCCACGGCTTGCGCGGGCGGCGCGAGCTCGACGCCGCCGGCCGCTACGTCATCCCCGGCGGCGTCGACGTCCACGTCCATCTGGAGATGCCCATCGGCCGCTTCACCTCCACCGACGACTTCTACCACGGCACCCGCGCCGCGGCCTTCGGCGGCACGACGGCCATCGTCGACTTCGTCGAGACCCAGCCGGCCGAGACGATGCTGCAGGCGCTGGCCGCTCGCCAGGCCCGCGCCGCCGGCAAGGTGACCATCGACTACGGCCTGCACATGACCATCGGCCCCGCCGACATCCCCAAGCTCGACCAGGTGGCCGAGGCCCGCGCCGCCGGCTGCGGCAGCTTCAAGCTGTACATGGCCTATGGGCTGCGGCTGATCGACGGCGAGCTGCTGCGGGCGCTGGAGGCCGTCGGCGCGGCGGGAGCGCTGCCCGTCGTCCACGCCGAGAACTGGGACGTCATCACCACGCTCGTCGCCCGCAATCTGGCCGCCGGGCGCACGACCCCCGACTGGCACCCGCGCAGCCGGCCGGAGGCGCTCGAGGGGGAAGCCGCCGGCCGGGTCATCGACATCGCCGCCTGGCTCGGCGTGCCGCTCCACATCTTCCACGTCTCCTGCGACGCCACCGCCCGCCGCATCGCCGCGGCCAAGGCGCGCGGCCTGCCCGTCACCGGCGAGACGTGCCCGCAGTACCTCTACCTGACCGACGCGCTCTATGACCGGCCGGGCGTGCCGGGGGCGCTGCCCGTTTGCGCGCCGCCGCTGCGCCCCGCGGCCGAGCGGGATGCGCTGTGGGCGGCGCTGGCCGGCGGCGCGCTCGACCTGGTGACGACCGACCATTGCCCTTTCACGGCCGAGGAGAAAGCCACCGGCCTGGGGGATTTCAGCCTCATCCCCGGCGGCGTGCCGTCGATCGAGAGCCGCGTGGCGCTGGTCTACGATGGGCTGGTGAACCGCGCGACGGGGGACAAGACGGCCGCGCTGCGCCGCTGGGTCGACGTCTGCGCCACGACCCCCGCCCGGCTGCTCGGCTTCGCGCGCAAGGGGCAGCTGCTGCCGGGCTACGACGCCGACGTGGTCATCTTCGACCCCGAGGCGACGCGGGTCATCGCCCCCGAGACGCTGCACGAAACGGCCGGCTGGACGCCGTATGAGGGCATCGCGCTGCGCGGCCTGCCGGTGACGACGATCAGCCGCGGCGAGGTGATCGCCCACGATGGGGAGTGGCTCGGCGCGCCCGGCCGCGGCCGGTTCGTGGAGAGATAAGAAGAATATTTTAACCACGGATTTACGCGGATTTTGCGGATAAAAACGGATAAGAAAAATCCGCAAAATCCGTTTTCATCCGCGTAAATCCGTGTGAAAAATATTTCTTAAGCCAACTGACGAGCGGCCGTCGCCTGGCGGACGATCTCGGCGATCTGCCCCAGGTGGTCGTCGTCGTGGAGCAGTCCCATGCAGAAGCGGGCGACGGCGTTCATCGGGCCGCGCAGCCAGCGGTAGTTGACCGTCAGCGACAGGTCGGGGTTGTCGGGCCACATGTCGAGCGAGGCCAGCCGCATGCGGCGGCTCTCCTCCAGCCGGGCGCGCACCTGGGCGATGGTCGTCACCGTCTCCCACGGCGTCTCGTAGCGCGAGCGCCCTTCCCGGTCGATGCCGCGCGCCAGCTCGGCCGCCAGGAACGCCTTCTCTTCCGACGAGGCAGTCACGTGGACGATGACGTGGCCCAGCGTCCACGGCATGTTGACCTCGTCGGCGTTTTCGGCGTAGCGGTCTTCGGCCGCCGGGTCTTCGGGCACGAACACAACGGCAGCATCGTCGCAATTGGCGATGAGGCTCAACTGGGTATCGATCATTTCATTGGTCAGCGCGCGCAGGTCGTCGACGGTCAGCCCCGCGACCAACTCGCCGAGCGTCATGCGCCGCTCGCGCAATGGCGTAAAGTCAAGCATGGCAA
The DNA here is from genome assembly GCA_964398825.1 of uncultured Ardenticatenaceae bacterium. Taxonomy (GTDB): domain Bacteria; phylum Chloroflexota; class Anaerolineae; order Promineifilales; family Promineifilaceae; genus Promineifilum. The sequence goes on from CAYNOL010000064.1 coordinate 13,536, forward strand.
CACTCCAAGGTATGATAAAACGGCCGGGCAATGGATACCCGGCCGCTGTGGTTGGTTTTAGCAAGTTTGGGTAGAGGATTCAAGGCTGGAAATTGTGGCGTAGGCTGTCAGCCTGCGTCTTCTCCCCTGCCACAGGCTGACAGCCTATGCTACTGCCCCGGATGCAAGCTAAAGCTTGCGGTACAGTCTCCCAGCTTCTTAATCTCCCATCCCCAATCCCACGCCCTCAAGCTCTCCTACCGGCTCCTCAATCACCCGCCGCTTGTAGCGCAGGATTGTCGGCGCGGGCTTGTTGGCGCCCACGCCGCGCATGATGGTGGGCTGCGGCGTCACCAGCTCCAGATCGAATTGGCGCAGCAGCAGGGCAGTGATGACGGCGATCTCGTTGTTGGCGAAGTTCATGCCGGTGCATTTGTGCGTGCCGCCGCCGAAGCCGATGAGCGTGAAGCGGTCGGCCTTGTCTTCGGCGCGGTCGGGGGCGAAGCGCAGCGGGTCGTACTGCTCCGGCTCGTCGAACCACTCCGGCAGCCGGTGGGAGACCTCGCTCGACACCTGCACCATCCAGCCGGCGGGGATGCGATAGCCGCCGATCTCCAACTCCTCTTCGGCGTCGCGCAGCAGCATGTCGGCCGACGGCCGCAGCCGCTCCGTCTCGGTGATGGCGTAGTTGAGGGGCATCAGCGCGTGGATCGTCCGGCCAGAGAGGGGTTGGCCGGGGACGACGTGCTGGTCGATCTCCTCGCGCACGGTCGCCAGATAGTCGGGGTGCTGCAGCAGCAGGATGATGTTCCACGCCGCCTGCCCGGCCGTCGTCTCGTGCCCGGCAAACATCAGCGCCAGCATCAGATTCATCAACACCTCGTCCTCAATCGGCTCGTCGGTGTCGGCATAGCGGGAGTTGACGAAATCCTGCAGGAAGTCCTCATACTGGTCGGGGTTGGCGCGGCGGTCGGCCAGGATCGGCCGCAGGATTTCGCTCATGCGCGCCCGCGCCTTCTTGCGCCGGATGAACTTGGGCAGCGGCAGGTTGGGCGGCAGAATGGGGTCGAGCGCCCGCCCCAGGTCGGCGTAGAGGTCCCAAAACTCGCGCCCCGCCTCGGCCTGGAAGCGGTCGCCCATCAGCGCGCTGCCGGCCACCTCCTGCGTCAGCCAGCCCATCGTCTCGGACACGTCGAACTCCCCTTCGTCGCCCAGCGAGTCGAGCCACTTCTGCACCTCGCGGGCCATGATGGTGATGTAGTAGGCCATCTTCTCGCGCCGGAAGGCCTGGGTGACAAACGGCCGCTGGCGCAGATACTCGTCGTGGCCGGCGATGAACAGCACCTCGCCGAACGTCTCGCGCAGGAACTTGTACGGCGTGGAGATGTTGAGCTTCTTGTCCGTCTCGGTGAAGAAGATGCGCTGGTTCTCCGGCCCCAGCAGCACGGCCACGTTGCGCGGCCCGAGCTTGATGGCGAAGATGTGGCCGTGCTCTTCCAGCCCGCGCCGGATCAACTCGCTCCGGTTCTTGTTGAACTCCAGCAAATGCCCGATCCCTGGTTTGGCCCCGGACACAACCGGCGGGGTCGGTAATTCGTGACGCTCCATTAGATGATTCTCCTCGCGGGCAGGCAGCGGCCGAGGCGCAGGCGCAAACGGCCGCCGGAACCCGCACAGTGGTACAGAAAGTAAATTTGTTCAACTACCGGGGTGGAAAACGGCTCGCCCGACAACCACGCCCGCGCCCCGTCAGCAATCGAGGATCGACAGCAGCATATCGGCCATCTTGTCCAGTTGTTTGCGGTCGGGGTAGATCTTCACCATCACGGCCATGCTGTAGATGCCCATCAGGATGTAGTGCGCCAGGTCGTCGGCCGGGTGATCGCGGGAGATCTCGCCCGCTTGCTGGGCCACGACAAAGCGCGCCGCCAGCAGCCCGGCGATGTCGTCGAGGTGGGCGCGCAGCTGCTCGGTGACGCCGGGGTCGCGGCCGCCCAGCTCGATGGCCGCGTTCAGCGTGAACGAGCCGCGGCTGCCGCCCGCCAGCAGCGCGTCGATGAGGTCGGTCATCACGTCCACCAGGATGGGCCGGATGGAGCGCGAGGCGTTGAGACTGGCGGCGAACCCTTCCCGCTCCAGCGCGCGATACCGGTCGAGGGCAGCGATGTAGACGTCGCGCTTGTCGCCGAAGGTGGCGTAGAGGCTGCTGGTGCTGATGCCCGCGTGGGCCACCAACTCGCGCACCGACGTCGCCTCATACCCCTGCTCCCAAAACAGATCCATGGCGCGATCCAGCGCCTCGTCTTCGTCGAATCCTTTTGCTCGTGGCATAGGGGGGAGTATAGCAGATTTGGAACGATTGATTCAAATGTAACTGAGGGAAGATTAAGGAAGGGAATAACGAACTTCTATTGCCGCCGACTCCTTTCCATATTATTCTGTACCGAAACATCAGCACCGGCACAGCAGAGCAGGAGTAGAGTCAATGGAGATCACAGTCCGCCGCGCCACGCCCGACGACGCCGAAGCGATCCAGCGCATTTTCGACACGCCGCGCGCCGTCTGGGGGACGCTGCAAGTGCCGTACACGTCGGTCGAGATGCGCCGCCAGCGCGCGGCCAACGCCAGCGAGGCGATCTTCCCATTGGTGGCCGAGGTGGATGGCGAGGTAGTAGGCCAACTGACGCTCGAAACCTTCGCCCGCCACCGCCGCAAGCACGCCGGCTCGTTCGGCATGGCCGTGCGCGATGATATGGCCGGCAAGGGCGTGGGCACGGCGCTGATGCGGGCGATGATCGAGCTGGCCGACGGCTGGCTCAATCTCCATCGCCTGGAGCTCGACGTCTTCGTCGACAACGACGCCGCCGTCCACCTCTACCAGAAGTTCGGCTTCCAGATCGAAGGCCGCCTGGTGGATTATGGCTTCAGGGATGGGGAGTATGTGGATGTTTTTGTGATGGGGCGGATTAGGAAGAGACTAGGAGACTGAGAGATTAGGAGACTGAGAGACCAGGAGACTAGGAGACAGCGCCAATCTCCCAGTCTCCCAGTCTCCTTTTCTCCCATCCCCACAATTGATATAGAATCCAGGAATGACCCAATTCCAGCTACGGATCGACGGCGAAGTGCGGACGTTTGTGGTGACGCGGCAGGGGGAGCAGTTGCACGTGGCCGCCCGGGACGAAGAGGGCGGCGACGGCGCTTCGGCCGAGGCGCGGGTGCTCCACCGCAACGGCCGCGAGCTGCTCATCGAGATCCGCCGGGCCGACGGGACGCGCCGCCGCGTGCGGCTGGCCGGCGCGCGCCAGGGGGACGCCCGCCGCCTGTGGATCGACGGCCGCTCCCTGTCGGCCGAGCGCGTGCGGCGCGCTGACACCGGCCGCGCCCCCGACGCCGGCTCGCTGGCCGCGTCCATCCCCGCCGTCGTGTCGCAAATCCTCGTGGCCGTCGGCGACGCCGTGGCCGCGGGCGACAAGCTCATCCTGCTGGAGTCGATGAAGATGGTCATCCCCATCCAGGCCCCCCACGACGGCCGGGTGACCCAAATCCATTGCGCGCCGGGCGACTCCGTTCCGGCGGGCGTACCGCTGTTGGAGATCGAACCCGAATGAATTCCGAACGCCTGCAACGCCTCAGCGAACAGATCGCCGCCCACGGCCTCGACGGGCTGGCGCTGGTTCCCGGCCCCAATATGTTCTACGTCAGCGGCATCCGCTCCCACGTGAGCGAGCGGCCGATCGTCCTGTTCGTCCCCGCCGACGACGAGCCGGCCGTCATCATCCCCTCGCTTGAGGCGATGAAGGCCCGCGACGCCGGCATCCCCGCCGAGCGCATCTTCGATTGGGACGACACCGAGGGGTACCACGGCGCGTTCCAGCGGGCGTGCGCCCATCTGGAGCTGGCCGACTACCTGCTGGGGGTCGAGGCGTTGCACATGCGCGTGCTGGAGATGCAGCTGCTGCAGCGGTACGCGCCCGGCCTGCAGATCGCCCACGCCGAACCGGCGCTGTCGGCGTTGCGCTCGGTGAAGGACGACGACGAGATCGCCGCCATGGAACGGGCCATCGCCGTGGCCGAGAAGGCGCTGCAGCGCATCCTGCCGCGCGTGCGGCCGGGGCTGACGGAGCGACAGGTGGCGGCCATGCTGACCCAGGAGCTGCTGGCCTCGGGCGCGGAGAGCATCGCCTTCGGCCCCATCGTCGCCGGCGGCCCCAACAGCGCCTCGCCCCACGCGGCCACGTCCAACCGGGCGCTGCGG
>CAYNOL010000065.1:0-17628 GCA_964398825.1 uncultured Ardenticatenaceae bacterium
TCAGTGGCATCGACGGGAACGGGGTGATCATGAACATGCCCGTCTCCGTCTGCCACCAGGTATCCATGATGGGGCAACGCTCTTTGCCGATGACGCGGTAGTACCAGCGCCACGCCTCGGGGTTGATCGGCTCGCCGACGGAGCCGAGCAGCCGTAAAGTCGAGAGATTGTGCAAGTTGGGCCAGCTCTCGCCGAAGCGCATCAGGCCGCGAATGGCTGTCGGGGCGGTGTAGAAGATGGTGATGCCATATTTGTCGATCATCGACCACCAGCGATCGGGGTTGGGATGGGTCGGCGCGCCTTCGTACATGAAGCTGGTCGCGCCCAGCACCAGCGGGGCGTAGACGATGTAGCTGTGGCCGGTGACCCAGCCGGGGTCGGCCGTGCACCAGTAGATGTCGTGAGGCTTCAGGTCGAACACCCACTTCAGCGTGATGGCCGTGCCCACCATATAGCCGCCGTGGGTGTGGAGAATGGCCTTCGGACGGCCGGTCGTGCCCGAGGTATAGAGGATGTAGAGCGGGTCTTCGGCGTCCATGTGCTCGGTCGGGGTACGCGGGTTGGCGACGGGCAAGGCCATCAGGTCATGGTACCAGTGGTCGCGGTCGGCCTTCATCTCCACCGGCTGGCCGGTGCGCTTGACGACGATGACACTCTGGATGGGGTTGTCTTTCAGCAGTGCTTCGTTGGCGATCTTCTTCAGCTCGACGATCTCGCCGCGCAGCCAGGCGCCGTCGCAGGTGACGAGCACCTTCGAGTTGCTGTCGACAACGCGGTCATAGAGCGCCTCGGTGGAAAAGCCGCCGTAGACGACGGAGTGGATGGCGCCGATCTTGGCGCAGGCCAGCATGGCGATGACCAGCTCAGGGATGCGTCCCATGTAGATCGTGACCCTGTCCCCCCGCTCCACGCCTTGGGAGTAGAGCACGCCGGCGAATTTCGACACTTCGTGGCTGAGCTGCTGGTAGGTGTAGGTGCGGCTGTCGCCCGGCTCCCCCTCGAAGATGAGGGCGGCCTTGTTGCGCACGGCCGTCCGCAGGTGGCGGTCGAGCGCGTTATGGACGATGTTGACTTGCGCGCCGTCGAACCACTTGTAGAATGGGGCGTTGGAGTCATCCAGGACGGAGTTCCACGGCTTGTACCACTCAAAGTTCTCGGCCGCGATCCGCCCCCAGAACGTCGCAATATCGCCTTCGGCCTCGGCGTAAACCTTTTCATAATCCGGTATGTGGGCGTGGGCCACAACCTCGGGGGCGGGATAATACACTTCCCCCGTCAGATTCTTCACAGACGTCATACTACCTCCGTGCATCGGTGGTCTGATTTAGCGATTGTTAATCGTCTCTCGGCCTGCTAAGTATAGTAGGCCGACTGAGTTTCGTAAAATCGAATGGGCATATGAACCGACGAAAAATAGTGATCATCGGCGCGGGCAGCGCCAGCTTCGGCCCCACCACGTTGGCGACGATCGTGCGCAACGAGGCGCTGCGCGGCAGCGAGTTGGCGCTCGTTGACCTGAACGGGCAGGCGGCCGACAACGCCGCCGGCGTGGCCCGGCGCATGAGTGATGCGTGGGGAGCGGAGATGGCCGTGTCGGCGGCGACGGAGCGGCGCGACGTGCTGGCCGGGGCCACCCACGTCGTGGTTTCCATCGAAGTGCCGCCGCGCGAGAAGCTGTGGCGGCTGGACTACGAGATCCCGCTGCGCCACGGGCTGCGGCAGCCCTACGCCGAAAACGGCGGGCCGGGCGGGATGAGCCACGCGCTGCGGCAGATTCCCGGCCACCTGGCGATCGCCCGCGACATGGAAGAGCTTTGCCCCGACGCATGGCTCATCGTCTTCAGCAATCCGCTGCCGCGCATCGTGCGCGCCATCGCCAGGCACACGCGTATCAACGTCGTCGGCAAGTGTCACCAAATCAATGTCGGCTACGCCTTCGTGGCCGCTATCCTGGGGCGCAAGTACGGCATCGACGTGCCCGACGACATCGTGCTGACCTCTGACCCCGGCAACTTCCCCCGCGTCCACGCCCTGACCGAGGCCGCCCGCCGCCACTTCCGCATCACCTCGGCCGGGCTGAACCACTTCATCTGGCTGCTGGACATCCACGACAAAGCCACCGGCGAAGACCTCTACCCGCTGCTGCGGCAGGAGCTGGAGCACGCGCCGGCCACGCTCGATCCGCTGTCGGTCGATCTGTTCCGCATCTTCGGCCGCCTGCCCATCCCCGGCGACACCCACCTGGCCGAGTACCTGCCGTGGCTGCATGACCCCGTCGCCAACCCGTGCGACACTTACCGGCTGCCGCTCTACGACTGGGACGGCAACGAGGGGGTGCGCGACGTGCTCAACACGATGATGAGCGCCATGGCCGGCGGGCAGTTCCCGGTGGAAGGGATGCGCGACGCGCTGAGCGAGGGAGCGTCGGAGCTGATCGAGGCGCTGGGCGGCGGCGAGCCGTACATCGATGAAACGGTCAACGTACCCAACCGGGGCGCCATCGCCAACCTGCCGGACGAGACGATCGTCGAGGTGCCGGCCGTCGTGGGGCCGTCGGGCATTCGCCCGGCCCACGTCGGCGCGCTGCCGGAGCCGATCGCCGAGCTGTGCCGGCGGGAAGCGGCGCTGGTGGAGCTGGTGGTTGAGGCGGCCGTCAGCGGCGATCGGGACGTGGCGCTGCGGGCGCTGCTGCTCGACCCGATGATCAACGACATCGGCCGGGCGCGGGCTATCCTCGACGACTACCTGAAGGAGTTCGCACCCTATTTGCCGCAATTCGCCGCGTCAGAATAGTCAGGCGTCCCAGTCGGGTTCAGCCGTTGGGCGGGGGGCTTCTGCTTCGGTCGCGAGCGCTTCGTCCGTCGCGGCGGCCGGTTCGGCCGTACTCTCGCTCGCCTGGAACAGGTAGCCGCAGTAGGGGCAGATGCCCCAATGAAGCTCCAGCGGCGAGTTGCAGACGGGGCACGGCTGACGCAGGTGAGTGTGGCAGGTGGGGCAGAGGAACCAGTTGCTCTGCGTCGGCCGCGAGCAGGTGGGGCAGACCGGCTTCTCCTCGATCTGTTGCAGCAGCGCCTCTTGCTCCAGCGCCCGGTCATACGCTTCAGCCAGCGTCTCGCGCGGCCGCAGCAGCAGATAGACCACCAGCCCGATGACCGGCAGCAGGGCGACGAGCAGCACGGTCAGCAGCGCCGCCCAGCCGGAGCGGGAGCGCCGCCGCACATCGCGCCAGGCCCAGATGACGACGGACAGCCACAACAAGAGCAGCAATCCCCCGGCGACGCCCAGGATCAACGACAAGTAGGTTTGAATCGTTTCGGTCAGGATCATAATCTAGCCACCCGTCCCGTATGGTAGCACAGGGAATGAAAAAAGCTCCAGAATTGAGTTCTGGAGCTTCTTATCAATTAGGGGGCAATGATCTGAGATCAGACACCTTGCTGCTGTTCTTTCTGCGACTTGCGCGTGCGGCGCGCGGCCTTCTTCTTGGCGATGCGCTCCAGTTCGCTCTTGGAAACGAACCAGCGCTTGCGGCGGACGTCAGTCAGCAGGCGGCTCTTGACCACCTCGCGGCTGAAGCGGCGAAGCAGTTGTTCTTGCGATTCATCAGATCGTAGCGTTACCTTAGGCAGAGTATTCACCCCCTTTTTGTTGTAGATTTGACATTCGTTAAGTTTATCACAGTGGGTGTGGTTGGGCAAAGGGGAATTACGGCTGCTTCCGGCCCCCTCTCCGTCTTGTTCCCAAGGCATCACAAGCTATAATCTTTCGGGTCATCAACGAATAACGAACAGGAGTTAGTTCATGGAACCTGTAGCCAACGTCATTTTCGGTATCTTCATCCTTCTCATCCTGGCGGCCATCTTTCTGCCGCGAATGGGTCGCAGCCGGGAGTAGGCCTTCGCCCCGTGCGCGACGCTTCGATTTGCAGGCGGCTTTTACTCCTGCTATCCGTTGCCGCGGTTGCCATCGGCGGTAGCATCTGGGCGCGATCCGTCTCCCGATCACAGGCACTTGATGGCCTCTCCGGCAACTCCCAACCATTTGTGGTCAGGATCTACTATGATGAGATAAGCATCCTGACACAACTCCATGCCTACGACGTTTGGGAATTCAACAATCTGAGCGAGCGATACGTCCTGGCGGCCGTGGATGCGGCACGCTATCGAACATTGATCGAGGCGGGATGGACGGTCGAGATCGACACGGCCGCCACCGCTCAGTTGCGCCAAACTGCACGCAGCAACGACTACTACGGCGGCTACCGGACAGTCGACGAGCTCTACAGCGACCTGGAAGCGATCAACGCCGCCGCGCCTGACCTCACGGAGATAGTCGACTATGGCGAGAGCCACTGTCTGGCCGCCGGGGGTTGCGCGACACCGGGGGGTGACGAACTGGCCGGCTATCCGCTGCGGGCGATGCGCATTACCAACGAGACCGTGCCCGGCAGCTCGCAGATCACGCCGGACGACATCTCGCGGGGGACAAAGCCGGTCTTCATCCTAGTCGCCAACGCCCATGCACGAGAGATCACGACGCCTGAGCTGGCGATGCGACTCATTGACGCGCTAATCGACGGCTATGGCGTGGACGCCGACGCCACTTGGCTGGTGGATCACCACGAGACGTGGGTCATCCCCACAGCCAACCCCGACGGGCTTTGGCTGGTAGCGCTGGGGCAGTCGGCGGGCTACGATCGCCTGCCCTTCTATCAGCGCAAGAACGCCAACAATGATACCAATGGCGATGGTGAACTCGATTGCCCCGTGTGGCCGCCTGGCGACTCGGAGCAGTACGGCATCGATTTGAATCGCAATCACTCGTTCGGCTGGGGGTTGTTGGGAGCCAGCAGCCGGCCATGCGACATGACCTACCGCGGCCCCTCCCCGGCGTCGGAAGTAGAGACAGTGGCGCTGGAATCGCTGGTGCGGGCGCTTGTCCCCGACCAGCGAGAGGACGACCTGCTTTCGGCCGCGCCACCGGACACAACCGGCATCCTCATCGCGCTCCACAGCTTCAGCAACCTCGTCCTGTGGCCATGGGGAAACTCCGATGCTCCCGCGCCCAACATCGACGGCCTGCGGGCCATCGGCGACAAGCTGGCAACCTACAACGGCTATCTCTCCTGCCAGCCCAGCACCTGCCTCTACCTCACCAGTGGCGCGACCGATGATTGGGCCTACGGCGAATTGGGCATCCCGGCCTTCACGCTCGAAGTAGGCAACCAGTTCATGCCCCCATACCCCGCCATCGACAACGTGCAGTGGCCCGCGAACGGCCCGGCGTTCCTCTACGCGGCCAAGATCGCCCGGACGCCGTATCAGACCGTCCACGGGCCGGACGTGACCGATTTGGAAGTGACAACCGAAGCGGACGGCCTGACGTTCGGGGGGCGGATTGACGACTCGGACAACGGGCGCGATCCGGTGGTCGGGGGCATCTACACCATTGACACGCCGCCATGGGACGCGGATGCCGTGCTATTCGACTTAACTCCCGTCGACGGGGTGTGGGGCAGCGTGACAGAAGCGGTGACGGCTGTCATCGACACCGAAGAGCTGTCACCCGGCCGCCACATCCTTTTCGCTCAGGGGAGGGACGCGGCGGGTAACACGGGGCCGGTGTCGGCCGTGTTCTTCGACGTGGAGAGCGGTTGGACATTCGAGAAAGATGTAGGGGAAGACGTCGTCACTCCGAGCGGATGGCTCCATTACGAGATAAGCATAACGGTGGACGGGACAGAGGGCGAGGATGCGTACACGGTTGCTCTGACGGACACGTTGCCGGCTGACGTGAGCGTGGACGTCTCATCGATTTTGGTCAACGGCGACCCGCGCCCCGACCTCTACCACCCGACGGCGCATGAGATTCGCTACACAGACAAGGGGACGCTAAACGAACCGCTTGCCCTCTGGGTACAGTTCTCAGCCGTCGTTAACGTGTCGGCCGCGTCGGGACAGCTGATAACAAACCGGGCCACGGCCAGATTGACGCTCAACGGCTCCCCCCTGCCAACCCCTACCCGAACGGCCGCGGCGCTGGTGCTAAGCGACATCAATCAGTTCCACCTGCCGTTCGTATTAAGTCCGTAATATTTTAACCACGGATTTCCGCGGATTGAGCGCGGAAAAAGCGGATTTGGCCAATCCCATGTTAATCCGTCCCCATCCGTCTTAATCCGTGCAAATCCGTGGAAAAAACATTCATTCCCCCAACGATAAATCTCGCTCCGGCCGGAATTGAGTCTCGAAGAGGGAAGCATAGAGCCCGCCGCGCTGCAGCAGCTCATCGTGAGTGCCGCTTTCAACCAATCGCCCCTGATCCATGACCAGGATCATGTCGGCGGCGAGGATGGTCGACAACCGGTGGGCAATGACCAGGCTCGTCCGCCCCTCCATCACCCGTTGCAGCGCATCCTGAATCAGCGCCTCTGAGAGCGAATCAAGGTGGGACGTGGCCTCGTCGAGGACGAGAATGCGCGGGTCCTTCAGGATGACGCGGGCGATGGCCACGCGTTGCCGCTCGCCGCCGCTGAGGCGGTAGCCGCGCTCACCCACCACAGTGTCGTAGCCGTCGGGCAGCGAGGTGATGAAGTCGTGGATGTTGGCCGCCCGCGCCGCGGCGGTCATCTCTTCCTCGGTGGCGTCCGGCCGGGCGTAGAGCAGGTTGGCGCGGACGGTGTCGAAGAAGAGATAGGTCTCCTGGGTCACCATGCCGATGTTGTCGGCCAGCGTGTTCAACGTCAGATCGCGCAGGTCGTGGCCGTCGAGCAGCACGCGGCCGTCCGTCGGGTCATAGAGGCGAGGGATGAGGTAGGTGACCGTCGTCTTGCCCGCCCCGCTGGGCCCCACCAGAGCGACGAGCTGCCCGGCATCGATGTGGAACGAGATATCTTCCAGGGCAACGCGGCGCGCTTCGGGCTTCTCAGCCTCGGCCAACTCGACCCCGTCCGGCGCTTCGTCCTCGGCCCCGACGCCGTCCTCTGTCTGACGCCCGCGCCGCAGCAGTGTCTCGTTGCCACCCCGCGAGTAGCGCACGACTTCCGACAGCCCCGCCCGGCCGCCCTCGGGCAGCACCGTGTAATCAAAGGTGACATCGTCAAAGGTGAGACGGCCGTCGACGTCGGTCAGCTCGATGGCGTCGGGCTTCTCGGCGATCTCCACCGGGATGTCGAGCACCTCGAACACGCGCTCGAAACTGACCATGCTCTGGGCGAACTCCACCGGCGAGTTGGTCAGCGACATCAGCGGGCCGTAGAGCTGGCTCAGGTAAGCACCGAAAGCGACGATCGTGCCGATGGTGAACGCGCCTTCGATCGTCAGATAGCCGCCGACCCAGTAGACGAGCGCCGTGCCGGCCGCGCCGATGATGCCGAGCACCATGAAGAACCAGCGACCGATGACGGCCGAGCGGATACCGATGTCGCGCACGGAGGAACTGTCGCGCTCGAAGCGGTCAAGCTCCCGTTGCTCGCGACCAAACAGCTTGACCAGCAACGCGCCGCTCACGTTGAGCGTCTCGCTCATCGTGGCGTTCATCTCGGCGTTGAGTACCATCGATTTACGGCGCAAGTCACGCAGGACGCGGCCGATGCGTCGCGCCGGCAGATAAAAGAAGGGCACGACAAGCAGCCCCAGCAGCGTCAGCCGCCACTCCAGGGCGATCATAATCGCCAGCGTAGCAACGACCTGCACGATGTTGGAGATAATGGAGATCAGCGTGTTGTTGACTGCCTGCTGCGCTCCGACGACGTCGCTGTTGAGGCGCGACATCAGCTCGCCGGTGCGCGATTGGGTGAAGAAGCGCAACGACATCGACTGGAAGTGGCCATAAAGTGCGTTACGCAGATCGAAGATGATGCTCTCGCCGACATAGGCGCTGAGGTCGCGCTGCCAGACGCCGATGAGGCCGTTGATCACGGGCACGGCGATGAGGCCCAGCGCCAGAAAGTTGAGCAAGCGCACGTTCTGGTTGGGGATGGCGTCGTCAATGAGGGCACGCATCAGCAGCGGCGACATGAGAGTGACGCCGGTGGTCAGCAGGATGGTCACCAACAGCAGCAGGACGTGGCGCGTGTAGGGGCGCGCGAAGTTCCACACCCGACCCAGCAGCGCTCTGGTCACCACCGGGCGATCTTGTTCTTCATCGTGGCTGAGAAAGGCCCACCAGCCGCCGCCATGGAAACCCATAATCACTCTCCTTCTACCGACACTTGCCCTAATTCTATAACGTCGAGGCCCTCGGCCGTATACCAACGCTCCATCTTCTCAGGATTATACAGCCCGACCGTGATACGATAATCACCGAGGGAAAGGCCGTTGAGAGGCAGTTCGTGGCGCTGGATGAGCGTGTCGCCCGGCCGCCACCCTTCCCACTCGGCCGACAGACCGTCCCATTGGGCAGCGATCTCGCCGTTGCCATCCAGCACATGGATGAAAATCTTCACCGGCTGCGGCCGGCCCGTCTGCTGCCAGAGGGTGACGATGTTCAATGTGCCGTTCTCGGTTTCGATGACCGGCGCGCCGTTGAAGGTGATCTGCCCGTCATTATGGCTGAGCGCGAATGCCTCGACGGTAACGGAAGGGAGCACGGGGGTGACTTGCTGCAGCGAATAGCCGTCGCCGCGCGTGGGTTCGGCGGCCGGAGCGAGCGACAGATACGCGGCCAGCCGCGGATGGAGCGGCGTCGCGCCGACAGCCAACCAGACCGGACGCGCGCCGTCGGGCAGGATGAGGGCCTCGTCGGGATTGAACCAGCGCAACGTGACGTCGTTGGTGCCGAGTTGGGCAAAGTGCTCGGGGGCGAGCTCGTCTACCTGGACGCCGCCGAGCAGCAGATCGACCGCCGGGCCGTGCGCGGGCTGCTCGTAGAGGAAGATGCTGTAGCCGATCTTGTCCGCGGGCGTCCGGCGGCGGAAGTAGTCGAACTGATCGTGATTGGCGAAATGCACCCCCTGCAGCGTTGTGGCGCTGATGGCGTACCAGCCGGGAGCGGGATCGTGGGGGTAGAACGGCCGCGCGTTGGGGTTCATCAGGCGGGGCGGGAAGCTGTCGAGCCCCACGTAGTCGATACCGTAATACGACGGCCGCGCCTCGCCGAAGTAGCTGAGCCATACCGGCTCGGCGCCGTTGTCGGCCAGCCAGCCGGATAGACGGCCGAGATCTTGCCCCCAGTCGAGATTGCTGTCCACCAGCACGCGCCAGCCGCCGTCCGGCCCACCGGCCAGGATGTTGAAGAAGGCGAGGTAGTGGGGGTAGATCCAAAGCGACACGACGACGAGCCAGCCGGCGGCGATGAGGGCCGCGCCGTTAACAAGCCGGTGCGCGCTTGCGCCGGCCGTTGCGCTCATCTTGGCCACGACGGCCGCCGTGAAGACGTAGAGAAAGGGCAAGATCGGCAGCAGGTGACGATAGCCCAGGTTAATGTCGGTCATCAGGGCGACGGCAAAGAAGCCGAGCGCGGGAACAAGCAGCGCCGCCATGTCGAACCACATCCCCCCTATCAACTCCCTGCGCCGCCAAAACAGGAAGAGCAACCAACCAACGGCCACGCCCAGCAGCAACAGCACCGGCAATGGTGTCTTGACCAGAAAGGCGACGGGAAAATAGTACCACCAACCCGAATCGGAGTATTGGCCCAACAGAAACGATGGCGTGGCGACGGAGAGACGGCCGCCGATGTCGAGCAATTGATCCAGATAACTCGATAGCGGGACGGGGACGCCGCCCAGGTCGCCTAATAGCGGCAGCGGGGCGTTGAGCTCGCCCGTCTGGAAGCCATGCCCCGCCCACAGCACGAGCAGGGCGGCAAGGGGGTAGAGCGACACGGAAAGCAGCAGTACGCGACCCGCCCCGCGATTATCGCCCATGCGGCGCAGTTGCAGCAGGCGAAGCAAGATAACGACACCAAACAGCGGCAAGAAAAGCAGCGCGGTGAACTTCGTGTTGAGCATCAGCCCCAACGCGCCTCCGGCGAAGGCAGCGGCGAACCAGGTGGGGTGCCGCAGGAAGCGCCACAGCGCGAAGCCGGCCAGCCCCGCCCCGGCCGCCAGCCCCAGGTCGGTCGTCACCAGCCGGGCGTGGGCCATGAGGTTGGGATCGAAGGCCAGCAGGAACAAGGCCAGCAGCCCTGCCAGATGGCGACGGCCGCGCGCAATCTCGGCCGCCCAACGCGCGCCGACGGCCGCCAGCAGCAACCACAGCCAGACAGTGGGCACGCGCGCCAGAAACATCACATGGGCAACGTCGTTACCGATCTCCCAGAGGAACAGCTCGGCCGGACGGTGGAAGCTGGTCTCCTGCCACGACGGATCGCTGGTCGGCAGGCTGACCGTTGGGTCATCGACCAGCAGCATGGCGTTGAGCGCGTTCAGCCCCAGCGGGTGGCCGACGCGGATGTCGCGCTTGCCGCCGTCGGCCTCGTCGCGCAGATAGGCCAGCCCGCGCACCAGGAAACCCTGCTCGTCGAAGGTAGGCGCGTCGCCGGCCATGCTGCTGATCCCCAGGCTGAACTGGAGCAGCAGAACGGCCGCTGTTAGCAACGGGATGACGAAGCGGGAAAAGCGATTCACGGGTCGGCGTATAACGAAAGTGGCCGGCAAGCAATGGTTGTTGCTCGCCGGCCACCCATACTCTAACTAACCCTCTTGAGGCTTAGTCGAGCGGCAGAACTTCCAAATACTCAAAGCGCCAGGTCGAGTTGTTGTACTCGTCGGTCGAGGCGAAGAAACCGAAGTACGGCTCGTTGACCCAACGGGTGTCGTCATACTCAAACTGGAATTTGAGATCCCCACCCCTCTTGGTCGCGAATACTCTGATCGAATCTTCCCTTACCTCGATACGGTAGTGGTTCCAGCCCTCACGGTCAATGCCATCGAGGTCCCTGGTATTGGCAAAGTCGATATCGCCGAGACGCTTCATCGGGCTGCCGCCACAGTTGGGGCACCATTCCAGCCGATCGACGCGCTCGAAGAGCATCTTGAGCGGGCCGTAGAAGATGGTGTTTGTGTTGTAGAAGTGGTTAAAGCAGTTGGTGTGGCGGTACCACTCGTCGTAGGACAGTCCCGGCGGGCAGGCCTGGCCGTTCCAGTCGCCGCCGAAGACCATGCCGAAGGAGAGAAGGTTGGCCGGGGCGACGATACGGGCCTCGAAGTCGATGTAGTACGGCACCTCCGGCGCGGGCTGCAGCGGGCTGGCGAGACCCCAGTCCCAGCGGTCCAGCACCTGCATCACATACTTGCCGTTCTCGTAGAAGCCGTGGACCTTCTCGCGGTAGGTTGAGCGGCGCATGCTCCAACCGGTGTTTTCGTCGTCGAATTCGTCATAGTAGCCGCCAACCACGGTGACCTGGTTGGACCACGGCCCGGGCAGCAACCCAACCATGCTGCGAGCACGATAGTAGTAGACGTTGAAGGGGGATGTGGGGTGTGTGATCGGCAACGAAGTCCCGTTCTCCACTTCGTGGGTGGTGGCGTCAGAGAAGTCCGGCTCCTGGGCTTCCTGCACCTCGTATTTAGTCGCCACCGGGTCGGAAGTCCACGACAGCGTCCAGGTGTTGGCGTTGGTCGGCCGTGTGGACGACAGAGCCACCGGGCCGGGGATGGGCGTCTCCTCGCGGATCACGAAGGGCAGGAATTGGAACGGCGATGCCGTGGGTTCCGCGACGGTGATGTCGGCCGTGACCTCAACGGTGTCGAGCTCGGGAGCGTCGATCAGCGCAGTATTGGTGATCGTGGCGTCGACCTCGGCGTCGTTCTTCAGGAAGACGGAGATCGTCAGCACAGCCTCGTCATTGGCGGCCACGCTGCCCTGCCAGATGACTGTGCCGCTGTTGTAGACGCAGTCGTTGGTCGGGCAGTCGGACGCCAGGTAAATGACTTCGGACGGCAGGTTGTCGGTAACGGTGACAGGGATGTCGACGCCGCCGGTGTTGCGAACGGTGATGGTGTAGTCGAACGAGCTATTGGGCGCGGGGCTATCGTTGGAAACTTCCTTGGTGGACTCATCCAGATTGACGGCGGCGACGGCGCCGGCCGGCAGCGAGTGGCCGGCGATGTAGCGCTCGATGGACACCGGAGCATCTTCGAGCTCCTGCGCCGTAGGCGCTATGTTCTCAAAGGGCGATACCACCTGATCCGCGCCCGCGGGCGGGGTCGGTTTCTCATCTACCTGGTATGCAGAACCAAGCTGGGCGAACAAAAGGATGCTGAGAAAGGCCACCACCACGGTCGTGATAGTGACGCCTCGTTTGTTCTGAATCTGACGGTTCTTACTCACTTTCCCTTCCATATGATCACATTCCTTACTCAATTTGTTTGAATTTCCCCCCTGGAGATTCTAGGACAACGCTGCATATTACTGATCTAATGCGATTCGGTCAAACTGCAGGGCGCGCTCGGGGCTCCGTCAACGGCGCGGCCGCAGGCACCGATTACGACGACATCGCGACCGTCGGCAGTCATCAATCGCTGTCCGTCTACCCGGCGGTAGAGCCCCAGCCGCAGGGTAACTGCCTCATCCTCCGGCGCGACGAGCAAGTGGCGCTGCAGAAAGACGTCGCCTGGCCGCAGCGTCCCCGGCGCGGCGTCGAGGCCGTCAAACTGGGACACGAGCTCCCCACCATCGTTCTGCAAGTGGACGAAGATCGCCAGGTCAGCGGGCAACTCCGCGCCGACGCGCCAAAGCGTGGCCAGCTCAATGTGGCCGTCTTGCTGCCGCGGCGGGGTGACGCCGATTAGCGTCAACTCGCCACTGCCGCCGAACGTGATCTCATGCGACTCCGAGTCGTTTGTTGACAGAGCGGGCAACTCGTAGACGGCGAATGACGGTGAGGCGTCGCTGCGATAGCTCGGCGCGACGTCCATCCCTGCCAGCGTCATGAGGCGGGTATCGAGCGGCGCGTACTCGGGCACGAACAGCCGCGCCGGCCTGCCGCCGGGCCAGACAAGCGCCCCGGCCACGCCCGCGCCGGTCTGAATCCACCGCGCGGCCGGGTCTGCGCCGATGGAGCGCCGCAGGCTGTCGCCGTCGATCGGCTCGTAGAAGACCTCGGCCACAACGGGAGGGCTGTCGCCGGACGCTCGCCAATAGCGGCCGATGTCACGGATAGCCGTCTGATAACGCAACCGGGTCTCCACATCTTGCGGCCAGCGCACGAAGCCGTCACGGACGGTGCGGTAGCCGTTGAGCAAAACGAGACCGAGCAGCAGGGCGACGAGAGCCGGAGCCAGGCCGCGGCGGCGCGACATCAGTCGCGCGGCGACCCACCCGACGGCCAGACCGGGCAGCAGATAGATCACCGGCAACGCGCCGACGAGGCGCACGGTGCTGGGCGCGTCGGGCGAGAATGCGCTGGGCAGCAGGGCCACCAACAGCCACACCGGCAACAGTAGATAGGACGGCCGCCGCCAGCGCCACAGCGCGAGCAGCAATCCGCCGTAGAATAATACCGCCGTCAGGGGATCGAAGAGCGGCCGATCGGGCAAGGTGTATGTCCAACGGGGATCGCCGGTGACGCTGAAGACTCCGAGGGTGGCGGCGGTCATCTCCAGCACGGGGCCGACGTCGCCTTGGCGCAATGCATCGAGCGGCCCCTCCAGCTGCTCCAATCGCTGCTGCAAATCGGGGTTGGCGCGGAGTGTCAGGCCAAGAGGTAAGTAGACGAGCAAGCCGGCCAGCAGGATGACGGCGACATAAGTGAGCTGGGCGCGGAGCATCGGGCGACGCTCAGGATCCCCACGGCCGGCCCAAAGGTATTGAACCCCTAAAATCAGCAGCATCAGCGCGGGGATGAGCAGGATGATCCGGGCGGCGGTGTAACTGTAGATCGACAGGCCCAGGAAGAGCCCGGCCAGCGCGGCCGAGCGCCCGTGCCGCGGCGTGAGGCTCGTTGCCCGCAGCGGCCAGAACCAGACGGCCAGCATGAGCAGCACCGGCTCAAGGATCGGCCGAATGCCGATGCGGCTGAAGATGATCGGCCACCAGCTGATCGCCAGCCCCGCCCCGGCGACGACGGCCGTCAATGCGCCGAACTCTCGCCTCGCCCAAGCCATGGTCAGGGCGACGAGCAACAGCCCCAGGTAGACCGACGGCAGGCGAATGGCCAGCGCGTTGTCGCCGAAGAGCGGGGCGAACGGCGCGGCCAGATAGTGGTACAGGGGCTCGTGGCCGTAGCCGTGGCTGAAGAAGAGCGCGTGCTCCCCTTGGCGGATGAAGAGGGCGATGTCGGCGTCGAGAATTTCGTCCTGGGCCAGCCCCGGCGGCACGTCGCTGAGCAGTATGAGCCGCAGGACGGCCGCCAGCAGCAGAACGGCCGTGGCCGCGGCCAACCACCAGCGCGAGAGCAGCTGTTGACGTGTCGATCTCAGGGAGCTACCGGACTTCATAGATCAGGATCGAATAGCCGACGCGGTCGTCGGGCTCGCGAGTGCGGAACCAGGCGTAGACCAGCTTCTCCTCGACGCGCAGCGGCGGCTCCCAGATGCTGGACGCGCTGATGGCATAGAGGCCCGGCTCGGGGTTCGCCACGTCGAACGGTGGCTCCCACCACAGGCGGAAGAAGGCATCGCGGCCGAGGCCGGGCAGCGGCTCGTGGGAGATGGCGTAATGGTTTGGGTCGGCCGTGCCGAACCAACCCAGCTTCACGCTGCGATAGCCGTTGTCGCGCATCCAGACGCGCAGACGCAACAGGTCCTGGCCCCAGTCGACGTTACTGTCGGTCAGCACCCGGTAACCGTTGGTCGGGCCGCCGGCGAGAGGGTTGAAGTAGCTGAGGTAATGGGGGTGGATCCAAACGGCCGCGGCCACGAGCACCACCAGCCCCACAGTGAGCGAAGCACGGGGAACGCGCGGCGTGCGGAATACCCAGGCAGCGGCCGGCGCGGCCAGACCGCTGATGAGCAGCAGCAGGTAGGGCAGCGCCGGCAGCACATGGCGGTAGCCGATGTTGAGGGCGCTTTGCATGACGAACAAGTAGAACCCTGCGGCGGCGATCAGAAGGAAGAGCGCCTTCGGCCGCGTGGCCTTCACCCTAACCAGCAGCACGCCGGCGACGGCCAGCAGCAGGAGCAGCACGATCGGCGTCTTGATGGTGAAGGCGGCGGGGAAGTAATACGCCCAGCCGTCGGGCGAGAATTGGCCGAAGAGGAAGGCGGGAGCCCGGCCGCCGCTGCCCAGCAGGGCGATCTGTTCCAGCCCGGCCCAGAAGGTGGGCATCGGCCCGGCGGCCGAATTGAGCCACTCCAATTCGCGGGAGACGAACCCCAACGCCCCCCACTGGAAGCCAAAGAGGGCCCAGACGATGACGAGGGACACGAGCCCGGCCGACGCCAGTTGCGCCAGGCGAAGCAGCGCCGCGCGAGACCTCGACGCGCTCCCTCGCGGATAAAGCGGCAGTAAGGCCAGCAGCAGCCAAATAAACACGAAGCCAAGCGACGAAAGCTTGCTGCCGAAGGCCAAACCCATGAGCACGGCCGCCAAGAGCCACGGCCGCCAACGCCACTGACCCGGCCGCTGCCACAGCCGCCACAGGGCCGCACTCGTCAGGAAGGTGAAGAGCGTGCCACCCAGGTCGGTGGTGGCATAGCGGCCGTGGGCCAGCAGGTTGGGCTCGAACAGGAAAAGGAGCAGAGCCGGCAACGCGGCCGCGCGCCCCCACAGCCGTCCCGCGAACCAGTACCCGGCCAGCGCCAGCGTGATTGTGAGGCCCACGACGGGCAACCGTGAGAGGAAGAGGACGCGATCGACGTCGTCGTTGTACTGCCACAGGAAAAGATCGGCGAACTCATACCACCCCTCGCGCCGCTCCCAGCTGGGGTGGTCGGTCGGCAGGCGCAGCTCCGGCATCGTCAACAACGGCAGGGCGCTGAGGGCGTTGATGAGCGGCGGGTGCTCCAGGCTGAGGCGCGGATCGCCGGTGCGCAGGAAGGCCAGCCCGCGGGCGATGTGGTTTTGCTCGTCCATGGTCGGGCTGTCGTCGACGAGACTGTCGACGGCCAGGAAGAAGAAGAGCAGCAGCGCGGCGGCCGCCAGCCACACGCGAACCGCCCGGCTATCCGGCCTCACCTTTCCCCGCCACGCAGTCGATACAGACATAACAGGCGAGATTATAGACTATCGCGCCAAAGCTGCGTCATTTGCCGCCCTACGGGTGAATGACGTTTGCCGACGGATCGTCTACAATCGGCGGGCGATGGCGTCCTCTCAACCCTCCCCTCAGCCGGAAGCGCCCAATCCCACCCCGCGGAGACGGCTGACTACCTTGCTGAAGATCGGCATCACAGTGGCCGGGCTCTACCTTGTGCTGCGGAATTTCGACGCCGGGGCGGTATGGGCGGCCATTGTCGACGTTGAGTTGGGTTGGATGGCCGCGGGGGCGCTGTTGATCGCGCTGAGTCTGGTCGTCCGGGCGTATCGCTGGCATCTCATCCTGCATGGGGTGGGCTCATCAATGCGCTTCGGCCGTCTCGTGGAGCTATACCTGGTGGGCAGCTTCTTCAATGCCTTCCTGCCGTC
The DNA here is from genome assembly GCA_964398825.1 of uncultured Ardenticatenaceae bacterium. Lineage (GTDB taxonomy): Bacteria > Chloroflexota > Anaerolineae > Promineifilales > Promineifilaceae > Promineifilum. Next base: position 16,512 of record CAYNOL010000065.1, read on the forward strand.
GGGCCTGGGTGGGGACGTGGTGCGCGCGGCCGAGGCGACGCAGGACGTGGAGTCGAGCATCGCCGTCAGCACCGTGCTCATCGACCGGCTGACGGGGCTGATGGCCCTGTTCGCCATGGCGCTGGCCGTTCTGCCGTTCCGGCCCGCCAACTTCCCCGACTCGCTGGCCGTGGTCATCGCCCTGGTGTGTGTCGCCGGGCTGGTGGGTGGGCTGATCTTGCTCGACGGCCGCCTCTTCCTGTTCATCTCCCACCGGCTGCCGGGCGGGCTGCGCGACGCGGGCGGCGGCTTTGTGCAGCGTCTGTCGGCCGCTGTCCACAGCTGCGGCTGGGACGCACTGACGAAGGCGCTGCTCGTCTCCGTGGTGTTCAACCTGATGCAGGTCGGCTGGTGGGACGTGACAGGGCGGGCCTTGGGGCTGGGGCTGCCGTACAGCTACTATCTGCTGGTGGTGCCCATCATGTCGCTGGCGCTGCTGGTGCCGTCGATCGGCGGGCTGGGTGTGCGCGAGAACCTGGCCCCGGCGCTGTTCGCGGGGGCGGGCATCCGGCCCGAGGACGCGGTGGCCTTGACGCTGCTGGTGTTCGCGCTGGAGCGGGTCGCCAGTCTGCTGGGCGCGCCGGTCTACATCGTCTCGGCCCTGCGCGGCCGTGAGAGCCGCCCAGTGGCCGACGCCGCGAGCCGGCGCAAATAAAAAGCGGGAGACGGCCGCTGAATCTGAAGCCGTCTCCCGTCAATAATCCGCGTGGCTGCATGGTTCAGGCTGTCTCAGCCACCGTCTCGCCGCCGGGCAGGAAAGTGATCTCCAGATAGCCGTCACGCAAGCGGCCACCGCCGGCGCGCCGCTTGGCCAGCACGGCGGGCAGGATCATCTCGCGCTTGAAGTTGCCGATGGTGATGAACAGCTCGTCCCCCCGCTTGCGCAGGCGCACGTCGTCCTTGCTGATGAACGGGATGGGCAGGCGCAGCAGGTAGTTGCCGTCCCCCTGATCGACGATCTCCTGCACAATGCCCCGGTAGAAGATGTCGCCGGGGTCGTTGTCGCCGAAGCAGTCCAGCGCCAGTTGCTCCAGCGCCGCCAGCCCAACTACCTCGTGGGCGTAGTAGGGGGCGTACC
>CAYNOL010000066.1:0-17216 GCA_964398825.1 uncultured Ardenticatenaceae bacterium
CATCACCGAGGAGTCCTATGCCGACTTCGCCTTCACCGAGAGTCCCTACTCGGCCAGCAAGATCTCCGGCGAGGCTCTCATCTACTCCTACGCCCAATGCTATGGCCTGCGCTATCTCGTCTTCCGCTTCAGCAATGTCTACGGCCGCTTCGACGTCGACATCGAGCGCATGGAGCGCGTTATCCCCCTGTTCATCCGCAAGATCGCCAATGGTGAGCCGATCACCGTCTACGGCGAGAGGAAGGTGCTCGACTTCACCTACGTCGATGATTGCGTGGCCGGGGTCTACAAAGGGATCGAACTGTTGGTCAGCGGCCGCGAGGCCAATCACACAATCAATCTGGCCTACGGCCAGGGCAATAGCCTCGTCAATCTGGCTCGCTACATCGGCGAGGAGCTGGGCGTGGACCCGCAGATGACCGTGGAGCCGTCGCGCGTTGGCGAAGTGACCCACTACGTCGCCAACATCGGCAAAGCCCGGGCGCTCCTCGATTACACCCCGACAACGCCACTACGCGAAGGCATTGCCCGCGCCGTGCCCTGGGCAACTGAATACTGGGCAGCCAACAAAGAACGCGGATGACACGGATGCGGGCGAAGCAGATAAAAATAACAGCGTAAACCCGCGCCATCCGTGTTCCTTTCATCCGCCACCTGCCCCCTGCGGCTCTTTGGGCTATAACCATACATATGACGAATGAAATTCAAGACCAAGCGGTTGAACTGGCCCGGGCGCTGGCGGCCGACATCGCCACACGCGCCGACCAAGCGGACCGGGACGGCCGACTGCCGGCCGAAGATGTCGCCGCCATGCGCGACGCCGGCTATCTGGCGCTGGCCGTGCCCGCGGCGTGCGGCGGCCGGGGTGCGTCGCTGCTGACTTGCGCCGCTGCTCAGGTCGAGCTGGGCAAAGGCAGCCCATCGACGGCGCTGGTGGCCGCCATGCAGCACCAAGTCATCGGCCACCAGCGGGAGACGCGAACCTGGCGACCCGATGCCTTCGATGCGATCATGCGCGAGGCGGCCGACGGCGGTCTGCTCAACCATCTGGGCAGCGAGCCGCGCATGGGCAGCCCGTCGCGCGGCGGCCTGCCGGAGACGACGGCCGTGCCCTCGGCCGACGGCGCGACGCTGCTCATCAACGGCCACAAGACGTGGGCCACCGGCGGCCGGCACCTGACCCATCTGCTCGTCCGCGCCGCCGTAGGGGACGAGGCGGGCGTCGTCCTCGTCCGCCGGCCGCCGGGCGAGGACGTGCCGGGGCTGGGGTGGGTGGAGACGTGGCGTGACGTGCTCAGCCTGCGGGCCAGCGACAGCCACGACGCCGTCTTCCGCGATGTGGTCGTGTCCGCCGAGAACCTCATCGAAACGGGCGACGCCAAAGCCACGCCCAACGTCTGGTTCGCCACGATGCTGTCGGCCGTCTACCTGGGCGCGGCGCTGGGCGCGCGCGACGCCGTCATCCGCTATGCGCTGGAGCGCGTGCCGACGGCGCTGGGCAAGCCAATCGCCACCCTGCCCAAGATTCAACGGGAGATCGGCGCGATCGATGTGGCGCTGCAGGCCGCGCGGGCGCTGCTGTTCGAAACGGCCGGCTCGTGGACGGGGGCCGAAGACCGGAAGGGGATGATGTCGCGGGTGGCGGCGACGAAGCTGGCGGTGACCGAGGCGGCGCTGGCGGCGACGGAGAAGGCGCTGCAAGTGGCCGGCGGCGCGGGCATCACCGGCGCCCTGCCGCTGGAACGCTACTTCCGCGACGTGCGCGCGGCGAACATGCAGCCGCCGTCGGGGGATACGGCGTATGAGATGGTGGGGCGGGCGGTGTTGGGGTTGTAGAGACGGGCGTTGTTATTCGGCCGCCCAGTTTTCCAGCTTCAATCCCGGGACGCGACTGAATTCGCGCTCATTATTCGTCACAAGCATCACATCCAGGCTCAGCGCGTGGGCGGCGATCAACATATCAAGCGAACCAATCGGCGTCCCGCGCTGCTCCAGAAATGCGCGGATTTTCCCATAAACGTCTGCTGCGGGCTTATCAAAGTCGACGATCAACAGCGGTGTGATGAACTGTGCCAGCGCCGCTCCATTACGCTCCGGTTGTGCACTCTTGGCGACCCCGAATTGCAGTTCGGCAAGCGTCACGGACGATATCCCCACATCCCCGATTTGCTGTTTCGCCATTTCCCGTAGCACGCTTGCCGGGCGTTGCCGGATGAGATAGATGCAAATATTGGTATCAAGCAGATACTTCATGCAAACGGCAACTCACGTTCTTGGCTTTCCGGCTGCTCCCGATTCTCCATGAAGTCATCGGAAAATTGATCCAGGCTGTCGATCAGCGTTTTCCATGATTCGGTCATTGGGATGAGCACCACGGTGTCGCCGACCCTTTTGATATATACTTCCGTCCCGTCAAAACGGTACTCTTTTGGCAATCGAACAGCCTGACTACGGCCGTTTATGAAAAGTTTCGCGGTGTCCATAATACGCCTCATATAATGGGATATACCATCAGTATATACCATAATGTTCCCTTATTCAATTAGCATTCAGGTTCATTTGGTGCTGCGCCAAACATTCATAGCGGCTTAAACTGCTCAAACGCATCCCGACACTCGTTGCAATACCAGATCATCCGGCACAGCGTGGGGCCGAAGGCGTTGCGCAGGCTGGTGTTGGTGGAGCCGCAGCGAGGGCACTCGGCCAGGTCGAAGAAGGCCACGGCCGTCGGATCACCCCTGTGGCGGGGGGGCGGAGCCAGGCCGAATTGGCGCAGCTTCTCGCGCCCAGCCTCGGTGATCCACTCCGTCGTCCAGGCGGGGTGCAAGACGACGCGCACGTCGACGTGGTCGGCTCCCAGACCGCGCACGGCCGCCTCGATGTCCCGCCGCATCACGTCCAGCGCCGGGCAGCCGGAGAAGGTCGGCGTCATCGTCACCACCACCCTATCCGGCCCCACATCCACGTCGCGGATGATGCCCATCTCCACGACGGAGACGACCGGTATCTCGGGGTCCATGACCTCGGCCAGCGCCTCGTGAACGCGCTCGGCCGTCAGCGCCAACCCGCTCACCACTCCGCCTCCGGGTCCATCCGGGCCACCGACTGCATCTCGGCCAGCAGCGCCATCAGGTGCTCGGTATGCTCCGTGCGGGGCACGTCGCGGCGTGGCAGCGCTTCTTCGGGTATGGCCAACCCGCACTCGGCCAGGAACGGTCGCACGGCCGCCTCCCACTCGCGCCGCAGCAACGCCATGTCGGGGACGATGCCGGCCGCGCTCAGGGCAGCGTCGCCGGGCAGCAGGGTGAAGAGCTGTCGCGCATAGGGCCACAGCATGTCCAAAGCGGCCTGTGCGCGGCGGTGGCTCTCTTCCGTGCCCAGTCCGAGCCGGCGCAGCCATAGACCGGTATGGCGCAGGTGGTACAGCTCCTCGGTGGCGATCTTGGCCGCCGCCTCGGCCAGCGGCCGGTGGGCGCTGGCGCGCAGATGGCTCAGGACGACGCCTTCAGCCGCGTCGAACAGGTATTGGCGCACCATTGAGAAAGCCCAATCCCCTTTCGGCAGTTCGACGAGCTGGATGTTGCGGTATTGTCCCGGGTTACGGAAAAACACCAGTTGGTCGGTGTCCTCGCCGGTCATCTCGCCGCGCAGTCCGTACCAAATGGACGCATGCCCCATTTCATCGAGGGCGATATTGGCGAAGGCGATGTCCTCCTCCAGAATGGGCGCGTGGCCGGCCCACTCGGAGTTGCGATGGGCCAGGATGAGTTCGTCATCGGCCATCGCCAGCAGGCGATCGAGCAGGGCGTCGCGCACGGCGTCATCCATCACTCGTCCCCCTCGCCGCGCCGGATCTTCTGCATGGTGAACACCGTGCGGTACTGGTTGGGCATGCGGAACAGTTTGCCGGTGGCCGCCTCGAAGCCGGGCAGGTCAGCGGGGTCGCTGCGGGTGATGGCTGCCATGGGACAGGCCCACCAGACGATGCCGGGCGTCTCGGTGTAGGTATCGGCGGCGACGCGCAGCGCCTCCTCGGCCGATCCGGCCGTCACCTCACCCACATAATCGACATAGGTCATCGCCTGCCGTTGCGACTGCTTACTGAACACTGCATACTGAATACTCTCCCCTGCCTCCCTGCTCCCCTGCTCCTTTCCTAATTCCTCGGCCGTCCGCCGAGCGATGGCCGAATCAGGGACTACCCACAAGGCGACGCACGACGGCCGCCGCGCGAACACGTGGCGCGCGTTCAGCAGCGCCAACTCAGCGTCCGGCGCGTGAACCGAGCCGACATTGCGGAACGGCCCGTCGAGGCGATCCTGTTTGAAAACTTCGTAGCGGGGCCATTGGTCAGTCATCATTATTCAGTGGTTCAGTTGTTTAGAGCATACGCCTCGGCTGCCTCCCGCACCCAGCGGCCGTCCTCGTGGGCCTGGCGGCGGGCGGCGAGGCGGGCGGCATTCATCGGGCCGTCCCCTCTGATGACCCGCCAGAACTCATCCCAATCGATCTCGCGGCCGATCCAGTGGCCGCTCTCCTCGTCGTAGCACATCTCGGGATCGGGCACACTGAGGCCGAGCGCGTGCAGCGCAGGCACCATCTCGTCGATGAACTCCTGGCGCAACTGGTCGTTGGTCTTCGTCTTGATGCCCCAGCGGACGAGTTGCGGCGTGTTGGTCGACTCGCTGTCGTGGGGGCCGAACATCATCAGCGACGGCCACCACCAGCGGTCGATCGCCTCTTGCGCCATCTGCCGCTGCGCCGGCGTGCCCTGGGCATAGCGGATGATCATCTCCTGCCCTTGCTTCTTGTGGAACCCCTCTTCAGCGCAGATGCGCACCATCGCCCGCGAGTAGGGGCCGTAGGAGCAGTGGGCCAGCATCGTCTGGTTCATGATCGCCGCGCCGTCCACCAGCCAGCCGATGGCCCCCACGTCGGCCCAGCCCAGCGTCGGGTAGTTGAAGACGCTGGCGTACTTGGCCCGGCCGGCCAGCAGAGCGTCGATCATCTCGTCGCGGCTGACGCCCAGCGTCTCGGCCGCGTGGTAGAGATATTGGCCGTGGCCCGCCTCGTCCTGCACCTTCGCCAGCAGCACCATCTTGCGCCGCAAGTTGGGCGCGCGGGTGATCCACGCCCCCTCGGGCAGCATGCCGACGATCTCGCTGTGGGCGTGCTGCGAAATCATGCGGATGAGCTGCTTGCGGTAGGCGTCGGGCATCCAGTCGCCCGGCTCGATCTTCTCGCCGCGGGCAATGCGGGCTTCGAACGCCTCTACGCTTGCATTAGTCGTCAGATCATCCATTGGCTTCCGCTCCGTTTAGTGGGATGAATTCTAGTATAACAAGGGATAAAGGTGAGACAACCGGCGGATGTGGTATCGGTTATACAATATTTATGTTCATAACCGTGTTAACAACTAATCTAGCGCTATGTTAGAATTATGCCATGAGCGGATTGCTTCCAAACGCGCAAGATGCACGTATCGATCCGCGAAAATTGCACGATTACGTTCTGAACTTCGGCCACGACTTGGGCAGATTTAAGGCAGCTTTTTTCACGCAGATGGGGTATACCGCAGAAGACTGGCAGCAGTTAGAACAGGATATTCGTGAGCAACATTTTACTCAGGCTGCGGAAAGAGGCCCAACGACTGCGTTTGGAGTAAAGTACACTATCACGGCACCTCTATCCGGCCCTAATGGCGAAGACCGTTGGGTGACCACTGTTTGGATATTTCGTAATGGAGAGTCATTAGCCGATCTGGTAACGGTTGAACCCGCTAAACGACCAAGGAGCTTCGAAGATGAATAGCGCCCAACTCCGAATCCTTGATACTGTCATTGTGACAGTCGATCTGACGGATGAAGAAGTCTTGACCGGTGATCTCGGCACGGTTGTAGAGGTTTATACAGATCCACACCTTGCCTACGAGGTGGAATTTGTTAATCCGAACGGGACGACCCGAGCGCTCTTAACTTTGTCCGATGACCAGATAAGACCATTGTCTGAGAATGACGTTCTGACGACGAGACAATCAGCTGTGGCTTTGTGACGCTATAAAGGCTAGGTTTAGGAAATCGGTTCCCATCCTGCTACTCACTCGACGGATACCGCGCCGCCCTTTTCTCCCTCAGCCCCTCAACCCCAGCCTTCATATCCTCATGGAAGAACCCCAACATCTCCAGCGCCAGCGAGTGGTCGAAAATCGGCCCGGCTTGAAGCAGCCACTGGTTGAGCGCGCGCTTGGTGTAGCGGATGGCGTGGCGCGGGCCGGTCGCCAGCTTCACGGCGACGCCCATCGCCCGGTCGAGTAGCTCCTCGTCGGGCACGCACAGGCTGACCAGGCCGATGCGCTCCGCCTCGCGGCCGCTGACGAACTCCGACGTCATCAGGTAATACTTGGCCTTGGCCATGCCCACCAGCAGCGGCCAGACGATGGCCGCGTGGTCGCCGGCGGCCACGCCCATGCGTACGTGGCCGTCGGCCAGCCGGGCGCTCTCGGCGGCGATGCTGATGTCGGCCAGCAGCGCCACCACCAGCCCCGCGCCCACGGCCGCGCCGTTGATGGCCGAGATGACCGGCTTGTTGCAGCGCAGCATGTTGTAGACCAGGTCGCGGGCCTCATCGAGGATGCGGCCGATCTCTTCGGGGTTGCGGTAGGCGTTCTCCACCAGCGCCAAATCTCCCCCGGCCGAGAAGGCCCGCCCCGCGCCGGTGACGACGGCCACATGAACGTCGGGATCGCGGTCGATGGTGTTCCATACCTCAACCAGTTCGGTGTGCAGCCGGGCGTCGGCCGCGTTGAGTACCTCGGGCCGGTTGAGCGTCATCCACAAGATATGCGGCTCGCGCCGCTCGAAAAGAATGTGCTGGTAGTCACTGTAGTTCATAGGCTTTTGATCGCATGGGAGCAAACGGTGTCGTGTGCGCGGCATTCTAGCCCACTCCCCCAGACGCGCCAACCTGCGCCCGAGAGAGCATTGGAGCCAATCACCGCCCCGTTGCCTCATCCCCCGCTCAGCCGGCGGCCGGGCGTCTGGACATCGGCCCCCGCACGGGCTAAACTAAACGTGACATGGAAGATCAAGATTTGATGCGCGAGCAAGCGCTCATCCTCAACAATCGCGCCATTCGCCACCAGCAGCAGGGGGAGCTGGGCGACGCCATCGCCCTCTACCGGCGGTCAATCGCCACCTATCCCACGCCCGAGGCCCACACCTATCTGGGCTGGGCCTACGCGATTCTGGATCGGTATGACGAGGCGATCACCGAGTGCGAGAAGGCCATCACGCTCGATCCCGATTACGGCAACCCGTATAACGACATCGGCGCGTATCTGATCGAGCTCGGCCGCCCTGAAGAGGCGCTGGTTTGGCTCGACAAAGCCATCGCAGCCACGCGCTACGCCACCCCGCAGTTCACCCACCTCAACCGTGGCCGGGCCTACGAAAGGATGGGCGAGCCCATGGCGGCGCTGGCTGCCTACGAGCAGGCGCTGACCCTCGATCCACTCTACCTACCGGCCACGTGGGCCAAAACCGCCCTGCTGGGCCGCCTCAACTAGCGCCGGCCCATGCCCCGCTCTATCGGACACATCACCGTCGCCGCCGTCGGCCGGCTGCGCGAGCGCCATTGGCAGACCGCGCAAGAGGAGTACACTCGCCGGCTGCGAAACTATACCGATTTCAATCTGGTGGAAGTGAAGGACGCCGTCGGCAAATCACTGCCCGACGGCGTGGCCGTGGCGCGCGAAGGGGAGCAGCTGCTGGCCGCCGCGCCGCGTGGGTCGCGCCTCATCCTGATGTCGGCCGAGGGGCGCGTGATGAGCAGCCCCGAGCTGGCCGATTACCTGCAGTCCCAACTGGAAATCCACGGTCATCTCACCTTTCTGATCGGCGGGCCGATCGGCTTTGACGAGGCCGTGACGGCCGCCGCCCACGAGCAACTGGCCCTGTCGCGTATGACCTTTCCCCACGAACTGGCCCGCGTCGTCCTGCTGGAGCAGCTTTACCGTGCGTTTACCATCCTGCATGGTGAACCGTATCACAAGTAAAGAGAGAAGGGAGCAGAGGAGAAAGGGAAGCACGCGAGCACCCGCTACTTGCCGCCCGCCGCTTCCGTCCAACTGAACCACTGACCTGCTGAATACTGACTTACTGCCTACTGCCCCGCCCCGCCAATCACCACCACAAACTCCCCCCGCAACTCCGACTCGCCCAGTTGGGTGAGCAGCTCCGAGATCAGGCCGCGGCGCATCGACTCGAACATCTTGGTCAACTCGTTGGCGACGGCCGCCGGGCGGTCGCCGTAGACGGCCAGGGCGTCGGTCAGGAAGTCGCGCAGGCGGTGGGGGGATTCGTAGAAGATGAGCGTGTGGGGCGAGTCGGCATCCACGGCCAGGAAGGTACGCCGCTTGCCGCTCTTGCGCGGCGGGAAACCGCGGAAGGTGAAACCATGGGACGGCAGGCCGGACAGCACCAGAGCCATGACCAGCGCCGTGGGGCCGGGGAGCATCGTCACGGGCAAGTCGAGGTCAATCGCCCGCCGCACCAGCGTGTAGCCGGGATCGGCCACACCCGGCGTCCCGGCATTGGAGACGACGGCCACGCTATGCCCCTGCTCCAGCAGGGCGATGATGCGCGGCCCGGCCTTGTCCTCATTGTGCTCGTGGAAGGCGATTTGCGGCTTCTTGATCTCGAAGTGCTTCAGCAGCAGCCCCGTCTTGCGCGTGTCCTCGCTGGCCACGTAGTCGACGGCGCGCAGCACTTCCAGCGCGCGCAATGTGATGTCGCCCAGATTGCCGATGGGGGTTGCGACGAGGTAGAGCATTCGCGGCCGGGGCGTGGGCGGCGGGCTAGGCCTGCCCGCTCCACTCGATAGACGCGCCGAGTTGCTGCATCGTCTCGACGAAGCCTGGGAAGCTGTCGGCCATGCACGCGGCGTCGTCGACGACCGTCGTCCCCTCGGCCACCAGACCGGCCACGGCCAGCGCCATGCCCAACCGGTGATCGTCGTGGCTGTCGACGCCGGCACCGCGCAACGACGCGGGGCCGCTGACGGTGAAGCCGTCGCTGTGCTCGTCGATCTCTGCTCCCAGCCGGCGCAGCTCCCCGGCCAGCACGGCGATGCGGTCGACTTCCTTGACGCGCAACTCGGCCGCGTCGCGGACGGTGCTGGCGCCGCCGGCTCGCGCTGCCGCCACAGCCCACACCGGGAACTCGTCAATAGCCCGCACGACGGTGTTGCCGCCCACGTCAGTGGCCCGGAGATCGGTGAAGCGGACCGTCACATCGGCGATCGGCTCGCCGCCGGTCACTCGCTGGTTGGCGATGGAGACGGTCGCTCCCATGCCGCGCAGGATCTCCAGCAGCCCCGTTCGCGTGGCGTTGACGCCCACTTGCCGGATGGTGATCTCCGAGTCGGGCACGATAGACGCGGCCACGATGGGGAAGGCGGCCGAAGAAAAGTCGCCCGGCACGGTCATGTCCAGCGGCAGCAGACGGCGGCCGCCTGGAGGCGCATCGCTCAACATGACCCATCCTTCCTGATTGGTGATGATCGTCCCCATGGCCGTCAGCAGGCGCTCGGTGTGGTCTCGGGCCGGGCCGGGCTGGTGGATGCGCACGGCGTCGCTGGTGTACAGCCCCGCCAGCAGGATGGCGCTCTTCACCTGGGCGCTGGCCACTTCCATTTCATACTCGATGCCGTGGAGCGTGGCAGGACGAATCGTCAGCGGCGCGTGCCCTTCCTCGGCCTTGATGTCGGCGCCCATAAGCCGCAGCGGGCCCGTCACGCGGTTCATCGGCCGCTTTCGCAACTGCTCGCTGCCGTCCAGCACCGAGGGGAAGGATTGCCCCGACATCAGCCCGGCCAGCAAGCGGATGGCCGTGCCGGCATGGCGGCAGTCGAGCGGAGCGCCCGGCTTACGCAAGCCATTCAGCCCCTTGCCTTCGACGCGCAAATCCCACGCGTGGGGGGAGCGTTCGTCCACCTCGACGACGATGCCCAGCGCGCGGACGATGTCGAGCGTCGCCAGCGTGTCGCCGGCCGGCAGCCAGTTGCGGATGACGCTCGGCCCCTCGGCCAACGCCGCCAGCATCACCGCCCGGTGGCTGATCGACTTGTCGCCGGGGACGGAGATGGAGCCGCGCAACGGCGTTGCCTGGCAGCGGACGATTACCTGATTGGTCTTGCTCATCGGGCTTAGATCGCCTTGCGATGGGACTGAATCTGTTGGGGAGCGTTGTCGTTGGCCCCGGCCCGCCCCCTGATGCGCACGCGCTGGTGGCGGGCGCGTGTCTGGGCGTTCTCCGCCGCGTGGCGCGGATCGAGGCGAGCCACCGGCGGCCGCCCGGCCGCCTTGGCCTGCTCCAGCGCGTGGTGGATGAGCAGCACGTTGTGGCGACGCATGAACGCCGCGGCATCCCCGGCCCCGTCCTCGGCGCGAGCGCTCTCCAGCTTCTCGCGCAGATCGGCGATCTCTTCTGGCGGAATGTAGGCGGGCATCGAGAAGAATTCGCGGCGCTCCTGAATCTGGATCGGGCGGCCGATGATGATGGCCCCCTGCGGCGCGTTGCCGTGGCCCGACGGCTCGAACAGGTCGAATGTCTCCCCCGTGACGATGTCTTTCAGGTTCAACGTCTGCCGCTCATAATCCACCAGTTCGTAGCCGCCCATGGGCGCGCCGGCGCTCCAACTTTCGAGCAGCGCTTTCTGGTTATCGTTGAGCTTGTCGCCGTTCTCCTTGCGGTAGACGTCGACGACTCGCTCGCCGGCCGAGGGCAAGGTGTAATCGAAGGCGAACCAGTCGAGAAAGCGCTCCGCTTCCGACGGGCTCATCTGGTGCAGATTATCGGCGCCGTAGAAGCCGTTCCAGTATTGGTTGGCCGCCTCGCCGGCGTCAGCGTCGAAGCGCTCGTCGTCGGCAAACTCGAACAGGGCGGTCCGCAAGTCGCGCGCGGCGTCAGCCCAGGCGCGCTGTTCGCGCTCCACGGCCAGATCGGCCGCCATATGGCATTGTTTATATTTCTTTCCACTGCCGCAGTAGCAGGGATCATTACGGCCTGGTTTTTCCATAACAGGTCTTCTCCATCTTCAACAGTCTCGCTCATGGGGAGACTGGGCTTAATTGTAGCAGAAATGGCGCCGGCTTACGCCTGCCGGGCGGCGATGGCTTGCCGGAATTTGTCAATGACGTCGTCGAGACTGGTGCCGGGGCCAAACACGGCGGCCACACCCATGTCGATCAGGCGCGGCACGTCCTCGTCGGGCACGATGCCGCCCAGGAAGATGGGCACGTCGGTCATCTCCTTCTCGGTCATCAGATCCATGATGCGGGCCATCAGCGGCATGTGGGCTCCGGAGAGGATGCTGAGGCCGATGGCGTCGACGTCCTCTTGCAAGGCCGCTTCGACGATCATCTCCGGCGTTTGTCGCAAGCCGGTGTAGATCACTTCCATGCCCGCATCGCGCAAGGCGCGGGCGATAACTTTGGCGCCCCGGTCATGGCCGTCCAATCCCGGTTTGCCGATCAGCACGCGCGGCCGTCGCTCGCTCATGTGTGTATCTCCTCTGAAGAAATGTATAAAACACGGATGGGGCACGGATAAGACGGATTAAACGGATAATCGTCTATCTTGCTCATCATTAATCCGTAAAATCCGTCTCATCCGTGTCCGTTCCGTGTTTAATTCTTAACTCTTACAACAACATCGGCGGATATGTCGGCGCGAAGTTGTGCTTGGCCAGCAACGCATCGTCGCTCACTCTATCGGCCGCCGGCTGGATGTCCGGATGCCGGAACAGGCCGGCGATCTCCTCGACGCACAGCCGCCCCTTCGGCGTCAGGCGAACCCGCCCCGGCTCGAACTCCACCAGCCCATGGGCCGCCAGAAAATCGAACACGGCGGGAAACCTGTCCGGCGGGGTCATATTATAAGCCGAACGGAATAAGGCACAATCTATATAGGGATCGTTCTTCAGGGCGAACATCACGTCCCGGTGGAATAGCTGCTCCTCGCTCAGCCGGTAGCCGCGCCAGAGGGGGGACAGGCCGGCGGCCGTTCGCCGCTCGTACTCGGCCAGGTCAAAGACGTTGGCCAGTTGGGTGTTGCCGTAGAACCCATACGCGCCCGGGCCGATAGGCAAAGTCGCCGCGGCCGAGGGCAGCCGTCCCGGCCGGAACGTCGCCGGGTCTCCATCGACGCGCGCCCAGAAGTCGTTGGGCAGCTCGTGGTAGCCGGCTGCCCCCAGCGCCAGTTGGGCCATGATGTGCATCGTCTGCGCGTGGCGGTGGGACGGCAAGACGGTCTGCCCGCGCCGCACACGCTCGTGGAGCCCCGTGCCGCGATCGACGAAGAGGAAGTAGGTGGAAACAGAGTCGGGCTCGAAAGCCAGTGCGTCGGCCAATGTCGCTTCCCAGCTCGCCGGCGATTGCCCGGCCAATCCGTACATCAGATCGAGATTGACCTGAAAGCCCTCGCCCCGCAGCAGAGCCATCGCCCGCGCCATGAAGCCGGCCGAGTGGCGCCGCTTTGTATCGCGCAGCAGCTCGTCGTCCGACACCTGGTAGCCGACGCTGACGCGGCCGATGCCGTAACGCTTGAGCACGCCGAGGAACTGGACAGCAGCCGCCTCGTCGCGGAAGAACTCGGGGTGCAGCTCCAGCGTGCCGACGAGCGCCGGGTTCAGGTAGCCCCGCCCGGCCAGGAAGCCGAGAAAGCCGTCGAGCGCGTCCACCGGGATGAGGCTGGGCGTGCCGCCGCCGAAGTAGAGGTAGGTGATGTCGAGCGTCGCGCGGCGGGCGTGGAAGTCGAACTCTTGCCGCGCGTGGTCGAGGTAGCGGGTGATGGCCGCCCGCCGCCGGGGGTTGACAGCCACGAGGTAGTAGCTGCAAAAATCACAGACGCCGGAGCAGAACGGGATGTGGACGTAGGCGGAAGAGAAGCGCTCGAGGTACGGCGGCAGGTCGCCAGGGCCAAGCGGCCGCATCTCCGACAGCGACGGGTAGATGCTGAGATAGTAGTAGTCAAGACTGTTGCGTCGCAGCGCGGAAGGCAGATTGTCCAGTCGGTAGTGGTCGTAGAGGCGCGCGGATTCGGCCGCCAAGGGTGACAGTGGGTTCACAAATTCCTGAGTGTCCAGCGTGTTTATATAAAGAAGATATTAAACACGGATGGGACACGGATCAAACGGATTGTTCCGTAGAAGCGAAGTGTCTCTTCGAGCGATTGTTGCGATGAATGGCCGGATGCTCCTCAACGGAGCTGGATCATAAGCATAATAAAAGCTGCCTGGGCGACGGCCGCGGCGAAGCCGTAGACCACATGCGTTGCCTCGATGCCGCCGCTCTGCCGCCCGGCCAGCACACCGACAGCCAGGAACGCCAGCAGCGCGGGGATCAGGGCCGGGCCGATGGTGAAGCCCGCGAGAATGACGAAAACCAGGATAATCCCCGACGCGATCCACGGCACGGCCGCCCAGCGCGCCCCCAACCGGGAGCGAGCGGCCACGTAGTACAGCACCAGTACACCGACCACCCCGATCTCAATGAAGTAGAGCGCGGGGAACAACTCGCCCCGTTGCACGCTTCCAATGAACAACAGCGGCGCGAGTACACATGTCGCCGCGCCGATGATGGCCGCGATCCACTCCAGCGTTCGCCAAATGCCCCCCTTTTCCGTCGAATGTGTCATCGCGCACCTCCGTGTTCATAAGTTTCAAAAAATATTGAAACTATTGTACGTCATTATAGGTGGTTTGGCAACACGCCTGCCCTCGTGGCACTATGCGGTTTTAGACAGCAGGCGTTTGGGGGCGATCAATTCCCAAGCGGTGCGGATGTGGTATTGCAGGTCTTCGTCGCTGATGCGCGCCAACTCGATGCCCACCCAGCCGCGATGGCCGACGTAGGGCGGCCGGAAGTAGACCACAGGCGTCTGCTCGATCAGCACCGGCTGTAGTCCCGCCGGCACGGGCAGCCACACAGCCACGCGACCGTCATCATGGTGGTTGTCGGCGAACATGACAAACACCTTTTTGTGGACGAAAAACGTCGGCTCACCGTGCGAGAGCCGTTCGCTCGTTTCAGGCAGCGCCAGGCACAGTCGCCGCACGCGTTCGAGTTGCGCGTCGCTCAATAGACTATCCTACTTTGTCCATGTCATCTCGGCCGGCAGCTCGACGAACGCGCCGAACAGGTCGGCCGCGTCAGCCACGGCGTCGCGCTCGGCCTTACTCAGTGGTCGGAAAGGTGTCACTTCGATGATCACCTGCTCCTTCTTCAGCGTCCGTTTCCAGAAGCCGGCCACGTGGCCATCGATCAGCAGCGGCGCGTGGAAGATGACATTACCCGACTCAACCATGTCGTTGTAGGCCGAGTCAAGAAAGTCGTCGCGGTCGCGATAGGCGACGATGTACTCATCGAGATAAGGCAGCAGGTGGGCGGTGGGGGAGGCCACTTCGCCAACGGGCTGTTCTGGATCGTACCAGTATGCTTTTCCGCCGTGCGTTTCCTGCGTCAGGCACGATTTGGCAGCCTCAAGCCCAGCCCTGGCATCACGCTTGGTCAGACTTGACCACCAGGCAAAGTCGTCCAACTGGGCCGGGCCGTGACTGGTGAAGTAGCGTCGCGCCAGTTCGGCCAGCGCCTCGTCGCGAGTGCGCTCCTTCGCCGGCGGCAGCCATTCGTCGAGCAGCACGATGGATTGCTGTTTGCCGATGCGTGGGCCGATGGCGGTCAGGCCCTCATTGGCGAAATACCAGAGCATGTAGTAGCCGCGCTGGCCAGCGGGGGAGATGCCGGCGTCGTCGAGGGTTTTAAGCAGTTCGGGGCGGGCTATCGGGCCGTTGGCTTGCAGCGCGGTGGTGATGACACGGCGGGCGCGGGATAACGTGTCGTCGTCAATCCCGGTCTCCCGCAGCCGCCGCGCCATGCCGCGCAGGGTGCGCTCGGCGTTGAGCTTGACCATCCAGCGCGCATCGGCCGCGGTGACATAGTGGAGCGTCGTCCGTATCGGCCAGGTGCGGACGATCTGCCGGTCGGCGATGGCCTGCTCGACGGCCGCTTCGGTCGCGCCGGCCACGCGCATGCCCAGCGCCCAAAGGGAGTAGAGGGTGTCCTGGCCCTGGACGGCGGTGAGGAAGGAGACGGCGTCGGCGGGGGACTGGAATTGGCGGCCGACCAAGCGTTGCGCCCCTAGGCGACTGGCGGGGATGCTTAGCGCCCTCGCCATCTACCCGCCTTTCCGGTCGACCCCTTCCCGCAGCCAGTCCAGCGCGCCGGGTGAATCGAACCATTGTTTCAACGCACCCATCACATAACCAGCCGCTTCATTTTCATCACGAGGGCTGTAGAAAGGCGCCAGGACTTCCGGCAAGCGCTTTCGGCCGAGCAAGAAAAGCGGGACATGAGGATTATAATCCAGGGCAGCCTTCAGCTTTTTCGAGGAGCTGGCTTTTCTTTCTCCCCGTCTATAGGCCACAAGCGCGCCAGAATAAAGCCACTGCGCACTGCGATCGTTTTTGTAACGCTCCAGAAGCTCGTACGCCTCGTCGTCATCTTCCAGATCCAAGTAGATGGATAACAGATGGTAACGGATTCCCTGATTGTCATTGGGATTCAGTTCGAGCATCTCCTCAAGGTGGTCGATAGCTACATCCTCATCGCCATACTCCCACAGCATTAAGGCAAGCCCTTCTCTGGCGCGCATGTAGGGTCTGGTTTCCAGAAAGCCCCAGAAATGGCCTTTAAGCTCCGCGAACTGTTCCAGCCCAATGGCGCGCTCCCCAGCGGCGACGCCTTGCTGATAATACTCGATCGCCTTTGTAACCGAGCTCGTCCCCTGGGCAAGCAACACATACGCGTCGGCGCAATCGGGTGAGATGGAAAGGGCCTTCTTGGCCAGCTTGACCCGCTTGGCGCTCGAAGGCGTGTCAAAGGCCTCATAGATGATCTCCTGTGCCTGCTCCAGCGGTGTGCGAGGTTCAAAGCCTCCTAACGGCCGACCTGAATCGACCAGACCTTCCATGAAGGTATTCAATTCCTCTTCTGTTTTAATTCCTTTCTCCTCGATCGCTCGCCTGAGCTCCATCAAGGTTTTCTCAAACCCTTCCATGGTACGGAACATTGGTGGAAGGTCGGGCAAGTCCATCTCTTCGTCGTCTGATTTCTTGGGTTTCTTTTTGGCAGCCATGACTTCTCTCCGTTAAAATTGTTCACTATCTAAGGTATACTGGCAGTCAATTTCGACATTGCTTCATAAGCAACTTTCCAGACTTCATTTGCCTCTGCCAATGCCGCACCCACAACGCCCTGTCTAATTCTGTTTCCTCGATAGTTTATTCTTTCCACGGTCAAGTGTGGCGGTAGTATAACATACGCCACTACTCTTTTTTGCGTTCGGTTACCCTTATTACGTTACCACCAACGGCACCACCTCAAACGTCCGCACATCCACAATCCCCTGATCCGAAATCCGCAACTCCGGAATCACCACCAGCGCCAGCAGACTCAACTGCATGAAGGCATTGTTCAGCGCGCAGCCGCACTCGCGGAACGCCTCCACCATGCGCCCCGCCTTCTCGGCCACCACTTCGGCACGCTCGTCGCTCATCAGCCCGGCGATGGGCAGCTCCACCAGGGCGATCTCGCGCCCCTCGCGATAGACCACCACGCCGCCGCCCACCTCGCCCAGCCGGTTGGCGGCGCGGGCCATGTCGGCCGCGTCGGTGCCGACGACGATCATGTGGTGGCTGTCGTGGGCCACGGTGCTGGCCACGGCGCACGGCACGTTGAAGCCGAAGCCGCTGACGAAGCCGTTGACGACCTCGCCCGTCGCCCGGTGGCGCTCCACCAGCGCGATGCGGCACACGTCCTGCGCCGGGTCGGGCTGGATCGCGCCGTCGGCGACCGGCAGCGTTCGCTCCAGCGCCTTCGTCGGGGCCTGGTTCTCGACGACGCCGATGACGCGGACGTTGACCGACGACGGTTGCTCGTCATTTGGTAGGGCAACGTTAAAATCGGCCGCCTCCAGCGCCCTACCCAATCGCACCGTCCCCACCGCGAATTCGGGGTAGCTATAGGGCGGGATGTCGACAGTGATGTGGCCGCCCTCGGCCACCACCTGCCCCCCGGCGATGACCATCTCAATCGGCAGCGCGGCCAGGTCGCTGGTGAGGATGATGTCGGCATAGCGGCCGGGGGTGATGCTGCCGAT
>CAYNOL010000067.1:0-17049 GCA_964398825.1 uncultured Ardenticatenaceae bacterium
CGAGGCCTTGCATGTGTCACCTTAATTCGATGTCCACTTTTTTCAGGGCATAGCAGACCTACTGATTTACTGACCTACTGCTCCCCCCTCTCCGTGCCCTCTTCAACATCTTCGCCCCCACCTTCCGCGCCGACCCCTATCCTGTGTGCGACTGATATTGGCGAAGAGGGTGACCCTGGGGGAAATGTGCCCATTTGGGCAGGCGATTTTCTGGTCTTTATTGTCATTGACATTCCGGCCTCGATGGTTATTATTCTCTCTATGATGACTTACTCGGCTCAGGCTTTCCCCCGCCGTCCTCGCCCGCCCCGGACCCCTGGTCTGGTGCTTCCGGTTGCCTGAGTCGTCGAACAAACCGACACGAAACGAACCAACCGCCAGACCTCGCAAGGGTCTGGCGGTTTTTGTTATCCCGGCCGGTAAACGGCCGAGCAGGAGTGAACATATGATCAAAGTCGGCATCTACGGTGCGACGGGTTACACGGGGTACGAGCTGGTCAAGCTGCTCCGGCGCCACCCCGCGGCCGACATCGTCTTCGCCACATCCCAATCCCACGCCGGGAAAACGCTGCGCCAGGTCTTCCCCGGCGCGCCCGCCTTGCCGCTGGTGGCGGGCGAGGACGCGCCGCTGGACGCGGCCGACGTCGTCTTCCTCTGCCTGCCCCACGCCGCCGCGGCCGAGACAGCGCTCGTGGCGTTGGACGCGGGGGCGCGCGTCATCGACCTGAGCGCCGACTTCCGGCTGCGCGACGCGGCGACCTACGAGCAATGGTACGCCCACGCCCACCCCGCGCCGGCGCTGCTGGCCGAGGCGGTCTACGGGCTGACCGAGGTCTTTCGCGCCGAGCTGCCGGGGGCGCGGCTCATCGCCAATCCCGGCTGCTACCCGACAAGCGTGCTGCTGGCCCTGCGGCCGTTGCTGCTGGGCGATGTCGGAATCAGCGGGCCGATCATCGCCAACTCCGCTTCGGGCGTCTCCGGCGCGGGGCGAGGGGCGTCGCTGACCAGCCACTTCGTCGAGGTGGCCGACAATTACACCCCCTACAAGATCGGCCGCGCCCACCGCCACCTGCCGGAGATGGAACAGGCTGTCGGCTGGTGGCGCGTCAACGCGCGCGACACCCCGCCGCTCATCTTCTCCCCCCACCTGCTGCCCGCGCCGCGCGGCATCCTGTCGACGATCTACGTCAACCTGAGCGGCGACGCGAGCGAGAGCGACATCCGCGCCCTCTACGAGTCGGCCTACGACGGCGAGCCGTTCGTCGACGTACTGCCGGCCGGGGAATTGGCGTCGCTGGCCCACGTGAACCACACCAACCGCTGCGCCATCGGCCTGACCCTCACGGGTCGGACGCTCATCCTGACCTCAGCCATCGACAATCTGATCAAGGGAGCGGCCGGGCAAGCAGTCCAGAACATGAACGTCATGTTCAGTTGCCCGGAGACGTACGGGCTGGTTTGAGAAAAGAGATACGAGGCGATCATGACACGAGTCATCAAAATCGGCGGGAATGAAATGAACACCCCCGGCTTCCTGGAAGCGCTGGCGGGGCAGATCGGCCGTCTATCGGCCGTGACGGGCGAGCCGCTTATCATCGTCCACGGCGGCGGCCAGGAGATCGCTGCGCTGCAGTCACGGCTGGGCATCGAGCCGATCAAGGTCGATGGGCTGCGCGTCACCGACGCCGAGTCGCTGGCCGTGGCCCAAATGGTGCTCTCCGGCCACACCAACAAGGGGATCGTGCGCGCCTTCCTGGCTGCGGGACTCGACGCGGTGGGCTTCAGTGGTGTCGATGGTGGTCTGCTGCGTTGCCGCAAGAAGCAGCACCCCACGGCCGACCTGGGGCTGGTGGGCGCGGTCATCGCCGTGCGCGACGGCCTGCTGCGTCACTTCACCGGGCAAGGCATCATCCCGGTCATCTCCCCCATCTCGCTGGGCGAGGACGGGCAAACTTATAACGTCAACGCCGACGAAGCGGCCGGGGCGATCGCCGAGGCGGTAGCGGCCGAGGCGCTCGACTTCGTCTCCAACGTGCCCGGCGTGCTCCACGACGGCCGCCTGCTCGACCAACTGACGCCGTCGGGGGCCGAGGCGCTCATCGCCGCCGGCGTCGTCAACGGCGGCATGATCCCCAAGGTGCGGACGGCGCTCGACGCGCTCGGCCGCGGCGTGGCGCGGGTGCGCATCGTTGACCTGACCGGGCTGGGCGGCGACGGAGGTA
Organism: uncultured Ardenticatenaceae bacterium; assembly: GCA_964398825.1. Classification (GTDB taxonomy): domain Bacteria; phylum Chloroflexota; class Anaerolineae; order Promineifilales; family Promineifilaceae; genus Promineifilum. The sequence continues at coordinate 2,223 of CAYNOL010000067.1, forward strand.
CGACGTTCGTCAGCGAGGCCGTTACCACGGGCGACCAATGGGCCGCCATGCCAAACGAAAGCGCCACACACAGAGCGCAGCCGATTTTGGTGTAGAATCACGCCATATTTTTCACAGTTGAAAGAAGTATGAACACACAGGAAATCATTCAAGACGAAGCCGCCTATCTGATGCAGACCTACAAGCGGGCCGACATCGTTCTGGAGCGGGGTGAGGGTGTTTACCTTTATGACACCGACGGCCGCCGCTACCTCGACTTCATGTCGGGCATCGCCGTGGCCGCGCTGGGGCATAGCGACCCCGACGTAGCCGCGGCCGTCGCCGAGCAGGCGCGCACGCTGACTCACGTCAGCAATCTCTACTACACCGCGCCCCAAATCGCCCTGTCCAAGCGGCTCGTCACCCACTCGTTCGCCGACCGCGTCTTCTTCACCAACTCCGGCACCGAAGCGGTCGAGGGGGCTCTCAAGTTCGCCCGCAAGTGGGCGCGGGCCAACCACGGCGACGGCAAGCACGAGATCGTCGCCTTCGCCGGCAGCTTCCACGGCCGCACGATGGGGGCGCTGTCGGTCACCTACAAGGCGATCTACCGCGAGCCGTTCGCGCCGCTGCTGCCCGGTGTCTGCTTTGCGCCGTTCAACGACGCCGCCGCCGCCCGGGCGCTCATCGGCCCGGCCACGTGCGCCGTCATCGTCGAGCCGGTGCAGGGGGAAGGAGGCATCCACGCCGCCACGCCGGAGTTCCTGCGCGCGCTGCGCGAGGCATGCGACGAACACGGCGCACTGCTCATCTTCGATGAGATCCAGTGCGGGCTGGGGCGCACCGGCCGCCTCTGGGCCCACGAAGCCGCGGGGGTGATGCCCGACGTGATGACGCTGGCCAAGCCGCTGGCCAACGGCCTGCCCATCGGCGCGATCCTGATGAGCGACAAGGTGGCCTCGGCCGTCGGCTACGGCGAGCACGGCAGCACCTTCGCCGGCGGGCCGCTCGTCACCCGTGCCGCGGGCGTCGTCTTCGACCGTGTCGCCCGGCCGAAGTTTCTGGCGGCTGTGGCCGCGAGCGGCGAATACCTGCGGCAGCGCCTGCAAGCGATCGAAAGCGACCACGTGCTGGCCGTTCGCGGGGCGGGGCTGCTCGTCGGCGTCGATCTCGATGTGCCGGTGGCGCCGGTCGTCACCGCCGCCCGCGCCCAGGGGCTGCTGGTCATCAACGCCGGAGAGACGACGCTGCGCATCGCCCCGCCGCTCATCATTACCAAGGCCCAAATCGACGAAGGCGTCGCCGTACTAGAGCAATGCCTCTAGCCGGCCAGCCGCGCCATGACCACCGCAGTCACGCTCGCCCCGCTGCGGCCGTCGGATTGGCCGGCCGTTCGCGCCATCTACCTGGAAGGGATCGCCACCAATCAGGCCACGTTCGAGACCGTCGCGCCGGAGTGGGCCGAGTGGGATGCCGCCCATCGGCCCGACTGCCGCTTCGTGGCGTGGCGCGGCGGCGCGGTGGTGGGCTGGGCGGCGCTCAGTCCGGTGTCGCGGCGACCGGTCTACAGCGGCGTGGCCGAGGTCAGCGTCTACGTCGCCGCCGCCGCGCGGGGCGTGGGCGTCGGCCGTGCGCTGCTGCGGGCGCTCATCGACGCCTCGGAAGCGGCCGGGGTGTGGACATTGCAGGCGGGCGTCTTTCCCGAGAATGAGGCCAGTGTCGCCCTGCATCTCGCCTGCGGCTTTCGCGCCGTCGGCCGCCGCGAGCGCATCGGCCGCCACCACGGCCAATGGCGCGACACACTCCTCTTGGAACGGCGTAGCCAAATCGTCCATGCTGACAAATGACGGCACCACCGGATTCAAGATACCGCACCCCATCCCCAATCCGTTCCATCCGTAATATCCGTGTCCCATCTGTGTTCAATCTCTTCGCCAGCCCATTGCGCCTCGCGCCGGGCTGGGCCATACTACCCACGTGGCACCCGTTAACCCTGAGCCTCGCTCCCTCTCCCACCGTCTGAATAGTGCATACTGGTTACTGATCACTGCCTTTCTCGGCCTGCCACTCATCACGCCACTGCTCCGTTGGACATCCGTCCCCTGCACCCACGACGGCCACCTGCACTACCACCGCGTCGCCGCCATGGCCCACGCCTGGGACAACGGCATCTACCTGACCCGCTGGCTGCCCGATCTCGCCTTCGGCTACGGCTATCCCTTCTTCGTCTACCGCGAGGCCGCGCCGCTCTACGCCGTGTTGCTGCCCTTCCTGGCCGGGCTGCCGCTGCCGGCAGCGTCGAATCTGTTCTACGCCGTCACCATTCTGCTGTGCGGCGTTTTCATGTTCCTGTGGGTGCGCGATCTGTTCGGGCCGCGCGCGGCGCTGGTGTCGGCCGTGGCCTACATGGCCGGCCCCTATGTGCTCGTAGACGCGCTCATCCGCGGCAACTCGCCCGAGTCGCTGGCGCTGCCGCTATTGCCGTTTCTGCTGTGGGTGGGGCGGCGCTGGGTGCTCCACGCCTCCACGCCCGCCTTTGTCGCCGGGGCGCTGGGGCTGGCGCTGCTCTCCGTCGGCCACAACATTTCCACGTTCATCTTCGCGCCGACGTTGTTGCTGTACCTGTCGGCGCTGGCGCTGCTGAGTGACCGGCCGCGGCGGGCTGTGGCCGGCGGCCGTCTGGCTCGCCTCGCTGCCCTGCTCGCCCTCGGCCTTGGCCTGGCCTTCTTCTACACCGGCGGGGCGCTGCTGGAGATGGATCAGGTCACGCTGGAGATGTCGACAACGACGCGCAACAACGACTGGCGCTTCAACTTCGCCTCGTTGGGGGAGATCTTGTCGCCGGTGGCGGCCAAAGACCCCCTGCTGGTCAATCCGCCGCTGCTGTTCCGGCTGGGGTGGATGCCGCTGCTGCTGGCGGCCGTCGGGCTCAGCGGCCTGGCATGGATTCGCGGCGGCGACGATCGTGCGCGCGAGCAACGGCTCCACATCGTGCTCATGGCCGTTGGCGCGGCCGCCTACCTGTTCATGGCTCTGCCCCTCTCCCGCTGGCTGTGGGAAGCCCTGCCGCTGATCGATTTCGTCCAGTTCCCGTGGCGCTTCGTCGGCCGCGCTGCGCTGCCGGTGGCGTTTTTGGCGGGTGTGCCGTTCTATGGGCTGTTTGAGCGACGAACGACAGACGTCGGCCAACAAAAGAACATGGCCCGTTGGCTACCGTCCGTCGCCCTGTTGGCCGCCCTTGCCCTGCTCCTCATCGAGACCATTCCCAACCTCTACCCGCGCGTGTGCTACGAGGAGCCATTCCCGACGATTCTGACCGTCCACCAGTACGAGCGCATCACCGGCCTCGTCGGCGTCGACCCCGAAGGCAGCTACTTCCCGCGCACGGTGCGGCAGCGGCCGATTGGCTCGCCGCTGGAAGCCGACTTCGTCGCCGGACGGACGCCGCAGCGCTTCGACGCCACCGCACTGCCGCCGGGCGCGTCCGTCCGCGACGTGGTCTACGGCCGCTTCGGCGTGCGGCTGACGGTTGAGTCGCCCGAGCCGTTCACCGCCCGCTACCTGAGCTTTGCCTTCCCCGGCTGGGCGGCGCGGATCGACGGGCAGGCTGTGGACATTATCCCCGAGGATCCAAGCGGGCTGATCACCTTCGACGTACCGGCGGGCACGCACGAGATCGCCGTCGATTGGGGGGCGACGCCGCTGCGGCTGGCGCTGGTAACCCTCAGCGGCCTGTCGGCTGCCGGCGTCGTAGTCGTGGCGGTCTGGTCGGCCCGACGGCCGCGCCCGGCCACGGGGCGGACACGGTTCGGGCTGCCTACCCGTCCGACCCGGCGCGAGATGGGGCTGCTGCTACTGCTGGGCGCAGGGCTATTGGCGCTCAAGCTGTGGACGGACCACAACGAGAGCTTCCTGCGCCGGGCGGCCGCGCCGCCGGTGGCCCACCCCATCGCGCTGCAGGGGGGCGAGCTGCGCCTAGACGGCTTCAACCTGAGCCGGGAGCGCGTGCCCGCGGGGGAGACGTTCGACATCGACATGGCCTGGACGGCCGTCGCCCCGCCGTCGGTGGAGTACCAGTCGGAGATCGCCGTCGTCGGGCCGGGTGGGCTGGCGTGGAGCCGCAAGGGGACGGAGCGGCCGCGCGTCTTCGAGGACGCAGCCAACACACGCCAATGGACGCCGGGCGAGTGGGGGTGGGACAGCCGCGAGGTGACGATCCTGACCGGCACGCCGCCGGGCGTCTACGACATCGTCGTCACCCTGTTCGACCGGGACACCCTCGCCCCGGTCACGCTGACCGACGCCGCGGGGCAGGCCGTCGGCCCGTCGGCCGTCATCGGGCAGATCGAAGTCGTCAATCCCGACGCGCCGCCGGCGTTCGAGCCGCAGTTCCCGACGGAAGGGGAGTTGCCGGCGCGCGGCTTGCGGCTGTTGGGCTTCAACCAGGATCGCGACGCGGCCGCGCCCGGCGATTCGGTGCTGCTGACGCTGTTCTGGGAGTGTGTCGACGCGGCGGCATGCGAGCGGTTCACGTTGCGCCTCGTGGACGAGAGTGGCGGCGCGGCCGTGGAGTGGCCGCTGCCGGTCGTCGCCGACGGCTTCCCGGCCGAGGCGTGGCCCGCCCACGGCCGGTTGCGCGGCCAATACCTGCTGCAGCTGCCGGCCGGGCTGACGAGCGGGCAATACCGGTTTGTGCTGGAAGAGCTCCCTCTGGGCGACATCGCCATTCGCGCCCCCGAGCGTCAATTCACCGCGCCCTCGGTGGCCGTGCCGCTGGCGGAGAGCTTCGAGGCGGTTGGCGGCGAGACGATGGCGACGCTGATTGGCATCGCAGACATGGGCGAGCCCTCTTGCATCGCCGCGCCCCGGCCGGGCGAGACGTGCGTGCTGTCGCTGGTGTGGCGGGCCGAGGCGGAAATGGGCAACGGCTACCACGTCTTCACCCACCTCGTTGACGGGAGCGGCAACCTGCTGGCGCAGGCCGACGGCGTCCCGGCCGAATGGACGCGGCCGACGACGGGCTGGCTGCCGGGCGAATACGTCGTTGACCCACACACGCTCACGCTGCCGGCCGAGTTGCCCGCCGGGCCGCTGTCGATTCATGTGGGGCTGTACGACCCCGACACCGGCGAGCGGTTGCGCCGGGGCGCGGCCGACCACGTCGCTATTCCCTTCGAGTAGCGCCAAGCGGCTCTCCTTCTCTCTAATCCAACGTATTTCTTACGTTCGTTTTACACATTTCATATATGGCTGGCGCACAATGAAAGATGAAAGTGCCTTTTCAGAATCGGCGCGAAAACACCAATAAAACGACCTGTTTAATTGAATTAATAGCTGGAGGATACAACGATGAACAAGATGATTCGCTGGAACCCGATGCGCGAAGCTTCCCAACTGATTAATGAGTTCGACCGCGTATTTGAGTCTCCTTTCTATCGCACTGCCCGTTGGGGCATGCCGATGCGCACCAACGACGTCGTCGGCAGCTGGAGCCTGGCGCTGGACGTGGCCGAAAAGGGTGATGAGTTCACCGTCAAGGCCTCGTTGCCGGGCATCGACCCCGAGGATTTGAACGTGACGCTGGAAGACAACGTTCTGACCGTCCAGGGCGAGATCAAGGAAGACGAGACGATCGAAGAAGAGACCTACCACATCCGCGAGCGTCGCTTCGGCAGCTTCAGCCGCAGCCTGCGCTTCCCCGTGCCTGTCGACGCCAACGGCATCGTCGCTGAGTACCATAACGGCGTGCTGACCCTGACCGTGCCGAAGGCCGAAGAAGTGAAGCCCAAGCGGATTGAGATCAAGTCAGCCGCGTAACGGAACCCCACCCACACAGTTGAGCAAAAGCCTCCGCAATGCCGGAGGCTTTGTCGTCTAGGGGACGTCCCGCCCGGCCGACGCCCGCCAGATGGCGAACCATTGTTGCCGATCCAGGGTTATGCGCTCGGCGGCGACGGCCGCCCGCAGACGCTCGATTTTACTCGTGCCCATCACCGGCAGCGGTCGCGTCGGGTGGCGCATCAGCCAGGCCAGCGCCACGACGTCGGCCGCCGCCCCCACCTCGCGCCCAACCTCGTCCAGCGCGTCGCGCACCCGCCGCGAGCGTTCGTCGTCCCCGCGGAACAGCCGCCCCCCCGCCACCGGCGACCAGGCCATCGGGGCCGCGCGTCGCTGCTGCAGCTGGTCCAGCGTGCCGTCGTGGAGCGGATCGAGATGAAGCACGGAGAACTCGAGCTGGTTGGTCACCAGCGGAAAGTCCAGCCGGGATTGCAGCAACTCGAATTGCCACGGCAGGAAATTGCTGACGCCGAAGTGGCGCACCTTGCCCGACGCGCGCAGCGCAGCGAACGCCTCGGCCACCTCGTCGGCGTCCAACAGCGGATCGGGCCGGTGGATGAGCAGCAGATCGAGCGCGTCGGTGTGGAGATTGCGCAGCGAGCGCTCGGCCGACTCCACAATGTGGGTGCGGCTGGTGTCGTAATGCTTGACACGCGTCTCCGGCCGGTGGGGCGAGACGAGCTGGATGCCGCACTTCGACACCAGCTCCAGCCGCGCGCGCAACGACGGCTCGGCCGCCAACGCCCGCCCGAACAGCTCCTCGCAGGTGTAGTTGCCGTAGATGTCGGCGTGGTCGAAGGTGGTGACACCCGCATCGAGACATTGGTGGATGAAGTCGAGGATAGCGGCCGTGTTCATGCCCGACGCGCTCAAGCTCATCGCCCCGGCCACAACGCGGGAGAAGGTCGGTCCGCCGTCGGTCAGTTGGATTCTGGTCATCGTCATGTGCCCTTTTAATCACAAAGATAGCAGGTATTATTAGCTCAATCAGGCAGCTTGCAAAGAGGTCTGCGGATAAAGTAGTGACGTACCAGTTATTGTCGCAGGCAGTGCCAGAGTGCTCAAGCGTCGGCGCAACCAATTATTAGGCTATGCGAATTGCACTAATCTCCGACATCCACGGCAACCTGACCGCGCTGGAAGCGGCATTGGCTGATATTCGGCGGCGCGGGGCCGAGCAGATCATCTGCCTGGGCGACGTGGCCGTCTATGGGCCGCAGCCGCGCGAGGTCATCGCCCGGCTGCGCGATCTGGCGATCCCCTCGGTCATGGGCAACACCGACCAGTGGCTGCTCAACCCCGAGCCTTGGTCAGACGACGAAGTAGACCGGGCGCAGATCGAGATCGAGATGTGGAACGCAAGCTTGCTGAGCGGGTCTGACCAGGCGGCCGTGGCCGGCTACGCCTCCCTGCTGCCGCTCGACTACGGCGACGGCTTCACCCTGCTGGCCTACCACGGCTCGCCGCGCAACTTCAACGACCGCGTTCGCCCCACCACGCCCGAGAAAGAGTTGGACGCGTGGTTCCCCGACAACCGGGCGCTGGTCATGGCCGGCGGCCACACCCACGAGGCGATGATCCGTCGCTATGGCGAGGGCACGCTGGTCAACCCCGGCAGCGTCGGCCAGCCGTCATACGAGACGGCCGATGGTCGCTCCGTCAAACCCGCCTGGGCGGAGTACGCGCTGGTGGAGTGGGATGGTGGGGCGCTGGCGATCACGTTGCTCCGCGTGCCCTACCCGCTGGCGGAGTTGCGGGCGGCCGTCCTCGCCTCGGAGATGCCGCACGCGGAAACGTGGCTGGCCGATTGGCGCGATGCCGATGACCTCTTACCTGACAGCAAATCGGCCGCCGGCTGATCAGCCGACTACAGCCGGCTCAACGTCTCTCTCTTCGCCCGCGTCAGCGACTTGACGACTAACTCATAGGAATCGTCGATCATCCCCATAAGTTCAGCATCCGGGATCGTGCCGTCGATCGTCACCGTGTTCCAGTGAGTTTTGTTCATGTGGTAGCCCGGTTGCACGGCCGGGTAGACGTCGCGCAACAGCAGCGCCTGCCCCGGGTCGCACTTGAGCGTGACGCTGAGCGGATCGCCCTCCCATGCCACAAGCGCGAACATTTTTCCCATGACCTTGTAGACCAACGCCTCAGGGCCAAAGGGGGTCTCCTCGGTTGCGCCTTTTTTGGAGAGCAGTTGGGTGGTTAGGGGTTTGAGGTTCATACGTCATGCAGTGTTCAGTAAACAGTATTCAGAAACCAGTTGCAGACCGAAGAACTGAATACTGAATACTGATTACTGGACACTGATTACTGATTACTTCCCAAGTATCTCAGCAAGCGCCCGCACCAACACCGCCACCGTCTCCCGCCGGGCGTTGTATCCCATGAGACCAACGCGCCACACCTTGCCGGCCAGTTCGCCAAGACCGCCGGCGATCTCGATGTTGTACTCGGTCAGCAGGCGACGCGACACGGCCGCAGCGTCGACGCCGTCGGGCACGCGCACTGTCGTCAGGCTGGCCAGCCGCCGCTCACGGGGCACGAAGGGGGAGAGGCCGATCTCGTCCAGCCCGGCCCACAGCGACTCGGCCGCGGACTGGTGGCGCGCCCAGCGCTCGGCCAACCCTTCCTCGGCCACCAGCCGCAACCCCTCGCGCAGGGCGTAAAACAGGTGCATCGGCGCGGTGTGGTGGTAGGTTCGCGGCGAACCGGCCCAATACTTGCCCAGCAACTCGGCGTTCATGTACCAGTTGGCGATCGGCGCGCGGCGGTTGCGGATCTTCGACAACGCACGTGGGCCGAAAGTGATCGGTGCCACGCCCGACGGCGCGCTGAGGCACTTCTGTGAGCCACTGTAGACGATGTCGACGCCCCAGGCGTCGGTGTAGAACGGCACGCCGCCCAGACTGGCGACGGTATCGACCAACAGCAGGCAGTCGTGCTCGCGGCACAGCTCGGCTAGCCCGTCCAGCGGCTGGGCGACACCCGTCGACGTCTCGCCATGCACCAGCGCCAGCACCTTCGGCCGATGGGTTTCCATGGCCGCCTTGATCTCGTCGTGACTGAACGCCTGCCCCCACGGCGTCTCCAGGCAGACGACGTCAGCGCCGTACCGGCCGGCCATGTCCACCATGCGGCGGCTGAAGAAGCCGGCCACCCCGACGAGGACGCGGTCGCCCGGCTCGACGACGTTGGCGAAGGCCGCTTCCATGGCCGAGCTGCCCGTGCCGCTGATGGCGATAGTGTACTCGTTGTCCGTCTGGAAGGCGTAGCGCAGCAGCTCGCTGACCTCATCCATGACCTGGATGAACGTCGGATCGAGGTGGCCGACGGTCGGGGCGATCATCGCCGTCATGACGCGCGGATGGTTGTTCGACGGCCCCGCGCCCAGCAGGATACGGGCGGGCATGTCGAGCGTCGGCAGGTTCAAACGGTGATTGTCATTGATTGGCAAGGTATCTATACTCATGTCTCTCCTTGGTCCCCGGCGGCGATAGCTCGCCTAGCATGAGGAAGCGTCATGATAGCACCTAACCTGTTGCGCGGCGAGAAGGTTCGGCTGACGGCCGTCACGCCGTCGGACATGAGTACCATCACCCGCTGGTGGAGCGACGCTGACTTCCTGCGCCTCTATAGCACCACCCCGGCCGTCCCGCTCAACGAAGATCAGTTGAGCCGCCGCTTTGAATTGAGCCAGACCAGCGCCACTGTGTTCCTGTTCGCCGTCCGCCCGCTGGACGACGACGAACTGCTCGGGCTGCTGGAAATGGACGGCGTCGATTGGTCGAACGGGACGACGTTCATCAGCATCGGCATCGGCGAGGCTCGCCACCGCGGCCGGGGGTACGGCCAGGAGGCGATACAACTGGCGCTCAACTTCGCCTTCAACGAGCTGAATCTTCATCGCGTCTGCCTGACGGTGTTCGCCTACAACACGGCGGCTGTCGCGCTCTATGAGCGGCTGGGCTTCGTCCGCGAAGGGGTCTACCGGGAGCACGTTCACCGGGACGGGCAGCGATATGACATGATTCTCTACGGACTGCTGCGCCATGAATGGGACGGTTAAGGTTAACGAAGGGTTGGAACAAGATGGGAAACGCTCTAATGTACTCCTCAGAGGAGTATCACGGCTGAGTAGTACAATATAACTGTCACTTGCAATCGGATTCAACAACCTGCTTACATCGCTCATCCGCAGTAAAGCAAGCGGCGAGGAGTAAGCAATGAGCAGAATTTCAAGGGCTGTTATCGCAATCATGGCGGTTGCGCTATCGGCAGTTTTTCTGACCGGCGCGGCCGTGGTTCACGCCGAAGAGATCGACTGTAGCAGCACGCTTGGCGCGATCACCGTCGACAATGTGCGCGTGCCCCCCAACGCCACCTGCACCCTAAACGGGACGAGCGTCGAGGGCAACGTCAAGGTGGAACAGAACGCCACCCTCTTCGCCAACGCAGCGCGAATCGACGGCAACGTGCAGGCCGAGCGCGCGGCGCGGGTCAACGTCAGCTCCGGCTCAACGGTTGGTGGCAACATCCAGGTCAAGCAAGGTGGGGCTTCCACCATCGACGGCGTCTTCGTCGACGGAGACATCCAGTTCGAGAATAATAACCAGGTGCTGACGGCTTCCAACAACCAGGTTGGCGGCAACGTTCAGCTCTTCCAAAACACCGGCGGCGCCAACATCACCAACAATGTCATTGACGGTGATCTGCAGTGCGTCGGCAACAATCCGCCCCCCACGGGCGGCAACAACGTCGTCCATGGCAGCGCCGAGGACCAGTGCGCCAACCTGGACGGCACGTCGCCAACCCCGCCGCCGGGCCCCAGCCCCACGCCACCGAGCACGCCCGTCCCGCCGCCCCTTCTGCCGAATCGGGTGCACCTGCCCACAATTTCGGGCTAACAAGTTCCAAACCGGAAAATCAACAGCCGTCAGATAGGCTTGATAAGATTAACGGTTGCAAAATACCAAGAGGCCATGGGGATCGACCAGTCGATCCCCATGGCCTCTTTTCATTCCGCCGCCGTGTTCAGATCTCGGTGAAGTTGGCCATGCTCCTGAGGCTCTCAATCATGTCGTATGTCGCCAAACTGCCCACAAAATCCGCCCTCAGACGCATTGAACAGCTAGACCATTTGTGCTAAAATAAAGTGTTGCGCCCGCCCACAAGGGCGCGTCAAATCAAACGCTAATGGTGTGCAGCCGGCCGGCATGATAGAATAATAGATCGGTTCGGACGGCCGCGCGAAGGATTTCCCTATGGCTCCCCGTCGCGCTGCGAAAAGAAAAAGAAACAATATGTCGCTCGATAAGATCATCGTGCGCGGCGCGCGCGAACACAACTTGAAGAATATCGACGTGGAGATCCCTCGCGACAAGCTGGTGGTCATCACCGGTCTGTCCGGCTCGGGCAAGTCGTCGCTGGCCTTCGACACCATCTTCGCCGAAGGGCAGCGCCGCTACGTCGAGTCGCTGTCGGCCTACGCTCGCCAGTTCCTCGGCCAGCTGGAAAAGCCGGACGTGGACAACATCGAAGGGCTCAGCCCGGCGGTGTCGATTGACCAGAAGGGCGTCAGCCACAACCCGCGCTCTACGGTCGGCACGGTGACGGAGATCTACGACTACCTGCGCCTGCTCTATGCCCGTGTGGGCACGCCCCACTGCCCCCAGTGCGGCCGCCCGGTGATGCCGCAGTCGGCCGAGCAGATCGTCAACCAGGTCATGGCCATGCCCACCGGCTCGCGCATCCAGGTGCTCGCGCCGCTGGTGCAAGACCGCAAAGGCCACCACCAGGGCATCTTCGACGACGTGCGCAAGGCGGGTTTCGTCCGCGTGCGTGTCAACGGCGAGCTCCATCAGGTGGACGACAACATCGAGCTGGACCGGTACAAGAACCACACCATCGAGGCGGTGGTAGATCGACTGGTCATCCGCCACACGGCCGACGACAGCAGCGAGGAAGCCGTCTCCGATCGCAGCCGGCTGACCGACTCCATCGAGACCGCTCTGGCGCTGGGCAGCGGCATCGTCATCGTCAACGACGTGACCGATCCCCAGAAGCCGGCCGATCACCTCTACTCCGAGCATCTCTACTGCCCCTACGATGGCACGAGCATCCCGCCAATCGAGCCGCGCACGTTCAGTTTCAATACCCCCTACGGCGCGTGCCCCGACTGCCAGGGGCTCGGCGTGCAGAAAGAGATCGATCCCGATCTCGTCGTGCCCAACAAGGATTTGACGTTGCGCGACGGGGCGATCACCGGCTGGCCGACCGAGGACAAGGCGGGCTATTACTGGCAATTGCTGAAGGCCACGGCCGACAACTTCAACATCCCCCTAGACGTGCCCGTGCGCACCCTGTCGCCGCAGCAGATGCGCATTCTGCTCTACGGCAGCGGCGACGAATCCGTCACCGTCAGGTACCGCAACCGCGAGGGAGCCTCGCGCAACTACCGCACCAAGTACGAAGGCGTCATCCCCAACCTGTGGCGGCGCTATAACGAGTCGACGTCGGACTACGTGCGCGAGAAGCTGGAAGAGTACATGGTCGATCGCCCCTGCCGCACTTGCGGCGGCACACGGCTCCAGCCCGTGGCCCGCGCCGTCGACATCGGCGGCCAGACCATCGTCGACGTCATCCGCCGGCCGGTGGTTCGGACGCTCGATTGGGCGCTGTGCCTCGAAGACGAGGAGCAGACGCCGCTGACCCCGCGCCAGCAGATGATCGCCAAATCGATCCTGAAGGAGATCCGCGAGCGCCTGTCGTTCATGCTCAATGTCGGCCTCGACTATCTGACGCTCGACCGCACGGCGGGCACGCTCAGCGGCGGCGAGGCGCAGCGCATCCGGCTGGCGACGCAGATCGGCAGCCAGCTCATGGGCGTGCTCTACGTGCTCGACGAGCCGAGCATCGGGCTGCACCAGCGCGACAACGCCCGGCTCATCAACACGCTGCAAGGCATGCGTGACCTGGGCAACACGGTGCTGGTGGTGGAGCACGACGAGGAAACGATGCGTGCGGCCGACTGGCTCATCGACCTGGGCCCCGGCGCGGGCAAGCACGGCGGCGAGCTGGTGGCCGAAGGCACGCCGGAGCAGGTGGCCAAGAACAAGAAGAGTCTGACCGGCGCCTATCTGAGCGGCCGCAAGAACATCCCCGTGCCCAAGAAGCGGCGCGACGGCAGCGGCGAGTGGCTGGAGGTCATCGGCGCGGCCGAGAACAACCTGAAGGACGTCGACATCCGCATTCCGCTGGGCAAGTTCGTCTGCGTCACCGGCGTCAGCGGCAGCGGCAAAAGCTCCTTCCTGGTGGAGATCCTCAGCAAGCGGCTGAGCCAGCACTTCTACGGCTCGAAGGCGCTGCCCGGCAAGCACCAGGAAATTCGGGGGCTGGAGCATCTGGACAAGGTGATCGAGATCGACCAGAGCCCCATCGGCCGCACGCCGCGCAGCAATCCGGCGACGTACACCAATTTGTTCAACCAGATCCGTGATCTGTTCGCCAATCTGCCGGAGAGCAAGTTGCGCGGCTACCAGCCGGGGCGCTTCAGCTTCAACGTCAAGGGCGGCCGCTGCGAGGCGTGCCAGGGGCAGGGGCAAAACCGCATCGAAATGCAGTTCCTGCCCGACATCTACGTCCCATGCGACATCTGCAAGGGGGCGCGCTACAACCGCGAGACGTTGCAGGTACTCTACAAGGACCTCAACATCGCCGAGGTGCTCGACCTGACGGTTGACGAGGCGCTGGAGTTCTTCGCCAACTTCCCGCCCATTCGCCGCAAGCTGCAGACGATGGCCGACGTGGGGTTGGGCTACATCCACCTGGGGCAGCCCGCGCCGACGATGAGCGGCGGCGAGGCGCAGCGCGTCAAGCTGAGCCGCGAGCTGTCGAAGATCGCCACCGGCCGCACGCTCTACATCCTCGACGAGCCGTCGGTCGGCCTGCACGCCCACGACGTCAGCAAGCTCATTCACGCGCTCAACAAGCTGGCCGACAAGGGCAACACGGTGGTCATCATCGAGCACAATCTCGACATCATCAAGGTGGCCGACCACATCATCGACATGGGCCCCGAGGGTGGCGACCGCGGCGGCGAGATCGTAGCCCAGGGCACGCCCGAGCAAGTCGCCCAGGTTGCTGACTCGTACACCGGCCAGTTCCTCAAACCACTCCTCAACGGCCACGTGGATAAGAATAATTAAACACGGATGGGACACGGATAAGACGGATGTGACGGATAAAAAGAAAAATCCGTGTCATCCGTTTATATCCGTGTCAAAAAGATTTCCTCTTATTCATGACATTTCGCCTTTAAACGGGTGACGAACGTCTGTCGCCGGGTGTCGCGTCTGGGCCTATAATGGGCGTGACCGGGGGCGGCGACCTCTCCTCTTGGCATTTTGCCGCCACCTTTGGGATCATCCATTACGATAGCGAACGCTCCACCCCTCTGATCGGGGTGTTTGGCTATTTTGAAATCGCCTTAGGAGAACAACATGATCGATCTGTCCATTCATGAAGAAGCCCTCGAACGCACCGTCCGGCGCGCCCGCGAGCAGAACATCATCATTCCCACGTTTGCCCAGCAGCGCGACCCGGGGCTGATCCCCGAGCCGATCAAGAACCGGCTGCGCGACGTCGGCCTGTGGGATCTGAATCCGGTGAACCTGTTCCGCATCAACTGGCATAACGAGCCGGTCGTCGAAGGGGGCGGCTTCGGCCCCGTCAACTATCTGGAGTTGCCCAAGGCGGTCACCGGCGTCGACGCGCGCATCGTCGTCATCGTCGGCAAGTGGTTCCCCACCGGCGCGCACAAGGTCGGCGCGGCCTACGGCTGTCTGGTGCCGCGCCTGGTCACCGGCCAGTTCGACCCGACGACGCAGAAGGCCGTCTGGCCCAGCACCGGCAACTACTGTCGCAGTGGGGCGTATGACTCGCGCCTGCTGGCCTGCCATTCCGTCGCCATCCTGCCAGAAGGCATGAGCAAGGAGCGCTTCGAGTGGCT
>CAYNOL010000068.1:0-16979 GCA_964398825.1 uncultured Ardenticatenaceae bacterium
AGGGCCAGCAACCAGACGGCCCATCGGTTAGATACGAGATACGAGATACGAGATGCGAGATTTGCGCCCCTGCGCCCTTTCGCCCATTCTCCCCGGCTCATTCTCGCCGCGGCCGCCTTGTGGGCGATATAGACGATCGCCCAGCCCGCCAGCACAAACAGCGTCGGGTAGATCGGCAAAAAGTAGCGCACCGACTTGACCCAGCGCGTGCCCATATATAGGAAGTAGAGCAGCGTCCAGAAGACGGGAATGGCGTGGAGCATCCATTCGCGAGTGACGAGCGACGAGTGATGAGTGACGAGCGAAGAGGGGTGCTCGTCGGCCGATGCGCTCTCTTCTTCACTCGTCGCTCGCAACTCGTCACTCGTCACTCGCCAGACGGCCCATGCGAGTGCCAACCAGGCAAACACTCCCGCCGTGAGCCCCATGCCCCACAGGATCATGTTGCTGAGGGGGAAGAGGATGGCCGGGCGGTCGACCCATTGGATGGCGGGGGGGAAGAGGGCTTCGGGCGCTTGCTGGCGCTGGACGTCGGCCAGGTTGGACAGAAATTGGGGGTTGAGGCCGACGAGCGTCTTGACGGCCGTCTCGATCGCCCCCGGCGGCTGCCCCGTCTCGGCCAGCGTCGTCTCCTGGGCCATGCGGATGTCCATGAACGCATACGGCATGGCCACGCGGAAGGTGAGGACGGAGACGGCCGCGGCCAGCACGACGCCGAGGATGGCCAGATACGAGATACGAGAGACGAGATACGACTCGCTCTCTCTTGATTCGTATCTGGTATTTCGTATCTCGTCTCTGGCCCGAAGGTACCAAATCACCGCGCTAACGTTGATGACCAGCGCCAACGGCGCCAGATTGATGCGCGAGGCGATGGCCAGGCCGAACGCCAGGCCAAACGCCGCCCACCAGCGCCAGCGGAAGCGCGGCGCGGCGTCGCCCAGCGTGGCGGCGCGCACGGCGGCGTAGAGGGCGATGGTGGTGAAGGCCGCCGCCCAGGTGTCCATGGTGAAGAAGTGGGATTGCTGGATGGGCATGACGGCGAAGGCCATCAGCGCGGCGGCGAACAGCCCGGCCCACTGCCCATAGAGGCGGCGGCCGATGAGGAAGACGAACAGCACCGCGACCACGTCGACCAGCGCGGCCAGGAAGCGGCCGAACAGGTGGATGCCGTCGTAGGACGTCCAGCGGTAGGGGCACCACGACGGCGTTTGGCCGCTGCGTTCGGCGGCCGACTGGCACAGGCCGTCGAGCCACTCGGCCCCGGCGCGCGTCACGGTCATCGGGAAGTTGCCGTAGACGTGGAAGCCGAAGCCGACGTTGTACTGGTTCAGCGGCGAGATGGAGGTGCGGAAGTAGTCGAGCGGGTTGTCGGGCAGGCGGACGGCGCTGGCGACCATCGTCACGTGCCGCTCGTCGGGGTGCAGATGGCTGCCGCTGTCCCAGTTGAGGCCGTCGAAGCGCAGCCACGCCGCGGCCACCAGCACGAGCAGCAGCAAGGCGGCCGCCAGCGGCCGGGGCTGGATGCCGTAGGCGATCTTGCCGGTGACGTTCTCGGGCGGGATGTCGTCCGGCTCGCCGGTGCTCAAGATGTCATCGTGCGCGCTCATGTGGTATCTGTCGCCGGCTCAGCGGGCGATCCCGTATTTATACACTGTTTTGTGTCGCAAGGCGTAGTGGGGGTAGTGGTCAGTGGCCAGTGTTCAGTATTCAATGACCAGTTTTCAGTGGGTCAGCCTCCTGGTCTCTCACTCTCTCACTCTCCCAGTCTCCCAGTCTCTAATCCCTAATCCCTAATCCCCTCTCCAATTCGTAATTCGTAATTACCCTACGCTTCCCCGCCCGACACCTCGATCAGTCCCTCCAGCGCCTCGCGGTCCAGCACGGTGACCTGGCGGCCGCTGACGCGGAGCCAGCCGGCGCGGCGGAAGCGGCCGAGGGCCTTGTTGACGCTGACGCGCGTGGCGCCGGTCATCTCGGCCAGGTCGGTCTGGGTCAGCGACAGCTCGATGATGGTGCCGTCGGTGGTGTGGCGGCCGTACTGGTCCGACAGCCGCAGCAGCGTGCGGGCCAGGCGGCCGGGCAGATCGAGGAAGAAGATGTCGGCCAGCTGGGAGTTGAGGCGGCGGATGTGGCGGGCCAGCGTCTTCAGCACGTGGAGGGCGAAGTCGGGGTTGTCCGATAGGTAGTGGACGAACTCCTCGCGGTGGAGCGTCCACGTCTCGCTCGGCTCCAGGGCGACGGCCGTGGCCGAGCGGGGGGAGTCGTCGATGAGGGCCAGCTCGCCGAAGAAGTCGCCGGGGCCGAGGATGGCCAGCACGACCTCTTGCCCCTCGGGGGTGGTGTGGCTGATCTTGACCTTGCCGCGACTGATCAGATAGAGCAGCCCGCCGGGGTCGCCGAGGTGGAAGATGACCTGGCCGGGGCCGAAGCGGCGCGGCACGAGGCTTTTCGCCAGCTCGGTGGCGTGCTCGTCGGGCATGTTGGCAAAGAACGGGACGACCTGCAAGGCCTGGACGGCGTTACTATCACGTAATGGCGGCATCAATCCTCCGAATTTCCTGATTCCCGCGCCCATTCTACTCTTTTTGGGCAGCAGGGACAAAGAGGGGAGAGAAGCCGCAGATTTAGTTTAGAAGAGAAGATCGGGAGTGTGATCCGCATTCCTAATTCGTAATTGCTCCCATCCCGTCCCATTTCTCCAGATACCGCACCAGGTGGGTGTGGCCTTTGGCGATGCGGGCGTGGAGCAGGTCGCGGACGCGGTCGACTTCGGTGGCGTGTTGCGCGTCGTCGAAATGGCCGGCGAAGTGGGCGACCCGCAGCCAGAGCAGATAGGTGGTGACGGCGTCGAATTCGTTGTAGGCGACGATGCGGCCGATGTCGCCGGCCAGCCACAGCTCGATGACGTTGTCGCCGCTGGTGTCGATCTTGCCGGGGATGCCGCAGGCGCAGGCGAACTCGTGCAGGCTGGGCGTGCCCTTGCCCCAGCCGCCGACGACTTCCTTAAGATCAATGTGGCTTTCTGAGCTTTTGTGGAAGTAGTCGACTCCTTCCCAGTATCGCTGCGGCCGCTGGCAGAAGGAGCGCACCGACACGCCCTGGGCCAGACCGCGCTGGATGAGAATGGGCAGGTCGGCCTCGCGCGAGTTGAAGCCGACGAGCTGCGGCTTGGGTTTGCCGTCGCCCACGCCGCGCAGGAAGCGGCCGACGAGCTCCCGCTCCGGCATGGGGCCGTCGTCGGGCAGCGAGAAGAGGGACAGCGAGACGTGGCCGTCCTGCACCTTGCGGATGACGACGGCCAGCGACACGACGCGGCACAACATCGTCTTCAGATAGGGGCGGGGGAGCTCGGGCGTGGCGCCGCCCTTGGCCCACATCGCCTCGTAGACGGCATCGTCGGGCATGTCGGGCGGCAGGTCATAGGCGCGGCGGCCGCTGCTCAGGTCGGGAACCCACTCCAAATCGAACGCCCACACATGATCGGGGACAGCACGGAACATGACAACACACCTCCTGAATGAATCGTGGGGATTGTAGCGTAAAGTATGGGTTTGGGGGGGTAGTTGGGATAGGGAGATTGGGGGATTGGCTGTCGCGAGCCGATCCGCACAAATACCCGCGCCATCCGGGTCATCTGTGGTTACTTTTCTCTTTCTTTATAGTACCTCTTTACTATTTGCACATTAGCAAAACGGGGATATAAACCAGCCTCGCCGGTGCGCTGCCGACTTCACCTCTTGCGCCGGCATAAGTGTGGTTCCATAAATTGCTCGTGAAGGGTTTTCATCATGCGTGTCCATAACGGCACGGAGTTTCAATTTGGTATGGGCAATCGCGCCCCGGCCGGCCGGCAGCCAGTCCGCCCGTCGCGCCCCCACGCCCCCCACGAGCCCCATCCTTTTACGATTGATCACTCAATCTCTGCCCCCGTCCCCACAGCGGCAACCCGGCCGGGGGATCGTCTATCGGTTGCAAACAGGAGGTTTGTGCTATTCATTAATCCTCACCCCATAAGCTGATTTCCCCAATAGTCGTGGTGAAGGCCGCTCGCCGTCCCCCAGTAGCGGCCGCTCATGTTGGGAGCCTTTCCGGCTGTCGTCTCGCCGGAAAAAACAACACAAATAGTTCAACGGTTTCAATTGAAGAGGAGTGATGAAACGACTGCTGATTGTTTTCCTGCTAATCTCCACTCTGGTCATCGGGACCACGAGTTTGATAGCCGCTGATGACGTGGAAGAACTGTTCCCGCTTGAACCGCAAGCCGCGGTTGAAGCAGGCGACATCTATAGCGAATCAGTATCCGGCTACTTTATCGAATTCAACAGCCGGCCCGTCGCCGACGGCGGCAATCCCAACCGGATGAATCTGGAGCGGGCGACGTTCCGCGCGGCCGCCCGAGAAGACGGCGTTGTCTATAACGAGCGCTACTCGTTCAACACGCTGTGGAACGGCCTGTCCGTTATGGCCGGCCCGACGGAAGCGTCCCAGTTCCGCAACATGCCCGGCGTCAAGGCCGTTTATCCCATCGTCGACATCGAGATCCCCGAGACGATCAGCGAGCCCGACATGGCCTATGCGCTGTCGATGACCGGGGCCGACATCGCCCAGAAGGAGCTCGGCTACACCGGCAAGGGCATCAAGGTGGGCATCATGGACACCGGCGTCGACTATGACCACCCCGACCTGGGTGGCTGCTTCGGCCCCGGCTGTCGCGTGGATATCGGCTGGGACTTCGTCGGCGACGACTATGACGCCAACCCCGGCAACCCGACCTACAACCCCGTGCCCTCGCCCGATCCGTATCCGGATGACTGCAACGGTCACGGCACCCATGTGGCCGGCATCGTCGGCGCCAACGGCGAGGTCGTCGGCGTGGCCCCCGACGTCACCTTCGGCGCCTATCGCGTCTTCGGCTGCGCCGGTTCCACCGAGTCCGACATCATGATCGCCGCCATGGAGCGCGCCTATCGCGACGGCATGGACGTGCTGAACATGAGCATCGGCTCGGCGTTCATGACCTGGCCGCAGTACCCGACGGCCGCCGCCGCCGACCTTTTGGTCAAGCGCGGCATGGTCATCGTGGCGTCGATCGGCAACAGCGGCGCCAACGGCATCTACTCGGCCGGCGCGCCCGGCGTCGGCAATCGTGTCATCGGCGTGGCGTCGTTCGACAACACCACGGTCGACATGAACTACTTCACCGTCACCCCGGCGGATGTGAAGGCGGGCTATAACCAGGCCACCGGCGCGCCCGCGGCGCCGACGAGCGGCAGCCTGCCGCTGGCCAAGACGGGCACGCCGACGACCGTCGACGACGGCTGCGCCCCCCATGCCGCCGGCGCCTACAAGGGCATGGCCGTGCTCATCCGCCGCGGCACTTGCTCCTTCTATGAGAAGGCGAAGTTCGCCCAGGACGCGGGCGCGGCGGCCGTGGTCATCTATAACAACGTCCCCGGCCGCATCAACCCCACCGTCGCCGGCGATCCGCCCATCACCATCCCGGTGGTGTCCGTTTCCGATGTCGAGGGCAAGGCCATCAGCGACGCGCTCGATGCCGGCCCGCAGACCTTGAATTGGCAAGACGACATGCAGCCGTTTGAGAACGCCACCGGCGGGCTCATCTCTGCCTTCAGCTCCTTCGGCATGACGGCCGAGCTGGTGGTGAAGCCCGACATCGGCGCGCCCGGCGGCCAGATCATGTCCACCTGGCCGCTGGAAGACGGCGGCTACGCGGCCATCAGCGGCACGTCGATGGCCAGCCCGCACGTGGCCGGCGGTGTGGCGTTGCTGCTGGAGGCCAGGCCGAAGCTCACGCCCAAGGAAGTGCGCGACGTTCTGTTGAACAGCGCCGACCCGGCGGTGTGGTCGGGGAACCCGGGCCTCGGCCTGCTCGACCACGTCCATCGCCAGGGCGCGGGCCTGATAGACATCGACGACGCCATCCTGTCGACGACGACCATCTCCCCCAGCAAGCTGTCGTTGGGCGAGAGCGACGCCGGCCGGTTCGTCCGCCGCTTGTATGTCCGCAACACCAGCCGGACATCCGTCACCTATGACGTGAGTCATGTGCCGGTTGTGTCCACGGGGCCGAACTCCAATGCTCTGACCTACTACCTCGGCGTGGCCGACGTGAAATTCAGCAAGGAGACCATCACCGTGCCGCGCAACGGCAGCCGGAGCGTAGCGGTGCGCATCACCGCCCCGACCGGGATTCCCGACGGCAGCCTCTACGGCGGCTACGTCGTCTTCACCCCGCGGGACGGCGGCCAGGCCTACAGCGTGCCGTTCGCCGGCTACAAGGGCGATTACCAGGACATTAAAGTCATGACGCCCAGCACCGCGGGCTTCCCGTTGGTTGGCCGGGCCACGAGCTGCTTCCGCGTGATCGGCACCGAATGCATCGCCGGCACCTTTGCCCTGACGCAGCCGGGCCACAAGTTCACGATGACCGACATCTACAACATGCCGTCGTTCCTGGTCCACTTCGAGCACCAGGCGCGGGTGGTTGAGATGTCGATCCTGAAGTCCAACGGCCAACCGGTACACCGCGAGTTCAGCAAGTTCGTCGACATCGATTACTGGGTTCGCAACAGCACCGCAACCGGCTTCTATGCCTTCACATGGGACGGCACGCGTCTGCAGAACAACAACCCCAACGGCCCGACCCGCATGGTGCCGGACGGCGATTACTACATCGAAATCCGCGTCCTGAAGCCGCTGGGCCTCCGCTCCAACCCGAACCATTGGGAGACGTGGCGCTCGCCGTTGGTCACGATCGATCGGCCGTAATGGTTGACTAGGGATTGGGGATCGGGGATTGGCGCTCGCGCGAGCCTTGATCCGTAATCCGGAATAGACAGGGGGATTGGGGATTAGAGATGTCTCATCTCTAATCCCCAATTTCTTTTTGCTGTGCGGGTGCAGGGGTGGGAATGAAACTCGCCTTCCACTTGCCGCATTACTTTGTTAAACGTATTCGTTTCTCTTCTAGTGCAACCCGAAGCAGGCGGTACATTCCTGATTGGTAATTCCCCGGCCGTTTCCTCTATAATGGGCGCAGGTGTTGGTTGTTTGCGCGAATAACAGGAGAGTGGGCATGTTATATCCGATCCTTATCCTTTTGTTGGGTATCGCGGTGTGGTTGTTCGGCCACCGGCTGGCGATCTTGGGCGCGGCCGTCGGCGGGTTGCTGGGGGTGGTGGTGCTGCAGCTGTTGTTGCCCAACGCCGAGCTGGTGACGCAGCTGCTGGTGGTGCTGGGGTTGGCCGTGGTGGGCTTCTTCCTGGCGGCGTTCGCGCGCGGCATTATCGAAGTGGTCATTTTGGTCATCGGCGCGTTCGCCGGGGCGGCGGCAGCGCTGGCCTTGCTCAACGCCTTTGGCGTCGAACGGGGGGTGCTGAACTGGGTGCTGGCCGTTGTGGGCGGGGCTGTTGGGCTGGCGCTCATCCGGCGATCGCGCCACGGCCGTCTCGACTGGGGCATGGTGGTGCTGTCCACGCTGGTGGGTTCGCTGCTGATCATGCGCGCGTTGATGCTGATGGTGCCGGCGCTGCGCGAGACGTTTTGGCCGGGGTTGCTGCTGGTGATGCTGCTGGTGGTGGGCTTCGCCTATCAGGGGGGTTTCCTGATGCGGCGCCGGCGGCCGATCCCGATTATGCCGTCTGCCCCGCCGCCAACGGACATGGCCGAGGAGACGCTGCCCGCGTCGACGCTGCCCGGCCCGAGGACGCCGCCGCCGATGGCCGCCGACGTGTTGCCGCCGATGCCCATTCCGCCCCCGGCCGACCCGGCGGACACGGAGCCGTAGGCGGGCCGGGGTTCGCTCGGCCGCGGCGCTATTGCGTCCGGCGCTGTGTTTTGCTACTCTCACCGGGCTTGTCTGAACGGGATGGACCGGCGATTTAAATTAGTTTGGAAGCGAGCGGCCTGTTTGCGGCCGCTCGCGGTCCGAGAGAAGTAGAGAGTAGCTATGAAACGTCAACGATTTGCCGCGGCATTGGGCGCGTTTTTGCTGTCGGCTGTTTTGATCAGTTGTGGTGGGGCTGAGGAGCCGGACGCGGCCGCCGCAGAGACGGTGGTGGCCGCGCCGACGTCGGCCCCGGCGACGAAACCCCCGCCCATCATCGCCGCCAACACGACGGAGCCCGATGCGGGGCAGCCCGACGCGGAACAGCCGGACGAAGGCAGCGCCAACGCCCCGGCCTTGCCCACGGCCGTGCCCACCGATGTGCCGACCGAAGCGCCCCCCACCGAGGAGCCGACGCCCACGCCGCCGCCGACGGCCGCGCCCGTGGTGCAGCAGCCGGTTGCGCCCCCGCCGCCCGCGCCGCCGGCCGTGCCGCCCACGGCCGTGCCGCCCACGCCGGTGCCGCCGCCCGCGCCGCCCACGGGGGCCAACGGGCTGACGGCGTCCCACTTCGCCATTCAGGATCGCGCCGAGTTGTTCGTCGGCGGCTCCATCTGGTTCGAGTTCACCATTGCCAACAGCACCGGCGGCGATGTGCCGTTCGACGCGCTGGGGGTGATGCCCAAGAAGGACGGCGTCGACCGGCCGGAGTGGTACCAGCACAGCTACGGCGGCAACAACGACAAGATCTCCCCCGGCGGCCTGTCGTGGGACGACCACATCAAGCTGCCCGAGGGGGGCAACTACACCCTGCGGATGGTGGTCTGCTTTGACGGCGCCAACTGCCTGGCCCAGCGCGGCACATGGCACACGCTTTCGCCGGAGATTCCGATTCAGGTTATTCGGCGGTAGGGGAGGGATTGGGGGACTGGAGACTGGGAGACTACGCCAGTCTCTCAGTCTCCCAGTCTCTCAATCTCTCAATCTCTAATCTCTAATCCCTAATCCCCCCAAAAATCCGCAATTCGCTCAATCCATCTGCAGCCCGTCGACCTTCTTCGTCAACCCGTTGGGGGCGGCGCGGAAGAGGGGGCCGCTGAAGGCGCCGTCGCCGCCGCCGAGCTCGGTGGCCAGGTCGTAGGCGTAGACGGACGAGTGGCCGCCGATGGCCGAGTCGGCGACGAAGTTGGCTTTGGTGGTCACGTAGAGCGTCTGGCCGTCGGCGCTGAGGCTGATGCTGTCGATGGCGTTCTTCTTGACGTACTCGGCGCTGCCGTCGAGCACCATGTGCCAGAAACCGGCCGTGGTCTCGCCCTGGTTGGTCATGCAGAAGCCGAGCACGTCCTCGCCGCCGAACTTGAGGCGGCTGCCGTCGGGGGCGGTTACGTCGCCCGGCCCCATGGTGCTGATGAGCAGGTAGTAGTGGCAGGTGACGCTGTCGAACAGGGCGGGGGCGGCGTCGCCGGGCAGCACGTGGAGGCCGTCGATCTTCTCCGGCGTCTTCTTGGTCAGGCCGACGTCGGAGCCGTCGAACCAGAGGGAGAAGTCGGTGCCGTCCCACCAGACGAGGTCCATGCCGTCGACCTTGCCGGGCAGGGTGCCGACCTTGCGGCCGTTTTGGGCGAAGGCCATGACGACGTCGGGCGCGTCGGGGTCGGGGATCCAGAAGGCGTTGACGTTGTGTTTGGGCTTGTTGTTGGGGGCCAGCCCGGCGGCCGCGGCGTCGAAGAACTTCGACCAGGTGCTGCCGTCCCACTTGAGGATGTCGGCGTTGTTGTAGTTGCCCACGCCGGGGGCGTTGCCGGAGGTGGCGGCCGACATGAAGACGGTCATTTCGGCTTCGACGGCGCCCATGTCGACGGCGCTGCCGTTGACGCGGTCGTAGCCCGCGCCGCGCTGGTCGAAGAGCAGGTCGGCGCCGCCCTCGTCCACGGCCAGGTCGTCGTCGCCGGCGTTGACGGCCGGGCTGTCCATGGCCGGCAGGTGGGTTTGCGTGTCGCCGCCGTTGGCGGCCAGCGGGCCGAGTTTGGCGTCGTGGCCGACGAGGTTGCCGTTGGCGTCGCCGCCGGGGCCGGTCGCGGCCAGCCCGCAGGCGCTGTTGCCGCTGTGCCCATAGAGGCTGTTGCGCGATACGAGCGCGGATAGATTGCCTCCATGTAACACACAGTCCATGCCGGGGTATTCACCGGTGTTGTTGCCGGCCAGGATGCTGTTATGGATGGCGATAACGGGATTTGAGCCGGTGGATGACACATTGAAGAGCACCCCATTGCCAAGGGTTATCCCACTGCCATTCACTGAGTTGTCGGTCACAGTGGCGTTGATGAGCATCACCGGCACCGGCTCACTCACATCTTCCCCAACAACGACCGCATTCAGCCCGCCGCTCACTGTGGTACTGAAGGTCGATTCGGTATCGTTGCCGCTGATGGTGCTGTTGATGATCTTCAGCCCTTTCACACCCGCTCCCTCCGTGTAGGAGTAGATGCCGCTGCCTAAGGCTTCATGCTGCGAAAACACCCTATTGCCGATTATGGACGAGTCGCGGACGAGCAGGTAACCCAGGTTATCGATACCGCCACCCTGGGCGCCACCATTTCCGCCTGTGACGATATTGTTGCTGACTGTGGTGCGGACGAGGCTCAGGGAACCACGGTTAAAGATGCCGCCGCCAAATGCATAAACAAGGCTCGAGGCCGTATTGTCGTGGATGACGCTGTCGATGATGGTCAGGCGGCCGTCGTTGTAGATGCCGCCGCCCTCGTCCTCGGGGTTGCCGCCGGTGATGGTGATGCGGCGCAGCGTGACGACGGTGTCGGCCACGACGGTCAGCGGCCGCACGCCGGGCTTGTCCTGGCCGTCGATGGCGAAGCCGTTGCCCTCGATGGTCAGCGAGACGCCGGGGGTGTTGTTGTTGATGAAGGGGGTCGAATTGGCCCGGCCGATCTCGGCCGACAGGGTGATGGTGTAGTCGCCGGGGGTGCTGATGCGGTTGTAGCAGCGGATGGCGGCGTTGAGCTCGGCTTCGTTGGCAGCACTCATTTCAGGCGCGCAAAAACTCTCGACGGCGCCCATGTCGACGCGGTCATAGAGCTTGCGCGGGAAGCCCGTGCCGCGCTGGTCGGTGAGCAGGGCGTCGCCTCCCTCATCCTTGGCCAAGTCGTCGTCGCCGGCGTCGACGGCCGGGCTGTCGGGGGCCGGCATATGAGTTTGCGTTGGGCCGCCGTTGGTGGCCAGCGAGCCGAGCTTGGGGTCATGGCCGACGATGTTGCCGTTGGCGTCGGGGCCGGGGCCGGTCGCGGCCAGCCCGCAGGCGTCGTCGCCGCTGTTGCCATAGAGGCTGTTGCGCGATGTGAACTCGTAGTTGCTGCCATCCGTAATTTGGCAATCCTTGCCCGGCTGGTCGACGACGTGGTTGGCCAGGATGCTGTTATGGATGGTGAGGGCAATGGTAAGGTACTCGGGACCCCCTTCGAAGCGCGCCCCACTGCCGGATATACCCCCAGTGTTGGCCACCCGGTTGTCGGCCATGGTGGTGTTGATGAGCGTCACCGGTGTGGACCCCTCTCCGACATTGGTAGTTACGTACAGCCCGCCGGCCGATGCGCCATTACCGCTCGATGCGGTGCTGTTTTCGCTGATGGTGCTGTTGATGATCTTAAGCTCCGCACCCCCCTCGGCCACACCAGTCAACCCAAAAGTGAGGATGCCGCCGCCTCGAGCGGAGCCAGCGGACAGTGCCTCATTGCCGAAAATGGACGAGTCACGGATGAGCAGGGAACCCAAGTTGGCGATACCGCCACCCCAGGAGTTACCTCTATTGGCTTCGGTGGTATTGTCGCTGACTGTGGTGCGGACGAGGCTCAGGGAGCCATAGTTATAGATGCCGCCACCCAATGCATTAGCATCGACCCGGGACGTATTGTCGTATATGATGCTGTCGATGATGGTCAGGTGGCCTTCGTTGGAGATGCCGCCGCCCACGTCCAGTGGGTTGCCGCCGGTGATGGTGATGCGGCGCAGCGTGACGACGGTGTCGGCCGCGATGGTCAGCGGCCGCACCCCCTCGGTGCCCTGGCCGTCGATGTGGAGGCTTCTGCCGTCGATGGTCAATGTGACGCCGGAGAAGTCGTTGTCGATGACTTTCGTCGAGTCGGTCAGGTAGATGTAGCCCCACAGTTCGATGGTGAAGTTGCAGGCTACCGAGATGTTGTTGAACGTGGTGATGGCGTTGTTGAGCTGCGTCTCGTTGGTGACGATGGTTACACCGCCGCAAGCCGCCAGCGCGACGGGGGGCGGCCGCAGCCCGAACAGGCCAATCAGCAGCAGGGCCAACAGCGCCGAAGCGCGCAAAGGCCGCGAAACAGGGTGGAAGTGGGTTGAATGGGACACAGGTAATTTCCTCCTGATGGGCCGGCCGGCCCCAACATGACTATGGAGTTGGTAACTGTCGTATAGAATATACGATTTGTTATGCCAAGTCTGTCATCTAGACGACAAAAGTGATACGAGATACGAGATACGGGGCTTTCTTTCGTATCTCGTATCTCGTATCTCGTATCTGCCCACAGGCTAACAGCCTATGCTACAGCATTCGTAATTCGTAATTCTCCCTAATCCATCTGCAACCCATTCACCTTCTTCGGCAGGCCGTTCTGGTTGGCGACGAAGAGGGGGCCGCTGAAGTTGCCGGTGTTGCGGTCATAGGCGTAGACGGACGAGTGGTTGCCGTTGGCGGCGTCGAGTTTGAACTTGGCTCTGGTGGTCACATAGAACGTCTCGCGGTCGGCGCTGAGGCTGATGCTGTCGATGGCGTTCTTCTTGACCCCTTCGTCCGAGCCGTCGAGCCACATGTGCCAGTAGCCGGTCGTCGTCTCGCCCAGGCCGGTGGCGCAAAAGCCCAGCACATCCTCGCCGCCGAACTTCAGCTTGCCGCCGTCATAATCCGTCACCATGCCCGGCCCCTGGGTACTGATGAGCAGATAGTAGAGGCACGTCCCGCTCTCGAAGATGACGGGTGCTTCGTCGCCGGGCAACACGTGGAGCCCGTCGATCCGCTCCCGCCCCTTGATGTTCAGCTCCACGTCGGAGCCGTCGAACCAGAGCGAGAAGGCGCTGCCGTCCCAGCGGACCAGGTCGGTGCCGTCGACTGTGGGGGTGATTCCGGGCACGACGCGGGCGTTTTGCAGGAAGGCCATGATGATCTCATCGTCGCCGATCCAGAAGGCGTTGATGTTGTGCCTCGACTTCTTGGGGGCGTTCAGCGCCACCGAGCCGTCGAAGTAGGTCGTCCAGGTCGTGCCGTCCCACTGCAGGATGTCGGAGTTGTCGAACGGGAACCCGCCCGACGCCTTGCCCGAGGCGGCGGCGGTCATGTAGAGGGCGGCGTCCCCGGCCGGCTCTTCGGCGCCCACTTCGACGGCGCCGATGTCGACCGTGCCGTTGACGATGCGAGGCTCATAGCCGCGCTGGTCGGCCTCCAGCGGGTTGCCGCTTTCGTCGCGGGCCGAGTTGTTGTTGCCGTTGTCGATGGCCGGGCTGCCGGGGCCGGGCATGTGGGTGGGGGTATCGCCGCCGTTGTAGGCCAGCCCACCGAGGTGGGCGACGACGCCGACCCAGTTGCCGTTGGCGCCGGGGTAGCCCGTGGCCAACCCGCAGGCGTGTTCATCGGCATACGAGTAGAGGCTGTAGAACGATACGAACTCCATGAAGCCGAGATCGGCCGCCTGGCAATCTCCCCCGGCCGCGCCGTTGAGGAGGTTGTCGGCCACGATGCTGTTGAAGACGTTGGCCGACAGGCCGGGGGGATTGAACGCCACGAAGTAGGCCCCCGAGCCGTAGAGGAGGTCGCTGCCGGCCACCGAGTTGCCGGCTATCGTCGTGTTTCTGATCATCACGCCGGCCGCATCGGGCAGCGGTTCGCAGCACAGGCCGTCGCCCGCGAACAGCCCGCCGCCGGCGGCATCAGACCCGGCGACGACGGCGTTGGTGCTGATGGTGCTGTTGATGATCAATAGCTCGGCGGCGAACCCGTCATGAATGACATCCAGGGGGTCGGCTAAGGAGTAGATGCCCCCGCCGACGGCGTCTTCCGGCGACTCGGCCGTGTTGTATGAGAGGGTCGTGTCACGGACGAGCAGGCGGGCTTCGTTGTAGATGCCGCCGCCGTAGGCGATCTCTTCGGCCGAAGCGGTGTTGCTCTCAATATAGGAGCGGACAAGGGTCAGATCCCCTTCGTTGACGATGCCGCCGCCGCGCGCCCATACCTCGACCAGGGTTCCATTTTGCACGACGATGGTGTCGGTGATGGTCATGTCCCCTTCGTTGACGATGCCGCCGCCGTAGCCGCCCGCGTTGGCGGCCACTTGGCTGTCGATGATGGTGACCACGCCGCCGAAGGTGTTGAAGATGCCGCCGCCCCCCTCGCCGGCCACGCTGTGGGCCACATTGACCAGGTCGAGGGTCAGGTTGCCTTCGTTGAAGATGGCGCCGCCCCGGCCGGGGACGTTGCCGCGGCCGACGGCGACTCCCTCCAGCGTGACGGTGGTCATGGAGTCGATGGTCAGCGGCCGCACGCCGGTGAAGCCCTGGCCGTCGATGGCGTAGCCTTGGCCGTCGATGGTGAGCGCCACGCCGCTGTTGGGGTTGTCGATGGGGTAGGTCGACTCCGTCAGCGCGATATGGTCCCCCAGGGTGATGACGGAGTCGCCGGGCGTGGTGATCAGGCCATAGCAGAAGATGGCGTTGTTCAGCCCGGCTTCGTCGTTGACGGTGACGGGGAAGGTGGGGCAGGTGACCGCCACCGCCCCCTCGACGGCGCCCATGTCGACGGTGCCGTTGAGCTTGCGGTCGTAGCCGGGGCCGCGCTGGTCAAATTGGATCGGGTCGTGGTTCGTGTCAATGGACAGGTCGTTGTTGCCGGCGTCGATGACCGGGCTGTCGTCGCCGCCTGCTTCGTAGGGGGGCATGATGAGCGTCGGGCTGCCATGGTAGCCCAGCGGCATCAGCATCGGGTCATCGCCGACGATGTTTTCGGCGCCCGGCTCATGGAGACCGTCGCACGGGGAGTCGGGGTCGTTGACCTGAACCAGCGAGTATTTGACTATGTGGGCGGGCGCGCCCCCCTCTTTGCGGCAATCCGGCCCATTGCCGGCCAGGATGCTGTTCTCGACGAACAGCCCGGAGACGTCTTTGATAAATAGGCCGCCGTTGTTGTCGGCCAGCGTCACGTGGGCCAGGCGCACGGTGTTGGCGTTTTCGACGGTGATGCCCCATTTTAATTCCACGCCGTTGCCGGCGATGGTCGTGTTGATGAGAGTGGCGTAGGTCGTTAGGGTGTTGCTGGTCGAATGGACACCGCGCCATTTGTTGTTGATGATGGCGGTGTCGAGTACCACCAGATCGGTGTTGTAGGTGTAGATGCCGTTGGACATCGCGTCCATGATGATGCTGTCCATCACGCGCAATTCCGTTTCGTGGCCGGCGACGGCATGTTCGGCACTGTTTGCCAGCACGATGTCGCTTATTTCCACCTTGGGGACGTTGTTGAATCTGAGGCCGTTATAGCGGCGGTTGCCGTCCAGCGTGTAGCCGTTGCCGACGATGTCCAGGGTGATGCCGGGGGTGTCGTTGGTGAACTCCGGCAGGTCGGCGTCCAGGGTGATGGAGTTGTCGAGGGAGATGACGTAGGGCTCGCCCGTCTCCGTGGCGTTGAAGCAGTTGATGGCCGCGCGGAGCTCGGCGTTGTTGCCGACGGTGGTGATGGGGGAGCAGCTGCTCTCGGCCGCGCCCATGTCGACGGTGGAGAAGAGCTTGCGGGGGTAGGCGATGTCGCCGCGCTGGTCGGTGGTCAGCCAGTTGCCGCCCTCGTCATCCGACAGATCGTTGTCGCCGGTGTCGCGGGCGGGGCTGTCTTTGGCGGGCAGCGTGGTGGGGGTGGGGCCGCCGTGGTCGGCCAACGGGGTCAGCAGCGGGTCGTCGCCGACGATGTTGCCGGCCACTCCGTTCTCGACGCCGCATGGGTTACCGACGTCGTTGACTTCGACCAGCGTGTGCTGGAATTCGGCCGTGTCTCCTTCCTGCTGGCGGCAATCATCCCCGACGTTGTCGGCCACGATGGTGTTGTGGACGGTTCCGGTTCCGTGATAGAGCCAGAGCCCGACTCCACCGTTCTCCGTGATCGTGACGTGAGTCAGGTGGGATTCGCCCCAGGTCAACAAGGCGCCGTTCACAGTATTGCCGGTGATAGTGGTATTGATGAGGTGGAGGATGTAGTCGGGGCCGTCGATCACCAGGCCGTTGTTGAGATTGTCCATCACGAGCGTGTCGCGCACGACGATATCGCCATTGTAGGTGCTGATGCCGTGTTGGGTGTTGCCTTCGATTCGGCCACGGTTGACGCGCAGCGTGCCGTCGGAGGCGTAGATGCCGTGGTTGACGCCGCCGAGGATGGTAAGGTCGTTGATGGTGACATCGGTCGTGTGAATTCGGATCGCCTCGTACGCTCCATCGGCGTCGAGGGTGTGGCCGTTGCCGTTGATGGTCAGCGAGACGTCCGGGTTGTCGTTGATGATTTCGATCAGGTCTTCGTCGAGAAGGATGTCGGCTGTGATTTCGATCAGGAAGTCACAGGGGGTTTCGAGGCCGTTGTAGGCGGTGATGGCGGCGTTGAGCGCGTCTGTGTTGCCGGCGGCTGTTCCCGTGAGGTCGCAGGCGGCCAGCGCGGCGGGGGGCGGCCGCAGCCCGACGAGGCCGAGTAGCAGCAAGAGGGCCAGCAGCGCCGCAGCGCGCAACGGGCGGCGGACAGAGAAGAAACGGGACGTTGGGTGCATTGTGATGTCTCCTGTCGTGGCCGGCACGCCCGGCCTGGGTGGGTGGGTAGTATGTCGTGTATGATACACTATTTTTGTCGGGTGTTCTGTCGGCTAGCCGACACAAGGAGATACGAAATACGAGATACGGGGAGACTGGGGGACTGGGGGACTGGAGACTGGGAGACTACGCCAATCTCTCAGTCTCTCAATCTCTCAGTCTCTCAATCTCTAATCCCCAATCCCCAACCCCTCCCCAAACCCCCAATTCGCTCAATTCATCTGCAGCCCATCCACCTTCCGCGTCAACCCGTTCGGGC
>CAYNOL010000069.1:0-16975 GCA_964398825.1 uncultured Ardenticatenaceae bacterium
CGTAACCCTGATGGAGCGGCTGTTCCACGTCCAGCCGCGGGCGCTGGCTTGCGACCTGCATCCCGACTATATGGCCGGTCGCTACGCCCGGGAGCGAGCCGCGCGCGACGGCCTGCCGCTGATCAACGTGCAGCACCACCACGCCCACATCGCCGCCTGCATGGCCGAGCACGGAATGGACGGGGCGACGCCGGTCATCGGCGTGACCTTCGACGGCACGGGCTACGGCGACGACGGCGCGATCTGGGGCGGCGAATTTCTCATCGCCGACTACGCCGGATACACGCGGGCCGCCCACCTGAAGTACGCGCCTCTGGCCGGCGGCGACCGTGCCGTGCGCGAGCCGTGGCGCATGGCCCTGGCGCAACTCGACGCCGCCGGGCTGCCGTGGGACGAGGCGTTGCCCCCTGTCGCCCATGGCCGCGCTCTGGGCGACGCTCATTTGACCGCGCTGAGCCACCAGCTCGCCCATGGTCTTAACGCGCCGCCGACTTCGAGCATGGGCCGCCTGTTCGACGCGGCCGCGGCGCTGGCCGGTGTGCGGCAGACGGTCAACTACGAGGCGCAGGCGGCCGTCGAATTCGAGGCGCTGGCCGACCCGGACGAGACGGGCCATTACCCACTAGACTATGCGAATGGGATTATCGACCCCGCCCCCGTCTGGCCGGCGCTCATCGCCGACCGGCGGGCCGGAGTGCCGCTCGGCCGCGTGGGCGCACGCTTCCACAACGGTGTGGTCCGCATGGTAGTCGATGTCTGCCGGAGATTGCGCGACGAACATGGATTGAACGACGTCGTCCTCAGCGGCGGCGTGTGGCAAAACGCCACGCTGTTGCGCGGGGCGCTGGCGCTGCTGGCGGCCGGCGGCTTTTCCGTCTACACCCACCGGCTCGTCCCGGCCAACGACGGCGGGCTGGCGCTGGGTCAGGCGGCCGTGGCAGCTTATCGACTTCGTTCATTCAACAACGAAAGGAATTAAATCATTATGTGCCTGGGCGTACCCGGAAAAATCATTGACATTTACGAAGCCGACGGCCTGACCATGGGCCGCATTGACTTCGGCGGCACGCTACGCGAGGCGTGTCTGGCCTACGTGCCCGAGGCGGCCGTGGGCGACTACACCGTCATCCACGTGGGCTTCGCCATCAGCCTGCTGAGCGAGGAAGAAGCCAACGCCACGCTGGAGACGCTGCGCGAGATGGCCGATCTGGAAGAGGAGCTGGGCCCCGAGCCGGCCTAACCGAGGACAACGCGATGAAATACGTCACCGAATACCGCGACGCCGAACTGGTGCAGGTCGCCATTCGCGAGATCGGCCGCACCGTCACCCGCCCATGGGTCATCATGGAGATCTGTGGCGGCCAGACCCATGCCATCGTCCGCCACGGCATCGACCAACTGCTGCCGCCGCAGATCGAGCTGGTGCATGGGCCCGGCTGCCCCGTCTGCGTCACGCCGCTGGAGCTGATCGACAAGGCGCTCGACATCGCCGCGCGGCCGAACGTCATCTTCACCTCATACGGCGACATGCTGCGCGTGCCCGGCAGCGGCGGCGATCTGTTCACCGTGCGGGCCGCGGGAGGCGACGTGCGTGTCGTCTACTCGCCGCTCGACGCGGTCAAGATCGCCCAGGCCAACCCCGACAAGGAAGTGGTCTTCTTCGCCATCGGCTTCGAGACGACCGCCCCGGCCAACGCGATGAGCGTTCTGCAGGCGCGGGCGCTGGGGCTGACCAACTTCAGCGTCCTCGTCTCCCACGTCTGCGTGCCGCCGGCGATGCACGCCATCCTGAGCTCGCCCCACAATCGCGTTCAGGGCTTCCTCGCCGCGGGGCACGTCAACGCCGTCATGGGCTACTGGGAGTACCCGTCTATCGCCCGACAGTACGGCGTGCCCATCGTCGTCACGGGCTTCGAGCCGCTCGATGTGGCCAACGGCATCCTGGCCGTCGTGCGCCAGCTTGAGGCGGGCCGGGCCGAGGTGGTCAACGCCTACGGCCGCGCCGTCACCCACGACGGCAATGCCCCGGCGCAGCGGGTCATCGACGAGGTGTTCGAGGTGCGCGACCGGCAGTGGCGCGGCGTGGGGCTCATCCCGGCCAGCGGTTGGGGGCTTCGCCCGGCGTTCGCCGCCTACGACGCCGAGCGCCGCTTCGACGTGGGTGAGATTCGCACGCAGGAGTCGCCGGTGTGCATCGCCGGTCAGATCCTGCAAGGGTTGAAGAAGCCCCACGACTGCCCCGCGTTCGGCGTCCAATGCACACCGGAGTCGCCGCTGGGGGCGACAATGGTCTCTTCCGAGGGAGCGTGCGCCGCCTACCACCGCTACGGGCGGCATTTGAGCAGCGACGAGTTGCGACTGACGAGCGACGATTTCGAGCCCCTGCCCGCCTGATTCAAGGAACAGAGTATGATTACTGAAGCAACAACCGCTGTGGAAACGACGACTCCCGTCATGGAAGGGCCGGTGTGCCCCGTGCCGTTGCGCCACGACGAGAAGATCGTGCTGGGCCACGGCAGCGGCGGCCGAATGAGCCACGACTTGATCGGCCGCCTGTTCCAGCAGCCGTTCGACAACCCTGCCCTGCGCGCCGGCAACGACGCGGGGGTGGTCCACGTGCCGCCGGGCCGCCTGGCGATCAGCACCGACTCCCACGTGGTGACGCCGCTCTTCTTCCCGGGCGGCGACATCGGCCGGCTGGCCGTCTGCGGCACGGTCAACGACCTGGCGATGTCGGGCGCGACGCCGCTCTATCTGACGGCCGGGTTCATCCTCGAAGAGGGGTTGGACGTGGCCTTGCTGGCGCGGGTGGTGGCGTCGATGCAGGCGGCCGCGGTCGAGGCGGGCGTCCACATCGTGGCCGGGGACACGAAAGTGGTGCAACGCGGCAAGGCCGATGGGTTGTACATCAACACGGCCGGCGTCGGCGTGCTGGCCCACGAGCGGGAGATCGGCGGGGCGGAAGCGCGGCCCGGCGACGTGGTCATCCTGTCCGGCCCGATGGGGGATCACGGCATTGCCGTGTTGGGGGCCCGCGGCGAGTTGGGCTTTGAGGCCGACGTGGCCAGCGACGTGGCGCCGCTCAACCACCTGGTGGCGGCGATGCTGGCGGCCGGGCCCAACATCCACGTGCTGCGCGATCCGACGCGGGGCGGCGTGGCGACGACGCTGAACGAGATCGCCCGGCAGTCGGGCGTGGCCGTCGTGCTCGACGAACGGGCTATCCCCGTGCGCCCGGCTGTGGCCGCGGCGTGTGAGATGCTGGGCTTCGACCCGCTCTACATCGCCAACGAGGGCAAGCTGCTGGCCGTCGTGCCCGCCGAGGAAGCCGAGGCGGTGCTGGCGACCATGCGGGCCACACGCTACGGCGAAGAGGCGGTCATCATCGGCCGCGTCCAGGCCGCCCCCAGCGGCCGGGTGCTGCTGCGCACAGCCATCGGCAGCACCCGCGTGGTTGACATGCTCGCGGGAGAAATCCTGCCTCGCATTTGTTAAGAGGAAAAGAATTAAACACGGATGGGACACGGATGAAACGGATATTACCGATAATTTGATCGCTAAAATCCGTTTCATCCGTAAAATCTGTGTCCCATCCGTGTTTAATTTCTTCCTATCATTGCCACAACCAGCAAGGACAGCCCCAAGCCTACCAAGCCACCCGTGCCACTCCAGAGGGGGAGTTGGGCCCAGACCCAGGCTATCTCGCGCGGGGTATATTCAGGGCCGTGGGCGTGGAGCCCCGTCTTGAGCGTCATCAGAAAGAGGGTCAGCAGCGCCAAGGCCGCGCCGCAGACCAGCCCGACGGCCGCCGCGGCCGCGACGAAGCGCCCCACCGCCACCATCCGCCCCCCCAGACAGCGCGTCAGCAGATGCGCCAACGCCAGCGCCAGACCGGCCAGCGCCAACGCCACATCCAGCCATAGCGTTCCCTCGAGCGACATCCAAGCCAGCGCGGCCGCGGCGAAGGCCAGCGTGGCCGCGCGCAGATAGGGGAGTGACGAGGGAATACGCATAACGGTGATGGAGCAGGTGGCTTAAGGCTACCTCTTTGCTAGAATCAAACGAACTCACCCCCGGCCCATATCAGCGGCCGGGATACATACCCGGAGGAATCAATGACCACAGACCCGATTAAGGAAGCCCTGAAGCGCATACCGTATGGATTCTATAGCATCACGTCGCGCAACGGCGACGAAGTGAACGCGATGGTGGGCAACTGGCTGGCGCAGGTGTCGTATGAGCCGCGCCTGGTGATGTTCGGTCTGGCCAAGAACGCCTACAGCTACGAGGTGATCAAGGCCGGCGGCGTGTTCGCCATTAATCTGTTCAACAAAGAGGACAGCGAGCACATCAAGCCGTACACCAAGTCGCGCGCCAAGAATCCGGACAAGATGAACACCGCGCCGTGGACGCCCGCGCCGGTCACCGGCTGCCCGGTGCTGGAGGGCGCGTCGGCCGTCATCGAGTGCCGCGTGGCGCAACTCGTCGACGTCGGCGGCGACCACGATCTGCTCGTAGGGGAAGTGGTCAACGCCGTCATCCTGAAGGAAGGGGACGTTAACACGACGTTGACCCTGCCGTATATGGGTTGGAATTACGCGGGTTAGGTTCTATGAGACCTGACAGGTGAGCGCTCGACGCTATTTAGTCATCCAGCGCCTCACTGCGCCCCCTGTCAGGTCTTGATGGCTAAGGAGCCGTCGGGGTCGCCGTCGGCAACAGATAGTACCCCTTGGGTATCTCCTGCTGGTATGGCTCGACGGCCGGCGGCGTATCGGGGGTGAAGGTAATCTCCGTGAAGCCCAGGCCGGAGAGGAAGTTGCGCATGTAGGTCTGGGCGTTGGTGTTGGCGCGGTTGAGGATGTCGCTGCTCTGGGCTGCCTCACGGATTGAGGCCTCGGCCGCCTGACGCACGCGCGTCTCCAGCTCTGGATCGGCCCGCGTCAGCAGCCCCGTGTCCCGGTCGGCCACAAAGGAGCGGTCGTTGTCCAGCACGGGGATATCGGTGAAGATCTCCGCCGGCGGCAGATGAACCATCACCGTGTCGGGATCGACGACCACCAGGTCGGCGGCCGTCATCTTCGAAAAATCCACCCCCGCATACACCTTGCCGTAGGCGATGAAGATCATCGATTCACCCAGCAGGATGCCCATAATGCCGCTCTGCTCCGAGTCGGCCGTCACTACCTTCTCCATTTCGTACGACGCCGTCTCCAGCCGCGACAGGTCATTGATCTGCCTGACCACCGTCTGCGGGTTCGGCAGGATGACCGGCGTGGCCGGCACGAGCAGCGAGCGGACGCGGTCACCAATCGGCTCAATGGCCGACGACGCCCCCTCGTTGACGGTGTTGATTAGGCTGGCGATGGAGAAGACCAGAAAGGTCAGCATCACCAACAGGAGCACCGTCAGGCCGAGCAGGACGAGCTTCGCCCTGGAGCGGGGCCGTTTTTCAACCAATTCTTCCTTCGACATGATTCTGTAATCCGATTATTCCTCTGCTATTTCGCGCCCTTTGCGAGCCCGAACGATAAAACCTACTACTATAAATATACGTATCCTGTATACGAATTATCTTAACACAGTACGCCGTAACTGTTTCGGCAAAGGCAGACAGCCCCAATCATTAACGCGCCCCTCATTTGCCCGGCGGCCGTGTTTGGGGACAATTGCGCCTATGTTCGTGGCCACCTGCGTCATCACGTTGCAGCTGGATGGCGTCTATTCACTGAAGGAGAAGCGCAGTATCGTCAAATCAATCGTCGTTCGCCTGCACCGCGAGTTCAACCTGTCGGCCGCCGAAGTGGACGGCCACGACGCCTGGGGCACGGCCGTCATCGGTCTGGCGGCCGTGGGCAACGACAAGGCGTATCTCCACCGCCTGATGGAAAAGTCCGTCGCCTGGGTCGAAGCGTTCCGGCCCGACGCCCCAATCGCCGCCTACAGTATCGAATTCCTCTAGCCCATGTCGCTCTCCATCCTGCTCACCTGGCTGCTGGCCGCGTTGCTGCTGCCGGCCACCCAACCGCCCGACGGCCTGACCCTCAGCGCGCAAGCCGGATTCGATGGGCTGTACGAAGGCGGTGAGCCGATCCCCGTCATCGTCACCGCCGGCAACGACGGCCCGCCCATCGAGGGGGAGTTGCGCGTGGTGGTCACCACGGCCGGGGAAGAGTTGTATTTCAGCGCCCCCATCTCGCTGCCCACGGGGTCGGACAAGCGCGTGCCGCTGGTGGTGCATACGTCCAACACCGGCGCCCGGCTGCGCGTGCGGCTCGTCAGCGACGGCCAACTGATGGCCGAGGTCGACGTCAACCGGCTCAACAACGTCGGCCGCTCTGACCTGTTCTACGGCGTCATCACATCCAACCCCGGCGGATTGGCGTTTCTGGAGACGATCCACGGCGGCCGGGCGGATGCATCCGTCGCCTTTCTGGAGACGGCTGAGCTGCCCGAGGTGTCGGCCGCGTGGCAGGCGCTGGACGTGCTCATCCTTGACGACACCGACACCAGCCGCCTGACGGCCGGGCAACTCGACGCTATGCGCGCGTGGCTCGATGACGGCGGCCAGCTCGTCGTCACCGGCGGCCCGGGCGGCCCGACGACGGCCGCGGGCGTGGCCGACCTGTTGCCCGTGGCGGTCGGCGGCGTGGAGAGCGTGCCCGACGTGGCCGCGCTGAGCGAGTTCGCCGGTGAGCCCTTCAGCGCGCCGGGGCCGTATGTCATCACGACAAGCCGCCTGACGACGGGCGAACTGCTCATCCACGACGACGGCATGCCTATCCTGGCCCGGCGCGATTGGGGGCGCGGCAGCGTCTTCTTCCTGGCCCTCGACCCCAAGCTGCCGCCGCTGGCCGGCTGGCCGGGCGGCGAGCAGCTATGGGAAGCGATCGCGGCCAACGCGCCGCTGACGCCCCCGTGGGCCGGCGGCATCCAGGAAGGGTACGCCGCGGCGCAGGCGGTGTCGTTCATCCCCGGCCTGCGCCTGCCGTCGATCTGGCAGCTGTTCCTGTTTCTGGTCATCTACACGGTGGTGATCGGGCCGATCAACTTCCTGATCCTGCGCCGGATGAACCGGCGCGAACTGGCCTGGATCACCATTCCGGCATTGGTGCTGCTGTTCAGCGCCGTCACCTTCTTCACCGGCTTCTCGACGCGGGGCAACACGGCCACGCTCAACGCCATGAGCGTGGCCTACGGCTCCATCGACGCCGAGCGGCTGCGGACGCAGACCGTTTTGGGCCTCTATTCGCCGCGCCGCGCCCGGTACGACATCGCCCTGCCGCTCGACGCCACAGCGTTCCCGTTCCAGGAAGGGTTTGGGACTGTCGTCAACGGCGGCAACGTGGGGGCGGTTGAGCGGACGGGCGAACTGGCGCTCCGCGACGTGCGCACCGACACCAGCGAGGTCGCCACCTTCATCGTCGAGTCGCACACGCCGCGCCCGGCCATCGAAGCTGAGGCGACGCTGTCGGCCGACGGCCGCACGCTGAACGTCACGGTGCGCAACCGGACGGACAGGACGCTGGAGAACGGCGTCATCGTCTACGGCAGCGACGTGGGCGGCGTGGGGGCCGATCAAACAGGCGTGGGCGACGTGGCGCCGGGGGGCGAGCAGTCGGTCGTCGTCTCTCTGCCGCCCCCCGCTCCGGCTTCGACTGCGCCCACCCCGTCGCCGATGTTCCCGCCCGGTTTCGTCTATCCCAATCCGCTGTTCAATGATCCCAGCCTGTTGTTGGGTACGGCCGACTACTACAACGATCCCGAGGCCTACCCGCGCTGGCAATTGCTGCTGGCCCACTACACCGGCGAATCGGGTAATCCCGACACCGTGCCCGACCCGACGCAGCGGATCACCCTGGCCGGTTTCATGGAGGGCAGCGCGCAGGAGACGGTCGTCACCGGCGACCGGCCGGCGGAGCAGACAGGGCTGACGTTGTTGCTGCTGGAGATACCGGTTCGGTAGAGAATTATGGCCGCCATTATCGAACTCCAGGACCTGACCAAACGGTACGGCGATCTAACCGCCGTCGACAGCCTCAACCTGAGCATCGACGAAGGGGCGGTCTTCGGTTTCATCGGGCCCAACGGCGCGGGCAAGACGACGACGATGCGCATCCTGACGACGCTGCTGCGGCCGACGTCGGGCGAGGCGCGCATCGCCGGCCACTCCGTCGCCGCCGACCCCGACGCCGTGCGGCGCGTCATCGGCTACATGCCCGACTTCTTCGGCGTCTACGAGGACATGAAGGTGTGGGAGTACCTCGACTTCTTCGCCGCCTGCTACAATATCCCCCCCGCCGTCCGCCCCGGCCTCATCGACGATCTGCTGGCGCTGGTCGACCTGGGGCACAAGCGCGACGCCTATGTCGAGGCGCTCAGCCGCGGGATGAAGCAGCGGCTCTGCCTGGCGCGTACGCTGGCCCACGACCCGCAGGTGCTCATCCTCGACGAGCCGGCCAGCGGCCTGGACCCGCGCGCGCGAATCGAGATGCGCGAACTGCTGCGCGAGCTGCAGAAGATGGGCAAGACGATCTTTTTCTCGTCCCACATCCTGTCCGAGGTGGCCGACATCTGCACCAGCATCGGCGTCATCGAGAACGGCCGTCTGGTGGCCGCGGGCAATGTTGAGGAGATGATGGCCCGGCTGCGTGCCCACCGGTTGATCGTCGCTCGCTTCTTGCCCGGCGCGGCCGAGGCGTTGGAGACGGCTGAGGCGTGGCTGCGCGCTCAGCCAGGCATCGTCTCAATCCATGCGGGCGAGGCGGGGCAATCGGCCGATTCGCTGGCCTTCGACTTCGGCGGCAGCGACGCCGAATTGAGCCAACTCCTGGCCGGGCTGGTGGGGCGCGGTCTGCCGGTGCTGTCCTTCGGCGAGGAGCGCGGCGATCTGGAAGATGTGTTCCTGCACGTCACCCAGGGAATGGCGGATTAGAGGCGACACGCCCCGCCGCGCGGCCGGTTATAATGAATGACAACGATGAGTGAGACAACAACCACCCCCACCCGCCGAAACCCGTTGGCCGGCGTGCTGAACAACCCGGTCACGGTCAAGGAGCTGCGCAGCCGGATGCGCGGCCGGCGGGCGTTCGCCGTCCTGTCACTCTACCTCGTCGTGCTCAGCGCGGCGATCCTGTTCGTCTACCTGATCTACGTGTCGAGCGGCGCCTTTCCCAGCAGCACGATGGCCCGCACGGCCGGCAAGGGGTTGTTCGCCGCCGTGCTGGGCGTGCAGGTGTTGCTGGTCACGTTCATCGGCCCGGCCTTCACTGCCGCGGCCGTCAGCGGCGAGCGGGAGCGGCAGACGTTCGACCTGCTGCGCACGACGCTGCTCTCGGCCCATGCCTTCGTCCTGGGCAAACTCGTCTCCTCGCTCAGCTACATCTTCCTGCTGGTCATCGTCTCCATTCCGTTGCAGAGTATAGCCTTTCTATTGGGCGGACTGTCGGCCGTGGAGCTGATCGTGTCGCAGGTTTTGGTGCTGGTAGCGGCCGTCGCCTACGCTCTCTACGGCCTGTGGTGCTCGGCGTCTATGCGTTCCACGCTGACGGCCACCGTCGCCACCTTCAGCGGCGCGCTGTTCATGACCTTCGGCATCCCGACGGTGGCCTTCATCGCTCTGCTGTTCCTCGGCTCGATGGGTGGGTTATTCAACACCGTCACCCCAGCGACGGAGAGGCTCCTGATCTACATCGGGCTGATCATCGCTGCCACCAATCTGCCGATCACGCTGGGCCTCAGCGAGGCGTTCCTACTGGGGCAGGACGCCATCTTCGGCTACGCCCATACCATCGGCACGCTGCGTATGTGGGTCTTCTCCCCCTGGTGGCTGTTCATCCTCTTCCACCTGTCAGGCGCGGCGCTCCTCTACGTCGCCACTGTGCGTCGCGTCCGCCGGATCAGCGACGTATGACCCCTTCCGGCTTCGACGCGCTGCTGGGCTATCTGGCAAGCTGGGACGCTCGCCGCCGGCAACAAACATTGCTGCGCTGGCTGCCGCGCGGGCTGCTGGCCGGGTTGCTGCTGGCCATGCTCGTCGCCGTCTTCAGCCGTGGCCGCCCCCTGCTGCTGCGCGGCGAGTTGGCGCTGCTGGCGGCCGCGCTGGGGCTGATCGCCCTGTCGGTGGCCGGGCTGGCGGCGCTGCTGGGGCGCCGCTCCGTCCACGCGCAGGCCCGGTTCGCCGACCAGACTTTCGGACTGCGCGAGCGGATGACGGCCGCCGTCGAGATTCAGTCGGGGCAACTGGCCGTCCCGCCCGACATCGCCGCGCGGCAGCTCGACGACGCGCTGGGCGCGGCGGCGCGGGTGGACGCGGCCCGGCAGTTGCCGCTGCGGTCGCGCGCCGATGACTGGCTACCCGCCGCGGCCGTGGCCGTGGTATTGGCGCTGCTGCTCTGGCTGCCCAACCCGCAGGAGGCCACCCTGCTGGAGCAGCGAGCTGTGGCCGCGACGATCGAGGCGCAGCAGGAAGCGCTGGCCGAGCTGGCCGAAGCGATCGCCGCCGACGAGGCGTTGACGCCGGAGCAGCGTGAGGCGTTGCTGCAGCCGATCGAGGAGTCGCTGGCCGCGCTCGAACAGGGCGGCCTCAGCCGCGAAGAGGCAGTGGCAGCGCTCTCCGAGGCTGAGGCGGAACTGCGCGCGCTCGGCGATGAGTTGGCCGGCCCGTCGCTGGAACGGGCCATGGCCGAGGCGGCCGACGCGTTGCGCGGCGACGACAGCGCCAACCCGTTGGCCGACGCCCTGGCCGAAGGGAATTTGGCCGAGGCCAGCGCGGCCGTGTCGGCGCTGGCTGGGATGCTCGACGGGCTAACTCCCGAGGCGCGGGCAGCGCTGGCCGAGCGGCTGGCCGCGGCCGCCGAGGCGCTGGCCGAAGCGGATCCGTCGTTGGCGGGCACGCTGGCAGAAGCGGCCGAGGCGCTGGCTGACGGCGACACAGCGAGCGCCGGCGAGGCGCTGGCCGAAGCGGCCGAAGGTCTGGAAGCACGCGAGCAGGCCCAGGCCGCCGCCGAGCGAGCATCGGCCGCGGCCGACGAATTGAGCGAAGCGCGCGGCGCCGTGGCCCAGAGCGGCGAGGCGGGCGAGACGGCCGAGGGCGGCCAGGGTGAGAGCGGGCAGCAGGGCCAAGGACAAGGGCAGGGGCAGGGCCAAGGGCAAGAAGGCTCCGGCGGAACGGGCGGCCAACAAGGCACCACCGGCGGCCCCGGCCCCGGTGGTGGTCACGTTGAGAACGTCTTCGTCCCCAATCCGACGGATATCGAGGGGGATGGCCAAGACATGGAGCTGGAAGTCCAATGTCTGGCCGATCCCGAATCGTGCGGGCCGCTCGGCGGGCTGACTCCGTCCGACCCCGGCAACCAACCCGGCGGCAGCCTCGTACCCTATGACCAGGTCTTCGGCGACTACCGCGACGCGGCGATAGAGGCGTTATCGTCGGGGGAGATCCCCGTCGGCCTGCAGGATTTGATTCGGGATTACTTTTCGGCGCTGGAACCTTAGGGTTTTTGTTGAGAGGGGGAGAATATTTTTGACACGGATTCTCACGGATAACAACGGATTTTCTTATGTCGAGTTCGAATTCGAATGCTGTCCGCTTTCATCCGCGGTAAAAATATTATCTGTGGTCTGAGGTCTTCAAAGTTCCCGATTTTCGCCAAGAGCAGCCGCCAACTGCTGCCGAAACGCCACCTGCCCCCCATGCCCCGGATGCCGCACCTTGGCCGCCGGGACGCCCCACCGCGCCAGAGCTACGGCCGCCTTGTTGCCCACGGCGACCACCCGCTCGATCTTGAACCATTCCAGCAGCATCATCAGCACGGGGCGGCCGTGCTCGATCTCGCGGGCGGTGGGGGTGCGGTTCGAGGCGGGGCGGCCGGGTTGGTGCGGGTGGAACGGGAAGGCGTTCCACAGCAGCGGCAGGGCGTCTAGTTCGGCCAGCGCGGCCCAGACGGCCGTGGCCGACGCCTCTCGTTGGGGAGCATCCGCCCCACAGGCGCGAAAGCCGGCCGCCACGCCAAGTAGCCCGAACGGACTATTTTCATCCAGCAACAACGCCTCGCTGGTGAACGGCACGCCCGTCACGCCGCAGCCGCGGTGCCCCGGCGCCTCGCCCACCAGCAGCAGGCGCGGCCGTCGCTCGCGCATCTGCTGCAGGTAGAGCGCCAGGTTGTGGCGGCGGGCGTCGGCCCCATCCCCCTGGTATGGATTGACCACGTTGGGCAGCGGCGGCGCGACGGCCAGAGCGTCGACGAAAGCGCGGCAAGCGTCCATGAGCGGTAGGAGAACGGAAAAGGCGCGGCGCGCCGTCGCCGGCACGCCGCGCCTTCTAAAACACCGTCACAGTGACTAGTAGCGCAGGATCGCCCCGATCCGGCCCGCTTCTTCCAGATAGGGATTCTCGGCGATGACCTCGACGTGACCGCCCTGGGCCACCGTTTGGGCCACGGCCGTCTCGACGACATCGGCCGCCTCGGTCAAATCCGACTCGGGCAGCGGGCTGCGCGTCACGTTGGCCACCAGGAAGCCTGAAGGCTCATGAATGTAACCGGGCGTGCGGAAGCCGTCGCTGATGATCAGCGTGTCCACTCGCTTGTCAGAGATAGCCTGCAACGTGTCGTCGAGCCCCAGCACGGCCGCGCCCCCTTGCGCGTGGAGCGTCAGCATCC
This sequence comes from uncultured Ardenticatenaceae bacterium, assembly GCA_964398825.1. Lineage (GTDB taxonomy): Bacteria > Chloroflexota > Anaerolineae > Promineifilales > Promineifilaceae > Promineifilum. The sequence goes on from CAYNOL010000069.1 coordinate 12,663, forward strand.
GCTCCACCAGCTTGGCCTCGCGCTCGGCGTTGACTTCGCGCAGCAGGTTCAGCGCGCGCTGGCGCACTTCGGGCTCCCCGGCGTCGATGTCGACCGGGAAGGAACCGGCCAGACAGCTCAACAGCTGCTTCGACAGCAGCTCGCGGAACTGGGCCACGTTCTCGTTGGTGCCGCCCAGAAACAGCCGCCGGATGGGGCGCGTGGCGAAGAAGCGCTGGGCGGCGGCGGCCGTGTCGCGCATGTTGCGCGCCGTCACCTCGTCCTCGTGCTTGCCGCCGCCGGGGCCGCTGGTGCCGCCGCCGCGTCGCCCCACGGCCGACGAGCCCGCCCCGTCCTTGATGCGGCGAACCTCTTCGCCGGTGAAGCTGTCAGACGACTGTAGCTCGCCCAGGTGATAGTCATAGAAACGGCCGCCGACGCGGTCAACGGCGATGACGCCGAAGTGGGCGTAGTGATCGAGCAAATGGGTCAGCGGTTTGACGTAGGGGCGGGCGCTCAAACGAATGCGATTCCGGAAGGCGACGGGAGAGTCATAAGCCCGGAAGAAGTCGCCCCCCTTGGCACAAAACAAGGCCAACCCCGGTTTGGACCAATCGTAGCTGAGGTCCAGGTAGCGCTCAATGGCTTGGGCTTCCTTCTCATAACGCGGCTGGGCCTCCTTCAGGAGGCCCCGGGCGGTTAACTTGATCGCCTCCACGGTCTGGCGCGTGTTGTCGGTGTCCAGATAGACACTGACAACGCCGCTGCCGTTGCCCTCATACGCAACCAGCTCTTGCATGTGGTCCTGGCTAAACATGGAAACCTCCTACCTGTTCATGTCACCAATTTGCCGGGCGGCCAAGCGGCCGCCCGCGTCGGGTTTATACCCTCCTCAGACCGGCGGGTGGCGCTACGGCCGCTCGCCGAGCGTCAGAGGCACGTCTATCTGCGCGCCGTCACGAATGACGGTCAGCGTGATCGTCTGGCCTACTTCCGACTCGAATACCAGAAAGCTGATGAGATCGTCCGGGCTGCTGACGGGCTGTCCTTCGACGGCGATGATCAGATCGCCGCCGGGCAGGATGCCCACGGAGTCGTTGAAGCCGCTGGCGCGCAAATCGGCGGCCTGCGCGGGGCTGTTGGGGGTGATGTCGGTGATGTAGGCGCCGGCAGCCTGCGGCAGCCCCAACGTCTGCTGTGAGGCCAGATCAAGCGAGATCATGCGGATACCGATATAGGAGTAATGGTGGATACCCTCGCTGATTAGATTCGGTACCACCTGCCGCACGGCGTTGACGGGAATGGAGAAGCCCACGCCGGAGTTGGTGCCGGTGCTGGTGCGGATGGCGCTGTTGACGCCGATGACCTCACCGGCCAGATTGAGCAGCGGGCCGCCTGAGTTGCCGGGGTTGATGGCCGCGTCGGTCTGGATGACGCGCGGCAATGAGTAGCGGCCGCCCCCCTCGGCGATGCGATCCGACGCCAGCGAGCGGCCCAGCCCGCTGACGATGCCCAGCGACAGCGAGCCCGCCTCGCCGAACGGATTGCCGATGGCGACGGCGAACTGCCCCACCTGCACGTTGTTCGAGTCGCCCAGCGGGATGGGCTGGACGCCTTCGGGCAACGAATCGAGGCGGATGACGGCCAAATCGCTGTCCACGTCGGTGCCGACGACGTTAGCCCGGCGGCGCTGGCCGTCGGGGAAGACCACTTCCAGGGCGCTGGCCCCGGCGACGACGTGGTTGTTGGTGACGACGTGGCCCTCGAGGTCATAGACGAAGCCGCTGCCCGTCCCGGCGACGAACGATTGCTCGTCGAGCACGAAGATGTGGACGACGGCCGGGTTGACGCGATGGTATAGCGATGTGAGCGCCGCTTCCAGATCGGTGCTGATTGGCGCGGTCTGGGTGGTCACCACCGGCGCGCCGGTGGATTGGGCGGGGATGCGGGCCATGACCGTGGCCACCGCCTGGTCGACGATGGCTTGCTGGTCGGCCGCGGTGCTATCCGGTTGATTGGCGTTCGGCTGCGCGACGGAGAGCGCCTGACAGGCCAGCGCGGAGAGGGTGAGAATCAGAAAAAGTACCAGTAGCGGAGAGCGGTGGAAACGATCCATTAGAAAGATTACGAGAAGCTGGGCCTACGACAATAAGACGAATGTGACGGACGGAAGGGTACAACTATTCTAATGAGACGACGGGCAGCTCGTCAAGTGTCATGGCCCATAACTCAGTCATCTATCACCCGTCGCGCACGATTTGCTCATCTGCCCGACGCGCCAACGAAAAAGGCGCGGCGAACACCAACCGAGGGTCCGCCGCGCCTTACCGGAGGCTTGCCGCGACTTAGGGATCAATAAAGGAACATCGGCTTGCCGAGCACGTGGCGCACCTTGGGCCGGTAGTTCTGGGCGTCGTACAGCTCGTCCACGTCGACGCGCTTGACGCCGCTGGTGACGACGCTCATCGGCACGTGGGTATAGGCGCCGTCGCGCAGGGCCACCATGCGGCCGCTGGAGCCACCGACGATGAGATCGACGGCCAGCTGCGCGTAATTCGTGCCCACCATGAGGTCGAGCGCGTCGGGCGCACCGGAACGCATCAGATAGGCGATCTTCTGGCTGATGATGTTCTCGCCGGTCAGCTTCTTCAACGCCTCGCCGGTGATGTCGCCAATACCGCCGAGCTTGCGGTGGCCGTAGGCGTCGGTCTCGCCATACTCAACGACCTTGCCGCCCACCATGTGCGCTCCCTCGCTGATTGTGACCATGGCGTAGTTGCTGGGATTGGCCCTCTTGTCCTTCGTGATCAGTTCAGCCAGCAATTCGGGATCGAACGGCACCTCGGAGATGATGGAGCGATCGACACCGGCCAGATAGGAGCTGATCAGCGCAGTCTCGCCGGAATTCCGGCCGAAAAGCTCGATGACGGCGATGCGCTCGTGCGAGCCGGCGCTGGTGCGCAACTGGTGAATGAACTGGACGCTGCGCGTCACGGCCGTGCTGAAGCCGATGCAGTAGTCGGTGCCGTAGACGTCGTTGTCCATCGTCTTGGGAATGGCCACCACGGGGAAGCCCTCGCGGTGTAGACGCTCGCCGTAGCTCAGCGTGTCGTCGCCACCAATGGGGATGAGCCGGTCGATTTTCAGATGCTCCAGGTTCTTCAGCACGTGGGGGGTGAAGTCACGCGGGGATTGGTCGGCCGCTTCCGCCTCGGGGTGCTCCGGGTCCTTCAGGAAATCGGGCACATCGCCGGGACGCACCTTGCCGGGGTTTGTCCGGCTGGTGTGGAGCATCGTGCCGCCGGTGCGGTCGATGGTTCGCACCGCGTTGTTGTCCAGCGGCCAGATGTACTTCTCGATCGTCGCCGGATCGTCGCGATCCATCAGGAGCAGACCGCCCCACCCCCGGCGAATGCCGAACACTTCGTGCCCCGCGTCCACGGCGCGGTTGACAACTGCCTTGATGCAAGGATTCAGGCCCGGCACGTCGCCGCCGCCTGTCAAGATTCCGATTCTCATAAGAAAAGTTCTCCTTCTATAACTGATGCAAACATCCGAATATACCACTGGAGACCTGACAGGTGGGCGCGGCCCGCCTATCAGATCTTGATCGACACACGGATGAAATTAACCGTTGTAATCGTCGCCCGGGATGGACGAACCTTGCCGGGCCATGACGCGGGCGATCGGCCGTAGGTCCATCCACCATTGATGCAGCGGCCGGCTGTAGCGATAGTCCATGAGCCGCGGCAGGTCATCGAGGCTGGTGAACTTAATCTCGCCGCGGATCTGTCCGATGCACGCGCCCACCAGTTCGTTGCGGTCGATACGCTCCTCGAGGAAGTCGATGCAGTTGACGCCCAGGCGCGTGGCGAAGATGCGGTCGAACGGCGAAGGGGTGCCCCCCTGTTGCATGTGGCCCAGGATCGCCTGGCGCACGTCGAACAGGTCGCCCCCTTCCTCTTCGAAGAGCAGGCGCATGAAGTTCGTCGTGTACACTTCGTTGGCCATTTCGTTGCGGATGACCAGCCCCAGCCGCTTGCCGTGTTTGAAAGCATTGCGGAACTCATCCACGTCCTCGACGAGATCGCGCATCGTCACGCCTTCCTCATGCAGATAGACACGCTCCGCGCCCGAGGCCAACGCGCTCATCAGCGCCAGGTAACCGCAATAATAGCCCATGACCTCGACGATGAAGGCACGCTGCGAGGCGACGGCCGACTGCTTGATCTTATCCACGGCCCCGATGATGCTGTTCAGCGCCGTGTCCGCCCCAACACTCAGCTCGGTGCCGGGCAGGTTGTTGTTAATCGTCGCCGGCAGGCAGACCATGG
>CAYNOL010000070.1:0-2832 GCA_964398825.1 uncultured Ardenticatenaceae bacterium
GCAATCTGCGCTACGGCCGAACGATCATCATGACCGACGCCGACGTCGACGGCAGTCACATCCGCACGCTGCTGCTGACCTTCTTCTTCCGTTACATGCCGTCGCTGATCGAGAACGGCCACCTCTACATCGCTCAGCCGCCGCTCTACGCAGTCAAGCACGGCAAGGAGATCTCCTACGCCTACACCGAGGCGGAGCGGGAAGCGCTGCTGAAGAAGGTGAACGGGCAGAAGTATTCGCTCCAGCGATACAAGGGTCTGGGCGAGATGAACGCCGAGCAGTTGTGGGAGACGACGATGGACCCCGCCGTGCGCACTCTGCTGCAGGTGACCATCGAGGACGCCGTCGTGGCCGACCGAACATTCGACATGCTGATGGGGGATGAAGTGGCGCCGCGTCGCCGGTTTATTACGACGCATGCGAGTGAAGTGCGGAATTTGGATGTATAACATCAGAAACCGGGTTTTTCATGAAAACCCGGTTTCTGGAAGCCAAAAAAACAACCGGCTTTCCCCGATATTGAGGGAAGGCCGGTTTTTTGTCGTCAATTGCTGATAGCCGGAGCCTGACGCAGATAGGTCTCATCGGTGATTTGGTCAAGCATGAAGTCGGCCATATCGGCGCGAGTGATCTGCATACCCATGCCCTTGCCGACCCAACTGGCCTTGACTTGGCCGGTCCTGGAGCCATCGGTCAGCCTCGGCACGCGCACTATCGTCCACCCCCGATCGGACTGCCGAATGATCTGCGCCGTTTGGCGCATGTCCTCGTAGACATTGCGCGAGGTTGTCTTGATGAGCAGGTTGATCAGCTTGTTCATAAAGCCCGGTGAATCGTTGGGGTCGGGAATTCCCGCGCCGGCCGAGGCGACGAAGCGAATGACGCCGTGCTTCTTCATGGCGTCGAGGATGTTGCGCGTTCCCTTGCTCACTTTTTGATCGGGGCTGTTGTCACTCGGCCCCAGGACGCTGATGACGGCATCCGCCCCGGCCACCGCTTGTTCGACGGCCGCCGCATCGGCGACATCTCCCTGAACCGCAGTTAGCCGCTCATGCTCAATGCCCAACTTGGCGGGCGTGCGGACAAAGGCAACTACTTCATGCCCGGCCGCCAATGCCTGCTCAACCACGTGGCGGCCGGTGCGGCCGCTGGCTCCGAAAATCGCTATTTTCATTTACGCCTCTGTCTCACTTCACAAAACTGAAGACCTCTATTCTATCCGGCATAAACGCTTGGGTCACGATATCTGATTCGCCGTCTCAAGCATCCCCATCATCCCGCTCAAACACCGCCTTCACCAGCACCAATACCACGAATGAAAACGCCACCAAGATCACCGACAGCGTCACGGCCACATCCAGATTGAGCTCAAAGCCGATGTAGATGGCCAGCGGCATCGTCTGCGTGCGGCCGGGGAAGTTGCCGGCGAAGATGATCGTCGCGCCGAATTCGCCCATGGCGCGGGCCCAGGCGAGGGCGATGCCGCTCAGAACCGCCTGCCGCGAGAGGGGCAGCGTGATGCGCAGGAAGGTTTGCCGGCGGTTGGCGCCGTCGATGGCCGCGGCATCCTCGATCTCGGGATCCACGGCGGCGATGCCGATGGCCGCCGCGCGGACGAACAGCGACACGGCGATGAAGGTCTGGGCGATGATGACGGCCGCCTCGGTGAAGGTGACGCGCATCCCCATCTCGGCCAGCCAGCCGCCGATCCAGCCGCGACGGCCGAACACCAGCAGCAGCGACAGACCGGCCACCGCCGGCGGCAGGACGATGGGCAGGTCGATGAGGCTGTCGATGAGCGCGCGGCCGGGAAATTGCCGCCGAGCCAGCAGGTAGGCCACCGGCATGCCCAGCGCCACGGACAGCGCCGTCGCCACCGTGCTTGTCCGCAGGCTGAGGCTCAGCGCCTGGCGCACCTGCGGCAGCCGCAGGTTAGCCGCCAGCTCGGCCGGCGAACTGAAGAAGATCAGCGCCAGCAGGGGCAGCAGCAGAAATAACAGCAAAGGCAGCGAAAGCGCCCACCACCCTTCCACCTTGCGGGCGCGCAGGGGGGGCCGCTTGCGCTGCCTTTCGCGGGGCAGATCGATCAGCTTCATTAAGGGCTGGCTGGCCCGAATCCGTACTTCGCCAAAATCGCCTGGCCGTCGGCGCTCAGCACGTAGTCGACAAAGGCCGCGGCCGTGCCGCCGTTGGCGCTGTCATTGAGCGCGGCGATGGGGTACTGCGCCAGGACGTTGAGCGCGTCGGGGATGTCCAGTTGGCTGATGCCGTCGATCCCGGCCGCGTCGCTGGTGTAGACGATGCCGGCGTCGGCCTCACCCAGGACGACCTTGTTGAGCACGCTGCGCACGTTCTCCTCATAGGAGACGACATTGGCCAGCACGTCGTCGCGGAAGGCGGCGCCGAACTCGGGATCGGTCGACGCCTTATCGACGAACTCCAGCGAATAGCCGCCCACCGGCACCTCTTCGGCGGCCAGCACGAGCAGCACGTCGTCGCCGGCCAAATCCTGCAGACGCTCGATGCCGGCAGGGTTGTCGGCCGGGACGACCACGACCAGCCGGTTGGTGACGAACTGGGCCGGGGCGCCGGCGTCCACACGGCCCGTCTCGACGGCGGCCGTCATCTGCGCGTTGTTGGCGCTGGCGAAGACGTCGGCCGGCGCGCCCTCGGCGATCTGCGTCGCCAGCGCGTTGGAGCCGGCGAAGTTGAACACAGTGGTCACGCCGGGGTTGGCGGCGTCGAACTGGCCGCCCAGCTCGGTGAAGGCGTCGGTCAGCGAGGCGGCGGCGAAGACGGTCAGCGTCGTCGCTTCTTCGGCCGCGGGCGCGG
>CAYNOL010000070.1:2932-16971 GCA_964398825.1 uncultured Ardenticatenaceae bacterium
AAGGGGGGCGCGTCCGCGTCCGCTTCGCCCCAAGTGGCCAGCCATTGGGCGCAGACGTTCTGCTGCTGCTGGATCAAGCGCGCGGTCGTCTCCGGCCCTTCCTCGATGGCGAAGAAAAGTTTCAGCATGAAATCGAGCCGCAACTCGCGCGGCAGCTCTACCGGCTCCGTCAGCCACTGCTCATAGGCGCGGCGGCCGTCGGGCGTCAGGTGGTAGACCTTGCGCGGCGGCCGGGCCTCTTGCGGCTCGACGCTGACGCCGGCCAGCCCGTCCTCTTCCAGCCGGGACAGAAGCGCATACAACCGGCTCTGCTTGATACGCCACACGAGGCGTAGTTCAGGTGTCTCAGTCAGCCGCCGGTGGATTTCGTAGCCGTGAAGCGGCTGGTGGCGGATGAGGCCGAGCACGGCGTAGGCGGCCGATGGGGGGATGGGTAAGGGGTTACTCATGGATTGAATACTCAAGATGTAAGTATAACCGGCGTGATGAGTGCGTCAATTATTTCTCGCCCCAATCGGCCGCGCCCTTTGAGTGACGTCCGGCGGAAAAACGGTTACCATTCCCTCGCGCGGCTTCGCTCCTATCCCGCCGCGCCCTTTGGATATCGCTTATGCACCCACTTGTGAAAAAAGGGCTACTGGCTACGGTTGGCGTCTGGGATCCGCTGTGGATCGCCTGGTATCGCCTGCGGACGGGCGAGAAGGGGCCGATTCCCCCCTTCAAGAACCGTGACCGTATCGGCGCCCGAGACATCGACTGGTTTTTGCACAGCGGCCGCGTCGACTACCGCACGCTGAAGGACGCCATCGGGCGCTGGTGGGACAAGCCGTTGGCCGACACGTCGATCCTCGATTGGGGGGCGGGCTGCGGCCGAATTCTCCAGCACTTCATCCCCGACGGCGCGACGCTGGCCGCATCCGACGTCGACCCGACGGCCATCCAGTATCTCAACGACACCTTCCCCGCCGTGCGCAGCATCGTCAACCAATCCGCGCCGCCGCTGTCGTTCAAGGCGAAGTCGTTTGACATTATCTACGCCTTCTCCGTCTGGACCCACATCCCGTTGCACTTACAGACCGAATGGCTGAAGGAAGCCCACCGCCTGCTGCGGCCGGGCGGCCTGCTGCTCGTGTCGACGATGGGATTTCGAGGTCTGAAGCAACTACGCGAGAGCGGCAATCCGCACGAGACGGATTGGCACGACGTCAGCGACGACGACCTGCGGCAGCAGGGCACGATCTACTACGAGTACCCGATCTTCGGCCACGACGACGAGCTGTTCTCCGGCATCAGCGAGAGCTATGGCATCGCCGTCCACGATCCCGACTACGTGCGCCGGGCGTGGTCGGCCGACTTCGAGGTGCTGGAGATCGTCGAAGGGGCGTTCCGGGAGCACCAGGACCTCAACGTCCTGCGCAAGAAGTGACACCGCCATTCATGAATCGGCCAATCAAGCGCCTTATCTTGCCATTGGCGGCTGTCTGCTTGAGCCTGCTGCTGCTGGCTTGCGGATCGGCCGAGCGCGCGCCCGCGGCCGCCGCCCCACCCACCCCCACGCGCCCGCGGACGCCTTTACCGCCGATCGGCAACCCGCCGACGGCCGCCGCGCCCGAGGGAGAGTCGGCCGTCGTCACCCACGTCTTCGACGGCGACACGGTTGAGGTTGAGATCGACGGCCGCGCTTACCGCTTGCGCTACATCGGCATCGACTCGCCGGAGCGCGAAGAGCCGTTCTACGAGGAAGCCGCCGCGCTGAACCGGCAACTGGTGGACGAGCAGAGCGTTATCCTCGTGCGCGACGTCAGCGACACCGACCAGTACGGCCGCCTGCTGCGTTATGTCTATCTACCTGACGGCACCTTCGTCAACGGCGAGATGATGAGCCGGGGCATGGCCCGCCTGGTCACCTTCCCGCCCGACGTGGCCCAGACGGAGTTTTTGCGCGGGCTGCAAGACCAGGCGCGGGCGGACGGCGTGGGTATGTGGAGCCGCCCCGATCTGACCGGGCCGTGTGACTGCGACCGCAATCTCTACGACTGCCGCGACTTCCGCGACCAGGCCGAAGCGCAGACGTGCTTCGACTACTGCATGGACACGACGGGGCGCGACGTCCACCGTCTGGACGGCGGCGGCGACGGGCTGGTGTGCGAATTTCTGCCCTGAGGCGCGATGAACGACGACTCCCCCCTGCTCATCTACCTCTTCGGCCTGCCGGCGGCGGGCAAGAATTACGTCGGCCGTGTGCTTGAGGAGTCGTTCGGCTTCATCTTCTACGACGGCGACCTCGACCTGACGCCGGAGATGCGCGACGCCGTGCGCGAGGAGCGGCCGTTCACCGAAGGGATGCGCGACCGCTTCTACCGGTTGCTCGTCGGCCGCGTCACCGAGCTGCACACGCAGCACCCCCGGCTGGCCTTTGGCCAAGCCACCTTCAAGGAGCATCACCGCGAGCTGATGCGCGAGGCGTTCCCCGATGTCGTCTTCGTGCTGGTGGAGGCTGAGGCAGAGGTCAGGGCAGAGCGACTGGCGCGGGGCGGCAACCCCGTCACCGTCGAGTACGCGCGACTTATCGACGGCCTGTTCGAGCGGCCGCAACACCCCCACTTCATCATCACCAATAACGAGGGGCGGGAAGATGTGGTGCGGCAGTTAGCCGCGCTGCTGGCCTGGCTGTCCCCTACGGATTAGTTGACGACGCGAACACTCTCTACGTCGCCCAGCGCCCGCAACAGGTCGGCCGAGGACAGGATGACCGTCGCGCCGCGCACGCCCGAGCCGATCGACAGCTCTTCCTCGCGCGTCACGCTCTCGTCGAGCAGCACCCGAATCGGCCGTGGCAGGCCGAACGGCGCCACCGCGCCGATCTCATAGCCGGTCACCTGGCGCACCTCGTCGGCCGAGGCCATCGTCAGGCGGGATTGGCCGACTGTCTTGCGCAGCGCCTTCCAATCCACCTGGCGCGGCCCGGCCACCAATACCATGAGATACTCATCCTGTGCCAGCCGGAAGAGGATGCTGCGCACCACCTGCTCGGGGCGCTGGCCGCGCTCCTCGGCCGCCTGCTCCAGCGAGTTGACGGGGCCCGGGTGGTGGAATTCACGAAAGGGAATGCCGGTGTCGCGCAGGGCGCGGCCGACGGGGGTCGATGCCTCGCTCATGGCATCATCCGGCGGCGTCCACCAACCCGCGGAACAAGCAGAGCATGTCGGGGTCATCGTGGATGAGGTTCTCGGGGTGCCACTGGACGCCCAACGCGAACGGGTGATCGACAGCCTCGACGCTCTCGATGAGGCCGTCGGGGGCGTGGGCGGCGGCCACCAGCCCCGGAGCCAGGTCGCGTATGCCCTGGTGGTGCAGGCTGTTGACGCGCGACTCCTGCCGGCCCAATGCCTGCGCCAGCCGCGTGCCGGGCTCGATGCGGACCGTATGCGCCTGATGGTTGCGCGGAAAGGCGTTGAAGAAGTCGTGTTTGATCGCCCCCGGCATCCACTCCATGACGTCCTCGTAGAGCGTGCCGCCTAGGGCCACGTTGAGCACCTGGTGGCCGCGACAGATGGCCAGCAGCGGCTTCTGCACAGCTACCGCCTCGCGCGCCAGGAACAGTTCAACGCGGTCCCGGTCAGTGTCCACGTCGTTGATGAAATCGGGGTGCTCGCTGCGGTACTGGTCGCCGGCGATGTCGCCGCCACCGGTCAGCACCAGCCCGTCGAGGCGCGATAACAACGCGCCCAACGTTCCTTCGTCCAGCCCCAACGGGATGAGCACCGGCACGCCACCGGCCGCGGCCACAGCCTCGACGTAGGACGGCATGAGGGCGAGGACGGGCAGCGGGTTGGCTTGCGCCGCCACCTTGCGATACGTGGTCAGGCCGATGAGCGGCCGCTTTTCAGAGTGATTGGTCGACATAGGGAGCTTTTGTTGATCGGTACGTTACACAAGAAATCGCTACGAACAGAAAAAAAAGGTGAAAGGTTACCCTTTCACCTGATATTTTCCTCGATTTTGCGGGGGAAGCCACCAATAAGCGACTCCCGTTCGGCCGGCGCTAGTTGGCCCGGTCGAAGGCGCGCTTGGCACGCAGGCGGGTGGCCTTGCCGGTGCGGTCACGCAGGAAGAAAAGGCGGGCGCGGCGCACGTGGCCCTGGCTCTGCACCTCGATCTTCTCGATGCGCGGCGAACTGACCAGGAAAGTCCGCTCGACGCCGATGCCGTTGGAGGCGATGCGGCGCACGGTGAAGTTGGCGTTATTGCCCGTGTTGCGCACACGAATGACGGTGCCGCGAACCATCTGGACACGCTCATTCTTGTCGCCCACGTTAATACGCACGTAGACGGTCACGGTATCGCCCACATGTACGTTCGGCAGGTCAGCGCTCCTTTCCGTATCGAATGCTTTCAGCAGTAAGTCAGACATGATCTTTTCTCCACAGAACTGGAAAAAACAACGTTCCTGCCGGAACGTCGCTCTGCTCCCAAAATATCTCTCGTTTCGATTTAATATGTATGCGTAAAGATACAGACCCACCTAGGTGGGCCGACTTCAAACTATACCATGCCTATCACTGTTTGGCAATGGCAATTAGAGAGGTTTTTTCAGCTTCACGCGGCGTTTTGAGACCTGACAGGTGGGCGCACGAGGCTGCTCACTCATTCAGGGCCTCACTGCGCTACCTGGCAGGTCTTGCCTCTCGCTCGTTCAGGCCAGCGCCCGCCGCACATGTGACACCCAGTCGGCCAGTTCGCCGGCCAGAAGCCCCGCGTCCCCCCAATAGTCGGCCGCCAGCTGCCCCGCCGCGCCGTGGAGATAGCCGCCCAGCACAGCGGCGTCATACGGCGCCATCCCCTGCGTCAATAGGCCGACGATGATCCCCGCCAGCACGTCGCCGCTGCCGCCGACGGCGAAGATGGGATTGGCGAACGGCAAAATCGTGGCGCGGTCGTCAGGCGCGGCGATGACGGTGAACGCCCCCTTCAGTACGACGACGTGGCCCCACTCGGCCGCGCGCTCTCGCGCCAGTTCCACACGCTCCTCGTCCTGAATGGCATTCAGCGGCCGCCCGGCCAGCCGCGCCATCTCGCCCGGGTGGGGCGTCAGCACGCTGCCCGGCGGCAGGCGCTCCGGCCAGTCGGCCATCGCCGCCAGCAGGTTCAGCCCGTCGGCGTCGACGACCAGCGGCGGCGCTTGCTGTCCGGCGGCAGGCTCGCGCAAGCCGTCGACCAGCGCGCCGACGAACGACGCCGCCTCGCCCAGCCCCGGTCCGACGAGGATCGCCTTGTAATCCTGCAACGATGAGAGGACGAGATTGGCTGTGGCTACGCCCAGCGCGTCGGTGTCGGTGATTGCCGGATAGATCGCCTCGGGGAACTGCCCGGCCAGCGCGGGGCGCAAACGTTGCGGAACGGCCAGCGACACCAGCCCCACGCCGCTGCGGAAGGCGCCACGGGCTGCCAGCGCCGGCGCGCCCCAATAGCGGATGCTGCCGGCGGCGATGAGCGCCGTGCCGAAGGTACCTTTGTGGCCGTCGAGCGGCCGCTGGGGCAGCAGCGCGCGCGCCAGCTCCGGCGTCGCCAGCTCCACCGGCAGCGCGGCCACGGCCGGCAGCGCGGGATCGATGCCGATGTCGGCCACCACCAGCTCGCCGCAGGCCGCCGCGCCGGGGAATTTGAAGTGGCCCCGCTTCGGCCCGGCAAAAGTGACCGTCAAATCGGCGGGGAGCGCCAGCGGGTCGAGTTCACCGGTGTCGCAGTTCATGCCGCTGGGGCAGTCGACGGCGACGACGAACGGGGAGCGCGTGGCGCGCGGCTCCTCGGGGGCCGCGATCGGCGCGGCGACACTGAGCAGCGGCGGGCGTGTGGGCGCGGCCGCGCGCTCGCGCAGCACGGCGGCCACCTGCTCCATCAGCGACGCCAGCGGGCCGGTCACCGGCCGGGTCGCCCCGGTGCCCAGCAGCGCATCGATGAGGATGTCGGTGACACGCAGCCGGTGGCGCAGCACGCGATTGCGCTGGTCGTAGTCGGCCAGCAACAACTCCAGCCCCATCTCCTCGACGCGGGCCACGTTGTCGTCCTGCGTCGCGTCGCGCGGCTTCAACAGGTAGAAAGCCACCGTCGCCCCCGCCTCAGCCAGATATCGCCCGGCCACCAGCCCGTCGCCGCCGTTGTTGCCCGGCCCGACGAGCACCAGCACCTGTCGCCCTTCGACATCGAACCGCTCGGTGACGGCCTCGGCCACGCGGCGGCCGGCCGTCTCCATCATGTCGGCATAGGAATGGCCGGCGGCGTCGGCCGCTTTTTCGGCGGCCACCATCTCGGCCACGCTAAACAGTTTGATCGTCATGGGGTTGGGCTGTCCTCGGGCTGCTGTGTGCCCCCGGCAGGACTCGAACCTGCAACATTCGGCTTAGAAGGCCGACGCTCTGTCCAGTTGAGCTACGGGGGCGAGGGCTATTTGACCTACTATAATTTTAATGGGAGAGGGGGTGCGCGTCAAAGACACTCAGAATCACCTGCGGCGAGCCGCAAGCGACGCCCAGGGGCGGCCCCGAAAGGGCCGAACACACACGCAGGAAAAAGGGGAGCGCTATCTGGGCTATTCGTCGTCGAACAGGGGGCGAATGCCGTTGTAGATTTGCGCCCCGCCGAATGTCTTGGCGATGAGGTCGGCCGGCTTGTGGACTTTCTCGGCCAACTCAGCGGCCGTCATCGGCTCGTTGCCGTTGGCCAGCAGCGCGCTGAAGACAGCGTCTACCAGCGAGCCCTGGGCGGCGATGTCGCCGTCGTGGCGGTTGAAGTAGTTGCGCACCAGGTATTGGAAGGCGTCGACCTGCCGCACCTCACCCGTCTTGGAGTCAACCAGGTCAACCCGATCTGACGCCAGATCGCCCCCCATCAGCTCATTGCCGGCCGAGATGCGCGCCAGCAGGTAAGTCTTCAGATCGAGGTGGCTCTCATCCCACCAACTGTAGTCGATATAAAATTTCGTATCGGCCGTCAGCAAGCGCAGATTGGTCTTCTTGAATGTCGGCCGCGGATTTGTGGACAAAGGCTATCTCCTCGTCGGTTTGGCGTTCTACGACGCCTTTTCGAACTGCCAATAATGGTCGCCCACGGCCTTGAAGGCGGAGTTGCGCATCAGCTCAGCGAAGATGGGGCCGGGGGGCATGCGGCGCAGCATGTTGACGGCGCTGTAGAGTGTCTTGGCGTGAACCGTGTTCTGCGGGCTCAGACCCGCCAGCGACGGGAACACCTCGGTCAGCAGCGCGGCCACGGTCATTTGCGACGCCGAACGCCGCGCGTGGGCGTCCACGGCCGTCACCACGTCGGTGCCCACGATCAGCAGATCGTCATAGCCGCAGGGAATGGCCCGGCGGCTCAGTTCAAATTGCAGTTTGTTGTCCTTCACCACCGCCAGGCGCACCCATTCACGCTGCGGCCGCCGCCGATCATAGCCAAGCATGATAACGCCCGGCTCCGGCCCCGGCGACAGATGGACGAAGCCGCTGACAGGGATCTGGTTTTCTTTATACCAAGCGGACAGGCCGTAAACGTAGCGCCCCTCGGGCACCACCCAGCCGGGGATCTCCTCGTTGGTCTGGTCATCGATGAAGACGATCCGTTGCCGGTCGGAGCGCTCGGGGTTGAACAGCGCCGTGGTCTTGGAGTTCAGCGGCACGGTGCCAGCCCAGCGGTGGGGGTATGACAGGGCGAAGATGACCGGCGCGGCCTTGTCTGCCCGCGGCAAGTCGCTCCATTCGTCGTCCAGCTCCGCCTCCAGGGCGATCTGCTGTGGCGTCAGCAGGGCGCGGTCGTATGGAATGGGTTGATACTCCAGCCGCTCGGGGATGGTCTGCACGCCTTCGGGCTGCATACGGCGCAGGAACCATTGGGGCGGGTCCTTTGGCGACACCTGATCGAAGCGGCCGTCCTTCAGCAAATGCTGGGTCAGCGAAAAAGCTTGCACTTCGGGATCGATGCTCGGATCCAGCTCCAGATGGGGCAGGATCTCGTCCATGGTCAGCGGGCCGCCGTTGGAGACTTCGAGGATCGCCTCGGTGAGGTGCAGATGCCCGATGTTGATGTCGGCCATGAGCGATTTGACGAACCAACGGTTGCCCATGTTGACGAAATCCTCGCTGCCGCGCAGGGAGTTCTCGATCTTGGCGGCGACGGCCGCGCCGTGGGCTTGCTGGATCGCCTCGGCGTCACCCACCATTTGTTCGGTCAGTTCGGCGCCGTTCTCGATGTTGAGCGGATGCTCGGGCTTGTAGTCGGCCGCAAATTCGCGCGTCTTGCCCTTCACCTCGACGGTGATGACATTGAAATCGCCGTAGTCGGGATTGTAGCCGCTGCGGATGCCGGTCACCTTCCCCTGGGCCAGCTTCAAGGCCGGGAAGATCAATTCGTCGCCCACTTCGTAGGCACGCTGGGGC
Source organism: uncultured Ardenticatenaceae bacterium (assembly GCA_964398825.1). Classification (GTDB taxonomy): domain Bacteria; phylum Chloroflexota; class Anaerolineae; order Promineifilales; family Promineifilaceae; genus Promineifilum. The sequence goes on from CAYNOL010000070.1 coordinate 11,362, forward strand.
TGGTAGACGGTGCGGCCGGCCATGACGCGGCGTAGTTCGTTAGCCTGATCGCGCACGCGCGACTTGATGACAAGCTCGGCCAGCGCGTCGATCGCCTGGGGCTTTTCTGTTTCGAGTAAAAAGTTGTAGATTTGCTCGAGGTCAGAGTCGGAGAGGGAGAATTGCGCCCCCCAACTCTCCGGGTTCTGTAGCTGAGTCTGATTCACCACTAGCTCCTGTAGCAGGGATATTCTGTCGTGGAGTGTTTCTTAAACCGATGTATTGTATCAAGCTGGCGGCGGCTTGCCAATCTTAAGGAAACGCCTGCAGCGTCCATTGGGTGGGGTCGACGGTGACGTTCATGATGCGTAGATCCCAATGCAAATGGGCCCCGCTGGAGAGGCCAGTGGAGCCGACGCGGCCGATCACATCCCCCACCGCCACCTCGTCGCCGGGCATGGCTATCAGCTCGACGAGGTGATAGTAGCCGGTCATCACCCCCATGCCGTGGTCGATGATGATCACGTTGCCGCGCAGCTCCAGCGTGTCGCTGAAGACAACGACGCCGGGGGCCGGAGCCAACACGTCGGTGCCCTCGGGCACGGCGTAATCGACACCGGTGTGATAGATCTCAACCGGCCCGCCGTTGTAGGAGCGGCTGCCGCCATATCCGGCCGACACGATCGTCGTCGTCACCGGCGTCTGGAACACGCCGTCCCAGCGCGGCTCTTCGCTGAATTGGGCGAAGATCTCCCGCAGGAAGGCATCCTCGGTGGCGCGAACCTGGGGATCGAGCAAGGCGTTCAACTCCTCGCCCACCTCGATATTTTGCGTGCCATAGTCCGTCTCGACCAGCGGCACGCGCGCCCGCAGCGGCTCCCACAGACCGCGTTCGTCGCCCCCGGAGATCTCCAGGTCGTAGATGCCCGGCTCGGTGAAGGCGTCGATGCCCACCAGCGCGGCGTAGCCGTCCTCGTGGGGGGCGAAATTGAGCGGCTGGTCGCCGAAGCGGCCGGCCGGCTTGCCGGGCAGCAGGTTCTCGACGTAGATCGACACCGTCTGCCCCTGGGCCACCGTCGTCGGGTTGAGCCGCACGTCGAGCCACCCTTCCGGCAGTGAGCGGTAGACGGCCGTCTCGTCGGGAATGCGCAGCCGCAGGCCGGGAACCACGATCGCTCCGTCGGACAGGCCGTTGGCCTCGGCCAGCGCCTGGGGCGTTAGCCCAAAGCGCGCCGCCACCAGCAGCAGCGTGTCGCCCGCCGCCGCCAGGTACGGCCGCCCATTGACCGGCCGGGCGGCGCCCGAACCCGTCCGGCTGATGAGCGGCACGGTCTGGCCGATGAGCAGTGGCGGGTCGGTGGTGATGAGCTTGTTGGTGGCTACGACGTCGTCGAGCGTCGTATTGAAGGCCGCAGCCACCCCGGCCAACGTGTCGCCCACGCCGACGACGTGGAAGGTGGCCACCGCCTCGCCCATGCCGCCGGGGATGATCAACTCCTGCCCCACCTGCAGCAGGTCGCCGTTGGCCAGGTTGTTGATGGCCAGGATGTCTTCCACCGCCACGTCGTATTGAGTGGCGATCATCGTGAGGTTTTCGCCGTCCTGCACGGTATGGACGCGCGGGATGAACGGGGCGTTGGGGTCGGCCGTCGCCGTTGGGGCGGCCGGGTCGGGCGTGGCGGCCAACGTCGGGGTCGGTTCGGCCGTCTGGGCCAGCAGCCGCAGCGGCGCCGCCAAGGCAACCATCCCCAAAAGCACGAGCGCCAACGGCAGAACAAGTCGTCGATTAATCATAGCCAAACCAGTATTCTGCCAAATTGGGGCGCGCTTGCCAATCAGAACTCACTGGGCGATCATGGGGTCGGCCGTCCGGCGGCGCTCCAGCTCGTCGTAGATCGCCTGCGCCTCGGGGAAGTGGAAGCGGTAGGGGTGCTGCCAAAACTCGGCCAGCAGCCGGTTGCCCGTCTGCTGCTCGTAGACGAGAGCTTGCAGGTACTGGTCCAGCTTATCGGCGTCGTGGACGAGTTGGGCCTCGGCCGATTCGTTCTGCCGCAGCTCTTGCCACCAGGCCATAATGCGCGGCTCCAGAGGCGTGGCAGCGGCGATGTGCTCCATAACTTGCCGTTCGGCCGCCGCCTTGGCGCCCTCGGGCAGATAGCGCCACACGGCCGGGGGGATGTCGGTCGTCGTCCCTTCCGGCAGGTCGTGGAGGATGGCCATGGCCAGCACGGCCGCCAGGTTGAGCGGCCGCTCGCTCAACTCGGCCAGGATGAGCGCCACGTAGGCCACGCCGTAGCTGTGGGCGGCCACGTTCTCCGGCGAAGGGACGCCACGCTGCCCCCACCCCGTGCGCGCCGTGCGCTTGAGTTGGTTGCCGTGCATGAGCAGTTCGATGATGCGGCCTACTTCCATAGGTTCCTCGAGGTCTTAAAATGGGATTAATTAAGCAACGAAACGCCGCCGACAGTGTTCATTAAGCTAGATAGTAACATGAAGGTAACGCTCATCGCCACCGTCAAGAACGAGGGGGAGGCGCTCAGGCCGCTTCTTGACTCCATTATTGACCAGACACTCCAGCCGGACGAAGTCGTCATCGCCGACGGCGGTTCGACCGACGACACGCTGCTGATCCTCGACGAGTATCGTCGCTGGCTGCCGCTGCGCGTCGTTGCCGCGCCGGGCAGCAACATCAGCCAGGGGCGCAACCGGGCCATCACCGAAGCCACCGGCGATATCATCGCCGCGACGGACGCCGGCGTCGTCCTCTCGCCCACCTGGCTGGAAGAGATCACCGTGCCGTTCGCCGATGAGTCGGTGCAGGTGGTGGGCGGCTGGTTCGAGCCCGACCCGTTCACCGACTTTGAGGTGGTCATGGGCTCGACGGTGCTGCCGTCGGTTCAGGACGTTGACCCGGAGACGTTCCTGCCTTCCAGCCGCTCGGTGGCCTTCCGCAAGAGCGCCTGGGCGGCCGTGGGCGGCTACCCGGAGTGGCTGGAGCACAGCGAAGACCTCGTCTTCGACATGGATCTGCGCGATCGGTTCGGGCCGTTCGCCTTCGCGCCGGCGGCCGTGGTCTACTTCCGTCCCCGCTCCAGTCTGCGCGCCTTCTACCAACAATATTTCGCCTATGCGCGTGGCGACGGCAAGGCCAATCTGTGGCCCAAACGCCACCTGCTCCGTTACGCCACCTATTTGCTGGGGCTGCCGCTGTTGCTGCGGTGGATCTGGCGCGAAAAGTGGTACGGCTGGGCGCTGCTGGCGCTGGGCATCGGCGCCTATTCGCGACGACCGGCCGAGCGGCTGTGGTCCAACACATGGGGCTGGCGGCCGCGCGCCCGCGCCCGCGCCTTTGCCCTCATCCCGATCATCCGCCTTGTCGGCGACATCGCCAAGATGATCGGTTATCCGGCCGGCCTGCTGTGGCGCTGGCGCAACGATCGCTCCCTCTCGTCCGGTGGTTAAGCCGACGTGAGCGGGTTTGCCCCCGCCCCCGGCTGTTGTTAATATGCGTGGTTGATCGATCATGATAATCAACCGCAAACCACCCCGCTACCCGCGCCGCGGCCCTTCCTGCTTGCTCGTTCTGTTCGTGGTGTTCGGCATCGCCATCAGCCTCTACATCATCCAGAACGCCGAGGATGTGCGCACGGCGATCATGCCCACCCCGACGGAGGAGCCAACCCGCTCGGCGACGGAACTGGCCGTCCTGGCCGAGTTGAGCCGCAGCGATGGGCAAAACGCCGAGGCGATCGCCTTCTATGACCAGGCGGTATCGCTCGATCCGTCGAATGTCGAGTTTTACATTCGGGGTATCGATCTGCTGGTGCGCGAGGATGAGTCGGAGCGGGCGGTGGAACGGGCCGAACAGGCCACGATCCTGGCGCCGGAGATCGACGCTGTGTGGACGGCCGCGGCTTCTGCATATCTGGCCGAGGGCAGCCGGCTGAGCGACCTGGGCGACCAGAACGCGGCCAATCTGCAGTACGCCAACGCGGCCCAGGCGGCGCGCAAGGCGATCTCCATTAACCCCGACAACGCCACTGCGCTGGCCTATGCCGCGGGCGGCATCATCCTGCAGGGCGACCCCGAGACATACGAGCAGGCCCAGGTGCTGGCCGACGACGCCGTACGGCTGGAGCCCGACAACCCCATCGCTCGCTACTATATGGCGACGGTCTTCACCTACCAGGGTCGGTACGCCGAGGCGCTGGAGCAGTACCAGCGCGGCCTTGAGGTAGACCCCAACAATCCCGATCTCCACATCGGCGTAGCCTACAACTACTTCGGCACGGGCGGCGTGTCCGACGCGATTCTGAGCTTCGAGGACGCCATTGCCGTAGACCCCGACAACGCCGACGCCTTCGACGGCCGCGCCTACATGTACCTGCAGCTGGGTGACCACCCGCTGGCCGAGCAGAACGCGCTCGAATCGACGCGGCTGAATCCCAACGTCGCCCGAGCCCAGGGGCGTCTGGGAGAGGCATATTTCGGCCAGAACAACTACGCCGACGCGATCGAGGCGCTGGAGAAGGCGGTTAGCATGTACGGCCGCCCTACGGCGCTCAATGCTCGCTTCTTCAACATGTTGGGACAAGCGTACATCCGCGACGATCTGAACAACTGCCCGCTGGCCACGCCGCTGTTCGAACAGGTACTGAACGCCACGACGAACGAGTTGATCTTGAACGCGGCCAATGAGGGGTTGGTGGAGTGTCGCCGCGCCTCGTTGGGCACCGCGCCGTAGGTCGGCTGGGCCACTACTAGCACTCCCAAACAATGAGTGCTAGAATTCTCTTGACATCCCCCGCAACCATTGCTAAAATGCAAATCGGTTATTAGCACTCGTCACGCGCGAGTGCTAAAATTTGAAAAATCCCACCGTCTGGAACCTGACAATCTATATCAGTCGATTGATAAGGAGATAGTATAACATGGCTATGAATCTGAAGCCGCTTGGCGACCGCCTGGTCGTCGAACCCCGTGAGCGCGAAGCGACCACCGCTTCCGGCCTCGTCCTGCCCGAAACCGCCAAAGAGAAGCCGCAAGAAGGCGAAGTGATCGCCGTCGGCCCCGGCCGCCGCGACGAAAACGGCAAGCGCATCGAGATGGACGTGAAAGTCGGCGACGTCGTGCTCTACGCCAAGTATGGCGGCACCGAAGTCAAGATCGAAGACAAGAAATTGTTAATCCTCAAGGAATCCGACGTTCTGGCGATCGTTGGCTAGAAGTCAAGACGGAGAATATTACAATGACTGCGAAGCAACTCGTTTTTGCTGAAGACGCTCGCCGCAAGCTGAAGCGCGGCATCGACACGGTCGCCACGGCCGTCTCCACCACCCTCGGCCCCAAGGGGCGCAACGTCGCCATCGACAAGAAGTTCGGCGCCCCCACGATCACCCACGACGGCGTCACCGTCGCCAAGGAGATCGAGCTGGATGACCCGTATGAGAACATGGGCGCCCAGCTGCTCAAGGAAGCCGCCATCAAAGCCAACGACAGCGCCGGCGACGGCACCACCACCGCCACCGTCCTGGCCCAGCACATGGTGCACGAAGGGCTGAAGAACGTGGCCGCCGGCGCCAACCCGATGCTGCTGAAGCAGGGCATCGAGATCGGCACCCAGGCGTTGGC
>CAYNOL010000071.1:0-9022 GCA_964398825.1 uncultured Ardenticatenaceae bacterium
CCCGCCCGCAGAGGGGTCAGGCAACCGGGAATGTTGCGCCGTTCGTTCCCGGTTACGCCTCTCCCGGTTGCCTGACCCCTACATTTGATTATCATTTCATGTAGGAGAACACAATGAACGACAAACGATTGGTACGAATTGAAGAAGGACGGATGCTTGCCGGCGTGTGTGCCGGGCTGGCTCAATATCTCGGCATGGACGTGACGCTCGTGCGGCTCATCTTCGTGCTGCTGGCTTTCTTCGCTTCCGGCGGCTTGCTGCTCTACATCATCTTGTGGCTGATCATGCCGATGGAAGGAACCGTCTAGGCTGGGATTCCACGCCGAACATAATTGCCGGGATGCTCGATTGGGCCTATACTCCATGGTGGGGTGGGACGGTGGTTTATTCATAAGCCACCGTCCTTCTTTGTAACCAACGAAGACAACCATGGAGTCACTGCTGGCATTCATTCCCGAGGATCGACGCCTGGCCCTGGCCGCGGGCCGGCAGCTGCCCGATCGCGCCCACGGCTCGGTGCTGTTCGCCGACATCTCCGGTTTCACCCCCCTGACGGCCGCCCTGGCCCAGGAGCTGGGCGTCCAGCGCGGCGCCGAAGAAGTCCTCAACCAGATCAACCCCGTCTACGAAGCCATCATCGCCGAACTCCACCGCTACGGCGGCAGCGTCATGGGCTTTGCCGGCGACTCGATCACCTGCTGGCTCGAAGGGGACGACGGGGCCAGGGGCATCGCCTGTGCCCTGGCCATGCAGCAAGCCATGAAGCCGTTCGCCACCGTCACGACCCCCGCCGGCACGCCCATCTCGCTGGCCATCAAGGTGGCCGTCACCAACGGCCCCGCCCGCCGCTTCGTCGTCGGCGACCCCGACATCCAGCTCATCGACGTGCTGGCCGGCCGGACGCTGGAGCACGTGGCCGAGGCCGAAAAGCTGGCCGAGAAGGGGGATGTCGTCGTCGGCGCGGAGATCGTCGAGGCGCTGGGCGACGCGGTGGAGATCGCCGAATGGCGGCAGGCGGCCAACGGCTCCCGCTTCGCCGTCGTCGACACGCTGACCGTCTGGCCCGAGGCCACCCCCCACCCGCCGCTCATGGACCTGGCGCTGACCGAGGAAGAGGCCCGGCCATGGGCGCTGCCCCCCGTCTACAGCCGCCTGAAGATCGGCGCCAAATTCCTGGCCGAGCTGCGGCCGACGGTGGCCATGTTCCTCAAGTTCACCGGCATCGACTATGACAACGACGCCGACGCCCGCGACAAGCTCGACGCCTACGTCCGCTGGCTGCAGGCCACCGTCCGGAAGCAGGAAGGGTTCCTCATCCAGGTGACGATAGGCGACAAGGGCAGCTACATGTACTTCAGCTTCGGCGCGCCGGTGGCCCACGACGACGACAGCATCCGCGCCGTGGCCGCCGCCCTCGACCTGCTGCAGATGCCGCCGGAGCTCGACTACATCACCGGCCTGCAAGTCGGCATCAGCCGCGGCCGCGTCTGGGCCGGCGAGTGCGGCGCCCGCATCCGCCACACCTACGGCGTCATGGGCAACGAGGTCAACATGGCCGCCCGCCTGATGGGCAAGGCCAACCACGGCCAGATCCTCGTCCGGCGGCGTGTGGCCGACGAAGCGCGGCAATCCTTCCAGTTCCAGCACCTGGGGCTGATGACCGTCAAGGGCGGCGCCGAACCGATCCCCGTGGCCGAGCTCATCGGCCGCCAGCATGTTCAGCCGCTGCAATCGACCCAATTCGACACGCCCCTCGTCGGCCGCGACGCCGAGTTGGGCCAACTGGAGCGCGTCCTCGACAGCGTCCTGGCCGGGCGCGGCCAAATCGTCACCCTGCAGGGCGTCACCGGCATCGGCAAAAGCCACCTGATGGGCGTCTTCCGGCAATACGCCAACGCCAACGGCGTGCAGGTGGTCATCGGCTCCAGCCAGCGCATTTTCCAATCCACGACCTACTATCCGTGGCAACAGGTGATGCGCCAGCTGTTCGGCATCGACCCCACCAAGCCCGACGCGGGGCCCGACAGCGCCGAGCAGAGCCAGACGGCCGCCATCGAGCGGGCGTTGATGCAGATCAACCCCGACTGGCGCGTGCGCATTCCCCTGCTCGGCGACCTGCTGGGGCTGCCCATTCCCGACAACCCGACGACGGCCGCCTTCGACCCCAAGAAGCGGCAGGAATCGCTGTTCGCCTTCGTCATCGAGATCCTGCGCACGTGGTCTCGCTCCCAGCCGCTGCTCATCGTCTTCGAGAACGCCCACTGGATCGACGAGACGTCGCGGGCATTGGCCGAAGTGGTGGGCAAGGCGGTGCACGATATGCCGGTGATGGTGCTGGCGGCCGTGCGCTCATTGGCCGAGACGGGCTCGCAAACCGGCGCCCTCTCCTTCGCCGCCAACCAGGACAACTACCACGCCATCGAGCTGAATGAGCTCGGCTCGCAGGCCGTCGAGCAGCTGTTGGCCAACCTGCTGGGCAGCAAGCCGTCGCTGCTGACCAGCCTGCTGATCGAAGCCAAGGCCCAGGGCAACCCGTTCTTCACCCGCGAGCTCGTCGACGCGCTGCGCGAGTCGAGCCAGATCGTGCAGGAAGAAGGGCAGTGGGTGCTCTCGCCCGCCATGGTGGAGACGATGCGCAAGGCCAATGTGCTGGTGCAGGAAGAGGGGACGTGGGTGTTGGCCAAGGCGGCCGACCTGTCGACGATCAACCTCGGCATCCCCGACTCCGTCCACGGCGTCATCCTGGCCCGCATCGACCGGCTGCCCGACTCGCACAAGCCGACCATCAAAGTCGCCAGCGTCATCGGCTACAGCTTCGAGCTCGGTCTGGTGGCCCAGGTTCACCCGTCGCGCCTGCCGGCCGGCACGCTGCGCGAGCAGGCCGACACGCTGGAAGAGCGCGACTTCATCGTCCACGACTGGGACAGCAGCGCCGGCCGCGGCCAGGACACCTACACCTTCCGCCAGCTGGCCACGCAGGAAGTCTCCTATGAGACGCTGCTGTTCACCCAGCGACGCGAGCTGCACCGCAATCTGGCCATATTGCTGGAAGAGCAGTCGCCGGAAGCGATCGACCCGATCGCCTACCACGCCTATCTGGGCGAAGATTGGCCCCGCTCGATGCGCTACCACGTCATGGCCGGCAATCTGGACAAACAGCTGTTCGCCAACCTGCAGAGCGTGGAGCATTTCCAGAAGGCGCTCATCAGCGCCGAGCATCTGCCGCCCGACGGCACGACGGCCCAGCGGCAGGAGATCCACGCCGTGCTGGGCGAGCTGCTGCTGACGCTCGGCCAGTATGACGAGGGCAAGGAGCATCTGCAGACGGCGCTCGGCCTGGCGGAGCAGCTGGGCGACATCGAAGCCCAGGCCAACGCCTGCCGCTGGATCGCCCGGGCGTTCGAGGCGCGCGGCCAGTATGACCCCGCGCTGGAGTGGATCGACAAGGGGCTGGCCGTGCTGGGCGAGCGGCTGACGCCGTCGGCGCTGGAGCTGCGGCTCATCTCCGGCCTCATCTTCTCCCGGCAGGGGGAGTTTCGGCGGGCCGGGGAGCAGGCGCTGGCCAGTTTGCTGGCCGCCGACGAGCTGCGCTTGCCGTCGATCGTCGCCCGCTCCCACAACCTGCTGGGCATCATCGACCGCAATCGCGGCAAGCTGCCCGAGGCGGCCGCCCACTTCGAAGAGGCGCTGAAGCTCTATCTGGAGATCGGCAACCTGCAGGGGCAGGCGCTGGCCCAGAACTCGCTGGCCAACGCCTACTTCGAGCTGGGCCAATGGTCCGACGCCGACCAGTTCTACCGGCAGGCGGGGCGCACCTTCACCCAGCTGGGCGACATCTACAACCGCGTGCTCGTCGACAACAATCTGGGCGTCATCGCCCTCAATCAGGGGCGGCTGGACGAGGCGCTGCAGATCTACCACCGCGCCGTTCGCGCGCTGGAGATGATCGGCGGCTCGGCGCTGGTCATGGGCGCGCTGCATCTGAACGTCGGCGCGACCCACATCCGGCGCGACGAGATAGAGGCCGCCTTCACCCATCTGGAGAAGAGCCGCGCGCTATTCGACCAGGCCAAGGTGCGCATGCTGCTGCCGGAGCTGCACCGCCGGCTGGCCGAGGCCCATCTGGCGGGCGGCCAGCTGAGCGGCGCGCGCGAGGAGGCCACCCGCTCGAACGAACTGGCCCAGGAGCTGGCCGGGCCGGGCGAGCAGGGGCTGGCGCTTGAGGTGCTGGGGGCCGTTGCCGCGGCCGAGGAGAGGTTCGGCGAGGCGGAGAAGCACCTGGAAGAAGCGATCCGGCTGCTGCGCGAGGTCGGCGACGACTACGGCCTGGCTTGTTCGCTGCTGCGGCTGGCGGAAATCCACGATCACAACGATATGATCGGCAGCTGCCTGGAACTGCTGCACGAATGTCTGCCCGTATTCAACCGGCTGGGGGCGGCCATAGAGAAAGAGCGCGCCCAGACGCTGCTGAGGCAAATCCCCGCCTGATGTCAATAGAGGGACGCGAACCGCGTCCCTCTTCTCTGTTACTCGCTTCTCTGTTAAGCGCCGGTGGGCGGGCCGGCGGCCCGTCCCCCCACCGGCCCTAGCGCTGGATGTAAAGACCGTCCATCAGCTGCTTGACCCCCGCATCCTTCGCGCTCCAGTAGTTGCGATAGGCGCAGGTGGTGTCGGCGCCGAGGCTGCCGGGCGTGCAGATGAAGATCGTCCCGCCGGTGCCGGAGACGCCGCCGCCGACGTTGAAGTTGTTGACCACCGACAGGTAGAGATCGCCGTTCTGCGGGTCGACCCACACGCCGTCGATGTTCTCGTTCTTCAGACCGACGTCGGCCCCCTCGAAGTAGAGCTCCCACGTGCCCGACGTGGAGCTGCCGATGGTGTTGAAGGTGAACGCCAGCAGATCCTGCCCGGCCACCCTCATATCGACACCGTTCACCTTCACCGTGGCTCGTCCCCGGGTGCTGATGATCAACCGGCCGTCCTCAGCGATGCTGAACGCGTCGATCGCCTCTGTGCCGCCCGTCAGGTCGACGTCAGAGCCGTCGAAGAACATCACGAACGTGCCCGCGGTGTAGTCGCCCGCCACATCAGGCGTGAAGCGGATGATGTCCTCGCGATTGACACGGCCGATGCCCGGCAGATGGCCGCCCTTGAACAGGCTCAACAGCAGCGAGCCGTCGGGCATCAGGTGGAAGTCGGTCACGCCGGCCGCCTTCAGCCCCAGCGCCGAGCCGTCGAAGAAGAAGCTCCACTCGCCGTCGGGCGAATAGCGCAGGATGTCGGAGTTGTCGAACTGGACGCCATCCAGCTTGCCCGGCCGGGCGGGGCTGACCAGGATGGTGTCGCCCGCGGGCCCGCCGGCGGGGGCGTTGCGGAAGGTGCAGGTGATCGCCTCGTTACTGTCCAGGTCGATCAACAGCTGATTGTCGGCTACGTAGGACGAGCCTCCGTCCAGATCGCCCTCGCAGGTGATCGTCGACACCTGCCAGCCGTCGGCCGGCGTCTCGCTGACGAGGTAGGCGCCTGTCTGCAGCCCGGTGAAGGTGCGGCCGGGGTCTGCCGGAACGGAGAGCACGAACTCGCCCAGGTCGCCGGTGAAAGTGAACTCGCCGCTGCCTTCGGTCACCTCCTTGACGATGGTGATGCTGCCCGTCGGCCGCACCACCGAGAGCCCCACGCCCAGGTCGATGTTGTCGATGAAGACGTTGCCGAAGTCGTGGTCGCTGCCCTTCCAGTAGAGCGACAGCGCGCACTCGGTGATCGGCCCCGTCACTTCGGGGGCGCAGCGGACGATGTCGGAGCGGGTGTAGGTCTGCTCGTCGAGCGTCAGGTTCTGCCGGGGTGTGAAGTAGATGTCGCCGGTGTTCGGGTCGATCCAGTGGCCGCCCAGCCGGACATTGCCCAGACCGACGGCCGCGCCGTCCATGTGGCGCTCCCAGTAGCCGCTGGTGCCGCTGCCGAAGGTGTTGGCCTGGAAGCGCAGCAGATCGCTGCCGGTGAAGGCCATCTCCTGCCCGCCGGTGGTCGGCACGCTGCCCGAGCCCACGGTGCTGATGACCAGCCGCCCGGCCTGGGTCAGGCTGATGCCGGCGATGGCCTCGGCGGATGTGACGAGGCCGACGTCGGAGCCGTCGAGCAGCACCGAATAGCTCCCGGCCGTCTCGGGCCCCAGCGCCGACGGCGTGAACCGGACGATGTCCTGCGGCGTAATGGGGCCGACGCCGGGCAGGTTGACGCCCGACGCGGGCGACAGCAGGATGGAGCCGTTCGGCAGCAAGGCGAAGGCGCTGATGCCTTTGGTCATGCCCATGGCGCTGCCGTCGAAGTACATCGACCAGCTTTCCGTCTCCGTCGTGTAGACGAGGATGTCGCTGGAGTCGAAGCTCAGGCCGCCGATGCTGCCCGCCTTGCGCGGCGAGGCGAACACGAAATCCTCTTCGGGCAGCGGGTCGCCGTCGGTCACGGTCACCCTGAAGTAGTTGCCGTGGTCGAGCACCGCGCTGACGTTGCCGGCGTTGTCCACCGCCTGGACGAAGTACTCATACTCGCCCGGCTCGGACAGCTCGACGAGCCGCGAGGCGCGGTTGGTGGTCGGATTGTGTGTCAGATCGACGCGAGACCAGACGTTTTCCGAGAGATGGCGGTAGAGGACGACGACCTGCATGACCCCCGTGGCCTGCAGCTCCTCATCCGCGCCCTGGTCTTCGTCGACCACATAGCTGCTGAAGTCGAGCGTCATGTTGCCCGGCGTGGCGGTGATGTTCCAGATGAACGGCGCCAGGGTATCGAACTCCATGTAATCGGAGCTGTAGACAACGAGGGTCAGGCTGTCGTACTGGCGCAGGACGCCGACGGTCCGGGGGCCCTCATTCAGGCCGGTGGTGGCGTAGAACTGGTTGGGCGTGATGACGAGCCTTTGCCGGAAGATGCCCTCGACGCCGTCGCGGAAGCGGTTGACCGAGGCCGGCAGCCGGGTGTACCACTGGGGCAGGTCGAACCGCCCCTCGCCGGGGAACTCGCTGACGTCTTCGGCGATGAGCCTCAGGATGACCGGGTCGTAGCCGGGGATGTCGGTGAACGAGCCGCCGACCATGAGGACGCCGCGGGCCATGTCGCTCGCGTGGTCCAGGTTGCGGGTCGTGCGCGGCAGCACGGGGCGGCCGCCGGTCAGGTGCAGGTCGTCCTCGCCGGTGATGGTGTAGTAGGCGCCGCGGCCGTCGCTTGCGGTGTGGGGCGTGTAGTCGAAGTTCAGGTTGAACGTCTGCTCCGTCAGCGTGGGCACGGCGGCCGTGGCGACCGGGCCCGCCTGGGCGGTGGCGGCGGCCGACGGCGCGGCGTCGATGCCGGTGGGCGCGTCCCCCTCTGACGGCGACGGCACGGCCACCCTCTGCATCGGCAGGCCGTAGAGCACCATCTCGCCCATCACCTTCTCATCGTAGACGCTGAGCGAACCGGCGGCGATGCTGTTGAAGTACGTTTGCTTGGCGTCGCGCAGCGCCCCGCCGACCGAAGGAGTGTCGCCCGCGCCGATGTGGCGCACGAAGTTGAGCATCAGCCGCTCGGAGTAGGCCAGCAGGTCGTGGTCGCCATAGCCGAAGCCGGTGTTGCCGATGTAGGTCGCCCCCTCGCCGGCCATGTACTGCGCCCAGTCGGCGCCCGTGAAAGGCGTCGCCGTCGGGTACCACCAGTCGCGCACGTTGAGCGCCGCCTGGCAGCCGACGGAGAAGACGAGCGAGCCCTCGAACAGCCCCGTGCCGCCCAGTTCGGTGGCGTAGACGTAGTTCGGCGGTTCATTCGGCCCATTGGGGTAGAAGAGGTGGTGGTCGAAGTGGGAGTTGAGCGAGATGAGGTCGTACTGTTGGGTGCCCAGCGCGGCGCTGCGGAAGGCGGCGGCGTCCCACGTATCGTTGACCAGCCCGGTGTTGGCCGCGACGCCGCGGGCTTCCAGTTCGCCGGCGATGGCGGTGGCCTGGTCGGTCAGGAAGTCGTAGCCGGTGACGAGCGCCGTCTGCGGGTTGAGCGTCTGCCCGTCGTCGCGGTAGACGTTGATCATGTTCATGATCTCGTCCGGCGTCTCGACCAGGCGGCCGACGGCGTATTGCGGCAGGAACAGCTCGCGGCCGAAGGCGCTGAACGGCAGCGAGGCGGCGTAGTAGTCGTCGACCAGATAGTAGCGGTTCTGGAAGGCGGCGTTGATGGCCGGGTCTTCGGCCAGCGCGTAGTTGCGCTGGTTGGCGACGAGCGTGTTGTCGATCATCCGCCGGTGGGGGATGACCTCGTCGCCGCCCACCAGGACGATGTATTTCAGATTGGGGTAGGCGAGGATGGTGTCGTAGAGGAACGCTTTGATCGTCCGGGAGACGTGGTTGGCGACGCCCGGATTCGTCAGGTTGTTGTCCCATAGCCCGTAGGCTTCGCGGATGGCGAACGCTCCATCGCCGCTCTGCACCATGTCGAGGTCATAGACGACGCCGTTGACCGTGTCATCACCGGCCAGCGTTTGCAGCCCGCCCAGCAGCTCATCGGCCTCCAGTTCGCCATAGAACGATTCAAACCGGGCATGGTTGGTCAGGATGATCGTCTCCACCGTCTCATCCACGTCCGGCGTCGGGAAGTCGATCTCCGGCAGTTCGTTGTAGGTCTGTGGCGCGGCGTCCGGCTCGGTGATCGTCACTTGCAGGTCGAACGGCTGGCCGATGGCCGTGCGGTCGTGGGCGATGACGCCGATGAACCAGGAGCCGGCCAGCTCGTGGACATCGTGGGTCACCGTCTCGGCGCACGGCGCGGCGGCGCAGGTCTGGGCCGACAGCTTCACCAGCGTGCCGTCGACGTTGTTGCGGGCGATGTTGGACAGCTCGGCGATGGTCGTCAGCTGCGAGATGTTGTCCAGCAGGGCGATGTTGTCGAGCAGGGCGATGTTGTCCAGCAGCGCCAGGTCGACGAGCTCGCCGATGTTGTCGAGCAGGGCGATGTTGTCGAGCAGGGCGATGTTGTCGAGCAGGGCGATGTTGTCGAGCAGGGC
>CAYNOL010000071.1:9122-16833 GCA_964398825.1 uncultured Ardenticatenaceae bacterium
CGATGTTGTCGAGCAGGGCGATGTTGTCGAGCAGGGCGATGTTGTCGAGCAGGGCGATGTTGTCCAGCAGGGCGATGTTGTCCAGCAGGGCCAGGTCGCGGATGGTGCCGTCCTCTTCGTTGATGCCCGGCGCGAAGAGGTAGAGGTCATAGTCGTGGTCGCTGGTCAGCGTGGCCTCGATGGTGGAGCCGGGGACGGGGACGTTGAAGCGGTACCAGTTGGGGTCGGCCTGGTTGACGGCCAAGTCGGTGATGGTGATGTCGCCGGGGACGAGGGGCGAGATGTCCAGCGCCTCGTTGCGCATCTTGTTCTCCAGCACGATGCGGACGGTGGCGATATCGGAGGTGTTCTCGCCGTCGGAGGCGCGATAGGTGAACGTGTCGGCGATCATCTCCGTGCCGTCGTGGTGATAGGTGAACGTGCCGTCGGGGTTCAGGACGAACGCGCCGTGGTTGGCCGCGTCGTGGTGGGCCGGGCCGCTGACGAGTGTGGCCGTCAGGGTGTCGCCGAAATCGACATCGCTGTCGTTATCCAGCACCGACGACGAGCCGCCCTCCAGCACCGAGACGCTGCCGTTCATCGGCACCGAGGCGGTGTCGCCGACGGCGACGGGGGGTGAATTGCTCGCCGTGGCGTTGACGGTGAAGCTTTCGCTGATGGGTGGGTTCACCTCGTCATCGAGCGTGAGGGTGACGACGGCCGTGCCGGCGTTGACCGGCGTCAGGCGTAGCGTTCCGTAGCCCATGTAATCGCACAGGATGTCGATGTTCCCGTCGGGGAGAACGGTCTGATTGCCGGATGTGGCGACGACGGGACAATCTTCCGAGGCCATGATTTCATCCGCATAGGTGAAGCTGATGTCGGCCGACATCACATTGATGGGCAGGGTCACGTCGTCGGGCGGGTCGATTCGGGGCGGGTGATCGATGATGACGCCGAACTCTCCATCCGTCGTCAGGCCGCCGCTGTCGGTGGCGGTGACGGTGACGGTTGTGTACCCGGCTTCATACGGCGCGACAGTGGTTTGAATGGTGATGACCGAACCGGCCTGCGTGACGTTGAACAAGGCCGCATTGGTGTAACTTGTGACGCCATAGGTCAGGTCTGCCGAATCGTCCTCGGTGTCCCAGAAGTAATCGGCCAGGTCGACGGCTATCTCGTTGCTGATGCCGTAGGCCAGATCGAACGTGACGTAGGGAGGGAGGTCGAAACGGGTTGTCGGCGGCAGATTGTCGGGAACGGGGTGGTCGCTCTCATAGGCGCCGCTGTCGCAATTCGTGCCGGCGGGCTGGGGCCGGGCCTGGCCGCGCTGGTCGGCGGCGACGCACCCTGTCGGCAGCGCGGCCCCCAGCGCGGCGCTATCCACGCCCAGGGCCATCGTCGGCGACATGCCGCCGTTGTTGGCCGGCGGGCTCAGCTTGGGGTCGCCCACTGTGCCGGGGCAGTTGTCGGCGTTGAAGATGATGTTGCCGGCGGCGCCCCCGCCGACGAGCCAACATTCGGAGCCTGTGCCGGAGCCGACAATGATGGAGTTGGAGATGTCGAGCTGGGTGCCCGATTGATCCTCGCGCATCAGCGTGTTGCCAACGCCGGTGGCTGTGTTCCCGTCGAAGGTGCTGTACCGGATGGCGACTGTGCCGAGGCGGGCCAACACCGCGCCGCCGTTATGGGCTGCGTTCTGCCAGAAGGTGCTGTTGGTGATGTTGAAGTTCGCCAGGTTGTTGCGGATGGCGCCGCCCGATTTGCTTTGGTTGCCCGCGAAGTAGCTGTCATCGACAGTGGCCGTGCCGGCGCCTTCGTGGGTGTAGATGGCGCCCGCGGCCGTGTCCCCCACGTCCGGGTCGACCGACGTGGTATTGTCGATAAACCGGCTGGTGTAGACCACGAGCTGGGTGCCGTTCTCGCCGTGGACGCAGATGGCGCCGCCGGCGATTGAGGCGTAATTGCCCGAAAACAGCGAGTGGCCGACGACGACTGCCTTGTCGTCGGCGTCGTGGTAGACGGCGCCGCCGCACTCTTCGGGGTTGAGCGCGGCGCTGCCGTCATCGGCGATGTTATCGAGGAACTCGCTGTTGTTGATGCTGACGCTGCCGCCGACGTTGGCGATGGCCCCGCCGGGGCCGTAGGCGCGGTTGTCCTCGAACCGCACGTGATTGATCGTCAGGTTGCTGCCTTCGTTCAGTATCGCGCCGCCCATGGGGGAGCCGCCGAAGGCATCGACGCCCGGCTGGGAATCGCCCGACGGGGGGGCGGCGAAGGAATTGACGCTCGCCTGGGCGCCGGTGATCGTCAAATCGCTGAACGTTACATCCAGGGGCGTCTCGCCGGTCGACAAGATGTGGAACGCGCGCTCGCCCAGGCCGCTGACGTCGATGCTCGTGAATTCCGACCCCGCGCCCATGATGGTCAGATTCGTCAGGATGTCGATATCGCCCCACGCGTTATCGTCTTCCGGTGTTTCGCTGGCCTTGTCCAGGATATAGGTGCCGGGCTGCACGTTGAGGACGTAGACGCTGCCGGGGTTGGCATTGGCGATGGAGACGGCGCCGCGCAGGCTGCAATCGTCCCCGTTGATTGTGCAAAGATCCCCGCCGCTGACGGGATCGTCCAACCGGTCGACCTGCAAATAGGTTTGGGCGGTTGCCGTGTCGCTGCCCGGCGGCCCGACGAGGGCGATGAGCAGACCTATCAGGCCCAGCAGATAGAGCCAATTGATTTTCGAGTTGCGCGATGGGGTCAATCGATGATTTGTCATTGTTTTCTCCACTACAACACCGTCTTGTTTGCGATGGTCGCGTGATGAGCCGGCGGCTCTGCTTCCGACAGGTGGGGCCGGGCGAGCCGGTGGCCCGCGGCCGAAGCGCTCAACTGAACAGCTTTCTTCCTATATATATATCAGGCAAGCGAATCGAACGGCTCGCTGACGCTAATGGCCCCGGGGAGGGGGCTTTTCTCGCTGTTTCTGCAATTGGATTTGAGCATTACGATAGTACTATAACAAATTCCCCATGCCCAGTTCTGTCGTCCAGGCGTCACAACGGTACCAATTTCCGCTTTTGTTTCATCTTAAGGCGACACTGTTGCATTTTGCGTTTCACTTCGGCCGCCGTTCGCCCGATTTGCCCTTCCGTGGCGTTCGAAGGTAACATACCGTCCGACCCCGACCTTTACCGGAGCGCACACGATGAGTGACTCGCCATACGAACCTGACTCGACGGCGGCCCTGGACATCCTGGGCGCCAGCCCCTTTTTCGGCCGCCTCGACCGGGCCGCCCGGGCGGAGATAGCCGATGATCTGTCGTTCGTCTCGCTGGCCGCCGGGGAGAGGCTGTTCCGGCAGGGCGACCCCGGCGACAGCATGTACATCGTCGACAGCGGGCTGCTGGAGGTGCGGGCCACCGGCGCCGACGGCCGCGAGCGGACGCTCGACCGGCTCGACGCCGGGGCGGCCGTGGGCGAGCTGGCGCTGCTGACGGGGCAGCCGCGCACGGCCGGCGTGGTGGCCGTGGTCGACAGCCGCCTGCTGCGCGTGGGCAAGGCGGGGTTCGACCGGCTGGCCGCCCGCCACCCGGCCATCGAGTCGGGCTTCGCGCTGGCCGTCACGCCGCGCATCCAGCGGCTGAAGCTGGCCGGCATCCTCGGCCGTCTCTTCGGCGACATCGACCCGGCCACGCTCCACGCGCTGCAACAGCAGATGGCGTGGCGGCGGCTGGCCGACGGCGATACGCTGTTCCGCCAGGGGGAGGTGGGCGCGTCGATGTTCATTCTGGTCAACGGCCGTCTGCAGATCATCCGCGAGGCCGACGACGAGAGCGGCGAGCGCCTGCTGGGCGAGATCGGCCCCGGCGAGACGGTGGGGGAGTTCGCGCTGCTGGGCGACGACGTGCGCTCGGCCACCATCGTCGCCGTGCGCGACGCCGACGTGGTGGAGATCACCCGCCCCGTGTTCGAGAGCTTCATCCGCGACTACCCGCAGGCCATGGGGGAGATCGCCCGCATCATCGTGGCCCGCCAGCAGCGCTCGCTGCGACAGCCGGTCGGGCTGTCGCCGTCGGACGGGCTGTCGCCGTCGGTCGCGCTGCCGCCGCCGGTCGGGCTGTCGCCGCCGGTCGGGCTGTCGCCGCCGGACGGGCTGCCGGTCGCGCTGGCCGTGTTGCCGGCGGGGCGCAACGGGGCGAACCTGGCCGGGTTCGCCGCGCGGCTGGCGGAGAGTCTGTCGGCCTATGGCCCCACGGCCATCCTGACCAGCGAGCGGTTCGACGCCGAATACGGCAAGGCGGGCGCGGCCCAGACGGAGCCCGACGACTCATTGAGCATCGTCATCAACTCCTGGCTGCAGGCATATGAGCAGCGCCATCGCCACATCCTGTATGTGGCCGACGGCGAGGCGAGCGTCTGGACGCGCCGCTGTCTGGCCCAGTCGGATCGCGTTCTGCTGGTGGCCGACGCCACCGACCAGCCGGACGTGCACCCGCTGGAGATGGCGTGCCACCCGCGCGCGCGGCGGGAGCTGGTGCTGCTGCACCCCGACACCACGACGCGGCCGACGGGCACGGCGGCGTGGCTGAGGCTGCGCGACGCGCCCCCGCTGCACGTGGCCGCCCGGCCGGTGGCCGCCCGGCCTCTAGCCGCCCACCACCACGTGCTGCGGGGCGAGCCGGGCCATTGGCAGCGGCTGGCGCGGCTGCTGACGGGGCGCGCGGTGGGCATGGTGTTCAGCGGCGGGGCGGCGCGCGGCATGGCCCACATGGGCGCCATTCGCGCGCTGGACGAGGCGGGCATCCCGGTCGACGCCATCGGCGGCACGAGCATGGGGGCGTTCGTCGGCGGCGGCTGGGCGTGCGGGCTGACACCGCAGGACACGGCCAACTTCGCCGCCCGGCTGGCGCGTGGCGGCGATCTGGTGGACAAGACCTTCCCGTTCACGTCGGTGATGGCTTCGGCCAAGATCACGGGCCAGATCAGGGATGTGCTGGGCGAGGTGCTGATCGAGGATTTGTGGCGGCCGTTTTTCTGTGTGTCCACGAACCTGTCGCGGGCGGAGCTGGTGGTGCACGACCGGGGGCCGCTGTGGTGGGCCGTGCGGGCCAGTTCGGCCATGCCGGGCGTGTTCACGCCGCTGCTGAACGAGGAGAACGAGCTGCTGGTGGACGGCGGCGTGATGAACAACTTGCCGCTCGATGTGCTGGCCGCGCGCGGCCGGTTCGGCCTGCTCATCGGCAGCAATGTGAGCCCGCGCCGCGAGGAGCCCGGCGACTATGACCTGGACGTGAGCCTGTCGGGGTGGAAAGTGCTGTGGAACCGGGTGAACCCGCTGGCCAGGCCGCTGAATGTGCCGACGCTGGCCGAGGTGGTGCTGCGGACGGTGGAGGTCAACAGCCTCTATCACCGCAAGGAGACGACGCAGCTGGCCGACATCCTCATCGAGCCGGACACGCGGGGGTTCGACTTCCTCGACGTCAACGCCTTCGGCCCGCTGGAACGAATCGGCTACGAAGCGGGGCGGAGGGGGATTGAGGCATGGAAGAGGGGATTAGGGAGTGGGGATTAGGAGAGTTGGAGAGTGGGAGAGTTGGAGACTGAACTGAACACTCCAGCCCCCCAGTCCCAGTCTCTCGGTCTCCAATCCCCAATCCCCTCTTCCCGGAGGTTTTTATGTTCGACTGGAACGAGATCGCGCGGTTGGCGCTTGTGTCGCGGTTGATGGATGAGCTGGAGGAGCGGGAGCTGACGCCGCAGGGGCATGTGACGTACCAGTTCTCGGCGCGGGGGCACGAGCTGGGGCAGCTGCTGCTGGCCCAGGCGCTCGACCGGCCGCTCGATGCCGCGTCGGTCTACTATCGCTCGCGGCCGTTCATGCTGGGCAGCGGGCTGACGGCCGAGGAGGCGCTGGCGGCCGACATGGCCCGCGCCGGCACCATGAGCGACGGCCGCGATGTGGGCGTGGTGTTCAACATGCCGCGCCGCGAGCGGGCGCTGGTGCTGCCCATGGCCGCCGACGTGGCCTCGCAATACACCCCGGCCGCGGGCTGGGCCCAGGCGCTGCGCTATCGCTGCGAGCAGCTGGGCGAGACACAGGCCGAGGGCAGCATCGCCGTGGCCTTCGGCGGCGAGGGCTCGGTGGCCGGCAACGGCTTCTGGTCGGCCCTGACGATGGCCACCACGCTGCGGCTGCCGCTGCTGTTCGTCATCGAGGACAACCACTACGCCATCTCGGTCAGGAGCGGGCTGCAGACACCGGGCGGCAACATCGCCGCCAATCTGGCCTCGTTCGGCGGGCTGGCCGTCTGGGACGGCGACGGCTGTGCGCCCGAAGAGACGGCCGGGCTGGTGCGGGCGGCCGTCGACCACGTGCGCGGCTGGGGCGGCCCGGCGCTGCTGCGGCTGACCGTCCCCCGCCTGTCGGGCCACTCCAGCGTCGACAACCAGGCGTACAAGTCGGAAGCGGAGCGCCAGGCGGAGTGGGCGCGCGACCCCATCGCCGCGCTGCGGGCCCACCTCGTGCCGGGCCGGATGAGCGACGACGAGTGGGCAGCGCTGGAGCGCGAGGCGGCCGACACGGTGGCGCGGGCCGGCGAGACGGCATTGGCCCGCCCCCAGCCGCAGCGGGCACAGGTGACGAGCCGCGTCTGGTCGGCCGGGTCGCCGCCGGCGCGGGTGGGCGGGCTGGCGGCCGCGGGCATCGCGCTGCCGGCCGGCAGCGACACGCCCAACCCGCCCGACCCCCGCCGCCTGACGATGGTCGAGGCCATCCGCCGCACGCTGGACGTGGAAATGGCGGCCAACCCGCGGGTGCTGCTGTTCGGCGAGGATGTGGGGGCCAAGGGCGGGGTGCACGCGGCGTCGGTGGGGCTGCAGGCGCGGCACGGCGAGGCCCGCGTGTTCGACACGAGCCTGTCGGAAGAGGGGATCATCGGCCGGGCGGTGGGCATGGCGCTGGCGGGGCTCATGCCGGTGCCGGAGATCCAGTTCCGCAAGTACGCCGACCCGGCCACGGAGCAGCTGCACAACATCGGCACGCTGCGCTGGCGCACGGCCGGGCGGTTTGCGGCGCCGATGGTGGTGCGGATGCCGGGCGGCTTCCGGCGCATCGGCGACCCGTGGCACAGCGTCACCGACGAGGTGGCGTTTGCCCACAGCGTGGGCTGGCGGGTGGCCTATCCGTCGAACGCCGAGGACGCGGTGGGGCTGTTGCGGGCGGCGCTGCGGGGCGATGACCCGGTGATGTTCTTCGAGCACCGGGCGATGCTGGACGCGGCGTCGGCGCGGCGGGCCTGGCCGGGCGACGACTACGTGCTGCCGTTCGGCCGGGGGCGGGTGGTGCGGCCCGGCGACGCGCTGACGGTGGTGACGTGGGGGGCGATGGTGGAGCGGTGTGAGGCGGCGGCCGACCGGGTGGGCCCCGGCATCGAGATCATCGACCTGCGGACGATCTTGCCGTGGGACAAGGCGCTGGTGCTCGGCTCGGTGCGGCGCACGTCGCGCTGCCTCATCGTGCATGAGGATTTCCAGCTGGCGGGGTTTGGGGCGGAGATCGCGGCTGTGGTGGCTGATGAGGCGTTCCTCGACCTGGATGCGCCGGTGGCGCGGCTGGCGTCGCCGTCGGTGCCGGTGCCGTTCAACACGGGGCTGATGGACGGCGTCATTCCGCGCGTGGAGGAGATAGCGGAGCGGATGGCGTGGGTGGTGGGGTTTTAGCGGGTGACGAGGG
>CAYNOL010000072.1:0-16627 GCA_964398825.1 uncultured Ardenticatenaceae bacterium
CAGCCGGCTTTTCGCCGAGCGTGGAGAATTGGCGGGGACGATGGCCAGCACCGGTTTCACGGTGCTGATGTGGTCGATGATCGCGTGCAGATTGGTCTCGGTGACGAGGTACAGCTCTTTGGCGTCCATGCGCAGGCGCTCGGCGCGCATCTTGATCTGCCGCGCGCTCTCCTCACCGGAGACGTAGAGCACCGGCCCGTGGAGGTTCGAGGTCAGCCCGGCCACTTCGAGCAACAGCGTCGATTTGCCGATGCCGGGGTCGCCGCCGACGAGAATGAGCGAGCCGGGAACCAGCCCGCCGCCCAGCACACGCGAGAACTCCTGCACGGGCAGCGTCAGGCGGTCGAGCCCGTCGGACACGATCTCGTGCAGCCGCATCGGCCGCGACGATGTCGCCACGCCGGATGATCTACGTCCCCTGGACGGCGACTCCGCCTCTATCACTTGCTCCACCATTGTTTCGAACTCACCACACCGGGGGCAGCGCCCCATAAAGGTAGGCGTGATGCGGCCGCAACTCTGGCAGACGTATTGTGTTTGTCGTTTAGCCATACCTTCAGTATATCCTGTGTGGGGGGGTTTTGGTGGGGATGTTAGGGGTTGGTTTATAGTGGGTTAGTGGGTGGTCACAGACATATATCCGGGCTGTGTCCAATCTGTGTTTAATTTCTTAACCTGGCGACAATGGTATAATGCCCGAATAATATGATCGATTGGCAATCCGTCGTCTCCAATGCTTTCTGGATTTTTGGCCTGGCCGTGATTCTGGCCGGGTTGAGTTATTACTATTGGCTGTCGGAGCAGCTCGGCCGGCCGCTTGGGGAAGTGTTGAGCAAGCCGCCGTTCCTGATCGTGGTGATGGGCGGGCTGTTGCTTGTGGGCATCGGCCTGACGCTGACGGCCGACAGCCTGTGGCAGACGATACCGGCCGCCGCGCTCATCGTGGCCAGTCTGGCGGGGCTGCTGGCCCTCATCCGCAGCCGCCGCTCGGTTTGACGGATTGCATTGCAACCACAGAGTGATTTGATGACCAAGTTCCGGCCCGCGCTTCTGCTGCTGTTTCTCGCCCTCGTCCTGTTCGCGCTCGCCGGGGCTGCCTCGGCCGCCGGGCCGCAGCAACAGCAAGACCCCTACCCGCCGTCCGGGCAGCCGGAGCTCGCCCCGCCGACGCCGACGCCCGATCCCTACCGGCCGTCGGCGGGCAACGACGGCGACGCGCCCCTGCCGATCGGCGTGCCGGACGGCGCGCAATCCCCCCAGCAAACGACGACGGCCGCCCAGCCCCAGCCGCCGGCCGATGACCGTGGCCTGCTCTTCCTGTGGGTGGGGTTCCTGGCCGCGTTCCTCGTCTTCCTCACCAGCATCGTCGGCTCGATCATCCTTTTTACCCGCCGCAACGAATCCTGAGAAAGGGTTCGCGCCAATTGAACAGTTCGTTTCGCCGGGCTACAATGTCTGGCGGACGCCGGGTCAGATTGGGCCTGGGGAAGAGCGTTGACCACGTTACGCGGGCCACATGCCGTGGCCCTCGGCAAGGAAACAATTGCTGACGAAGAATCCTGCACAGCCCGCCGGCCGGCAGTGGCGGCGATATTTGCCCTGGCTCAACCTGGGGCTGACGTTGGCGCTGCTCGCTGCCGGCGTCTGGTATCTGTCGACGCGGGTCAGTCTGGCGGCGCTGGCCGACGCGCTGCTGGCCGCGTCGCCGCTCTACGTGGGGCTGGCGACGGCGGCGATGGTCGTGACGGTGGGGCTGAAGGCGTGGCGCTGGCAGTTGATGTTTCCGGCCGAACGGCCGCCGGTCACCCTGGCCGCCGCGTTCTGGTCGCTGGCGCTGGGGCTCTACGTCAATCTGGTGGTGCCGTTCCTGCGGCTGGGGGAAGTCGCCCGCCTCTATGCGCTCAATCAGGAAGCGGGAACGAGCGCGGGCCGAACACTGGGCACTCTCGTCGTCGAGAAGACGCTTGACCTCATCTTCTTCGGCCTGACCATCCTCTTCGTCCTGCCGTTCATCATCCTGCCCGACTTCATCGAGCGGCCGGGGCCATTGCTGCTGATCATCCCGCTCGTCCTGCTCGGCGTGCTCTACCTGCTGGCCTTCCGGACGGAGTGGGTCATCCGCTTCTGGCGACGGCTCATCGCGCCGCTGCCGGAGCGGGTGCAGGCGTTGCTGCTGCGGCTGGCGGTCAACGGGCTGGAGGGGCTGGCGGCGCTGCGCGATCGCCGCCTGAGCCTGGCTATGCTGCTCATCTCCCTGCTCATCGCCGTGCTGGCCGTCGCCTTGCCCTATGCGCTGTTCCCGGCGCTGGGGCTGCGGCTGTCCGTGCTGGACGCGGCGCTGGTTCACATCGTCGTGTCGATCGCCATCGTGCCGCCCAGCACCCCGGCCAAGCTCGGTGTGCTCAACGGCGCGGCGGCGCTGACGCTGTGGCAGCTGGGTGTGCGCGACGAGACGGCCGTGGCCACTTACTCAATCCTGCTCTACCTCGTCGTGGTGCTGCCGCAGATCGTCCTCGGTCTCGTGGCCGCTTCGCGCACCAAATGGCGCTGGCAAGCGGCGCTGAGCGCTGTGCCCGCCGCGCCCGCCGGAGATCCGCCCTTGTGATGAGTGAGCGACTGATCTCCGTCGTGGTTCCCGCCTGTAACGCCGAGGGCATGATCGGCGAGTGCGTCGCCGCCCTGCGCGGGCAAGATTTCGACCGACCGTATGAGATCATCGTCGTCGACGACGGCTCGACGGACAGGACAGCGGCCGAAGCGGAGCGCGCCGGGGCGCGGGTCATCACCATTCCCAACAGCCGCCCGGCGGCCGCCCGCAACGTAGGCATCCGCGCCGCCGCGGGGGAGATCGTCTGCGTCACCGACGCCGATTGCGTCCCCCGCCCCGACTGGCTGCGGCAGATCACCGCCCCGTTCGCCGATCCGGCCGTCGTCGCCTGCAAGGGCACCTATACGACGACACAGCCCCAGCTCGTGGCCCGATTCGTGCAACTGGAGTACGAGGACAAGTACGATCTGCTGCGCGGCGAGGAGACGATCGACTTCATCGACACCTACTCGGCCGCCTACCGGCGGGACGTCCTGCTGGCCAACAACGGCTTCGATGAGTGGTTCGACTATCTGGAAGACCAGGAGCTGTCGTTCCGGCTGGCGGCGCGCGGTTATCGCATGGTGTTCCAGGAGTCGGCCGTCGTGGCCCATCGCCACAGCGCCACGCCGGCGGCCTATCTGCGCAAGAAGGGGATCATCGGCTACTGGAAGGCGCAAGTGGTGCGCCGCTTCCCCGGCCGCGCGGCGCGGGATTCGCACACGCCGCAGGTGATGAAGGTGCAGATGGCGTTGGCGATGCTCTTTCTGCTGAGTGTGGCGGCGGGCATCGTGGGGGCGATGTGGCCGGCGGCGCGGGGGGAGCGGGGCTGGTTGGCGCTGCTGCCCGCCCTGCTCGTCGCCCTGCTGTTCCTGGCCACGACGCTGCCGTTCGCGCGCAAGGCGTGGGGCAAGGACCGGCAAGTGGCGCCGGCGTCGCCGCTGCTGCTGTTCGGCCGCGCCGTGGCCCTTGGAGCAGGTTACGCCTGGGGCGTCATCAACCCCCGCCGGACGATCCCCGACACGGCGACGATCAGCGGCGCGAGTTATTATGCCAAACGCGCGATGGACCTCATCGGCGCGTCGATCGGTCTGATATTCACGTTTATTACATTGCCGGTCATCGGGCTGCTCATTAAACTTGACTCCAAGGGGCCGGTGATCTTTCGTCAAGAGCGTGTGGGCGAGAGAGGGAAACCTTTCATCATGTACAAATTCCGCACGATGCAGGCGGACGCGGCCGAGGTTTGGCCGGAATTGGTGGCGTCGTTGGGCCTGAGCGAGCCGGTGCTCAAGCTGGAGAATGACCCGCGCCTGACGCGCGTGGGGCGACATCTGCGCCACCACAGCCTGGACGAGCTGCCCCAGTTTTGGAACGTGCTGAAGGGGGAGATGAGCCTGGTGGGGCCGCGGCCGGAAGAGCCGCGCGTCGTGGCCTACTACGATGATACCCACCGGCGGCGGCTGGCGGTGCGGCCGGGCATGACCGGCCCGATGCAGATCGACGAACGCTTCGATCTGGGCCTTGACGAACGGGCGGCACTGGACCTGGAGTACATCGAAAATTACTCGTTGGGTCGCGACGTGGCCATTCTGCTGCGCACGTTGCCCGTCGTGATTCGTGGCAAGGGGCCGAAGTGAGGGGCGATGGTTGAGACAGCCCTTGGAGACGGCAAGCTATCCGCGTCGCGCGCGTGGCCGGGGCCGGCGGCGGCGCTGGCCGCTGCGGCCGCGCTGGTCGTCTACCGGCTCTCGCTGGCTCCCGATCTCACCTGGGCCAACGCCGCGATCGACGGCGTCGAACTCATCACCGCCTCGGCCACGCTGGGCGTCCCCCACCCCCCCGGCTATCCCACCTACGTACTCCTCGGCAAGCTGTTCAGCCTGCTGCCGGTGGGGAGCGTGCCGTTTCGCTACAACCTGTTCTCGGCCGTCACTACCGCGTCGGCCGTGGGGTTGGTCGTGCTGAGCATCGCCGCGCTCCACCCGCGCATCAGGCCGGGGGCGGCCGTGGCCGCGGCGCTGCTGTTCGGCCTCGCCCCGCTGGTGTGGAGCCAGGCCGTTGTAGCCGAGATCTACGGGCTGAATCTGCTGCTGATCGCCCTCTTTCTGTTGACGATAGCGCGGCGTGGTGATCCGGCGTGGAGCGGCTTCTGGTTCGGCTTGGCGCTGACGACACATCTCACGTCGCTTTTCTTGCTGCCCGCCTTGCTCGTGCGGGGCGGGGGGCGGCCGTGGCGGGCGCCGGCCGGTGTGGCGGCGGGGCTGTCGCCGCTGTTGTTGCTGCCGCTGCTGGCCGCGGGGAGCAGTCCCATCGTTTGGGGAGACGCGACGAACCCGGCCGGTTGGTGGTGGCTGGTCAGCGGCCGACTGTACGCGGCCAACGTCCAGCCGGGGCTCGATGCCGGGCACCTGCGCCAACTGCTCCAGGCGTTGCTGTTCGGCCCGGCGGCGCTGGTGGCGTCCGGCTCGGCCGGCCGAGCGAAACGCAAAGACGCCGCGACGGTCAGCAACACATCCCGGCCGACGCTCATCGCGCTGGGAGCATCGGCGCTGCTCTATCTCATTTTCGCCGCCAACTATCGGACGCCGGACGCGGCCGTGCTGCTGCTGCCGGCCCTGTTGGTGGGCGCCGTGCTGCTGGCTCCCGCCCTGAATCGCCTCAATTGGGCGGCTTTGACGCTGCCCGTCGCCCTCGTTTGGCTCACGTTTTCGGCCCGCGATTTGAGCCACGATGCCGGCGCGCGGGCCATGGGTATGCAACTTCTCGACGCCGCGCCGCCAAATGCGCTCTTGCTTACGCCGGGCGATCGTACTATCTTTGTCCTGCATTATTTCCAACAAGTAGAAGGAAAAAGGGCTGATCTAAGGGTGGCGGATTCAAATCTGTTTGCGTTCGACTGGTACCGGTCGCGGCTGGCGGCCATGCACCCCGACATCTACGTTCCAGGCGGGGACGAGCTCCCGGCATTTCAATCGGCCAACCAGGGTGACCGGCCGTTTTGCGTGGCGAGCCTCGTCTCCGCTTCGATGCAATTCCCGTCGGGGGAACGAACGCCGCCTGCCAAGGGCAGCTCGCCACCTTACATTGACTGTCAAGAGGAAACGCATTGACCTCAGATAAACGAATCGCTCCGGCGCCACCGGCGGTGAATCCGGAGCTGAACCTGCGGGCCCGCCCGGCCTATGGCCGAATCGCCAACCTGCTCATTCTGCTGGGCGTGCTCGTGTTGCTGTTTTGGGCGGGACTCAAGGCGTGGCGGGTGTACGAGGCGGCGCAGTCGCTGCTGGCTGTCCAGGGCGAGGCCGAGGGGCTCATGGCCGGCGGCATCAACAACATCGATCCCGACGCGGCCGAGGCGCTCGTGCTGCGCGCGCGGGGGGATATTGTCACGCTCAATCAGGAGCTGTCGATCATTCGTCCCCTTGCCCCCCACCTGGGTTGGGTGCCCCGGCTCGGCCCGACGCTGGTAGCTTCCCCCTATCTGCTGGACATGGCCGACGCCGGGTCCGAAGCGGCAGCCATCGCCGTGACGGCGCTGAAACCCGCCCTGCCGATCATCCAGTCGGAGTCGTTCAGCGCCTCGCGGCTGGGGGACGTGCTGCCCATTTTGTCCGACGCCGCGCCGGAGCTGGCAGCGGCCAACGGCGCCTTCCAGCGGCTGGCGGCGGCGCGGGCCGGGCTGTCGGGCGCGGTGGACGAGGAGACATTGCCATGGCGCGTGCGGCAATTGCTGGCGCTGTCGGACCAATGGCTGCCCGCGGCCGAGGACGGTCTGCGCCTGGCGCCCGGCCTGCCCACATTGTTGGGCCAGGACGGGCCGCGCCGCTACCTGATACTGGCCCAAAACGAGGACGAAATGCGCGCCACCGGCGGCTTCATTACCGGCGCGGGCGTCATCACTGTGCAAAACGGCCAGATCGTCGATCTCAGCTTCGGCGACACATATGCCGTCGACAAGTGGCGCGACAAGCCCTACGCCTTCCCGCCACAGCCGTACTATGACTTCATGAGCCTCGAGATGTTCGGCTTCCGCGACGCCAACTATTGGCCCGACTTCCGCATCTCGGCGCAGAAGGCCATGGATCTGTATGAATACGGCCTCGGCGGGCCGCCGTTCGACGGGGCGATTGCCATCGACCAGGAGTTCCTGCGCCTGCTGGTGGACGCCACCGGCCCCGTGCCCGTTCCGGGCAGCGACCAGACGATCAGCGCCAACAATCTGCTGGAGACGCTGCGCGCCGCCCGCGACATCCAGGAAGGGCAGGCGGTTGAGGAGTGGGTGGGCAATCGCAAGGATTTTCTGGGCGGTTTCGCCGCCGCCATCCAGGCCAAGCTGGAAATGGACTTCAGCGCCATTGACCCGACCAAGCTGCTGATGAACATGACCAGCGCGGCCGAGCAGCGCCATTTGCTCATCTACGTCAACGATCCCCAGTTGGCCGGCATGTTGGCCGCCAACGGCTGGGACGGCCACATTCCGCAAAGACCGCCGGGGGATTTCCTCATGGTGGTCGATACCAATATGGGATACAACAAGGCCAATGTCTTCGTCGAGCGCGCGCTGGATTACGAGATCACGCTGGCCCCGCAGCCCGAGGCGCGGCTGACCGTCGCCTATCGCCACACCGGCCCGGCCGGCGAGGAGGCGTGCTATCAGGGCGTGGAAGAGGAGTTCGAGCAAGCGGCCGAATATCTGGCCATTGCCGAGCAGTGCTACTGGAACTTCCTGCGCGTTTACACACCATTGGGCAGCCGGCTCATCGACTCCAGCCGCCACACCGTGCCCGGCGAGACGCTGTTCAACGGCACTGATTGGGACAACACGGCGCAGGTCGTCGAGGGAGATCTGCCGTGGCTGACTGGCTTCTCCAACTTCCTGCTGCTGCCCCGCGCCGGGGAGCTGTCGGCCTTTTTCCACTACGCTCTGCCCGCCGGCGCCGTCGCCCAGACGAAGACGGGCGAAAATCTCTATCAACTGGATCTGTTCAAGCAGCCGGGGATGAGGTCGGAGAAGGCGGCCGTCACCGTCGTATTGCCGGACGGGGCGACGCTTCTCGATGCATCACCGGCGCCCGCCCACGCAGAGGGCAACCGCGTCACATTCGAAATCGATCTGATGGCCAATCAGGTGGTGTCTGTCTTATATGAGTAAAGGAGCGGCAGGAACGGCCGCGCGGAGAAGTCGCGATGTTCAAACGTAACTTAATCGTCCTGATGGTATTGTCCCTGACTGTTTGGGCATTGGCCGGCGCCGGTGTGCGCCAGGCAGGTGCGTTTGATCCGACGATCCCGACGAGGACACCGACGCCCGACCCGAACCAGCCGCCACCGTCGCCCACGACCGGCTCGCAGAACCCCGGCGATCCGGCGCCACCCACCTCTCCGGCACAGCCCACAGCCACATCGGCGCCGGGCGGCGCGGCCCCCGGCCCGGCCACGGCCACAGCCACAACCCAAGCCGGATCCAACGTCTCTCCCCCGCCGCTGCTGGGCGGAACGGTGCGAGCCAACCCCGGCAGCCCCGGTTCGTGCAATGACACCCCCTACGTACAGGCGATCGGCCAGACCGTCGTCTATCGCGGCCCGGGGAGCGACTATATTCCCGTCTCGACGCTGCAGCCGGGAGAGATGCGGCCGATCGTCGGCCGCGCCCAGTACGCCCAGTGGTGGCAGATCTGGCTCGACAGCGGCTCCATCGGTTGGGTCGATGACGTTGAAGTCAAAGAGTTCGGCGATACCGGCCTGGTGCCCGTCGTTGACCCACCAGCCATCAACGGCGCGACCCCCACCCCAGGCGCGCTGTGGAACCCGACGCCGCTGCCGTTGCTCACCTGTGTGCCCACGCCGACGCCGACCCACACCCCCACCACTCCGCCGACGGCCACGGCGACCGTTTCCGACAGGTCGTCCGACGACGATTTGACGCCCACCGCTGAAATGGTGCTGGCCGACGTAGGGCCGACACCCGCTCTGGATGAGGACATCTTGGCCGGCGGCGGCGAAGAGCCCGGCATTCAAGGCTCCGGCATCAGCTCGCGCGGCACCGACGCCTCGCGCGCCGCCTCGCCCACCAGCGCCACCAACTTGCTCCTTCCCCTGGCCGGGCTGGGGTTGATCGCGGGGGGCATCGCCCTGGCGCTGCTCTCGCGCAGCAAGGGCGGGCAGAAGCCGGACGCGGTCGAGTAGGCGACTACTGCGCGGGCAAAATGGTGACCGGCGGCAAGCGCAGGTGATCCGCCCCGTCGGCCGTCGTCAGACGCTCTCCACTCGCCGGATCATACAGCCCGACGACCACTTGCGCGTCTCCGACGTAGGACGCATCGCGCCAGACGAGTTCATGCGCGTCGACAATGAACTCCCCGTGCAGCCATTCGTTCGTCGGCCGCGAGCCACCGGCCGGGGGGCCGTCGTGTTGGGCCAACAGCCGCCCGTCGGGGGCCAACAGGTGGACGAAGACGGCGTAGCCGGCGGGGATGGCGTCGCTCAGCGATTGCCAGTACAACGTCACGTTGAACGTCTCATCCGCGCGGATCGCGGCCGGGGGCAGATCGTAGCCGACCAGGGTGATGCTCGGCCCGAAGCGGAGGTCGGCCACGCGGCCCACCGACGGCCGTTCGAACAGGACGCCCTGTCCTTCAATCGTCACCGTCCCCAATTCGACGCGGCGGCCATCGACATCTACCACCAGCCGCGCCTCTCCCTCGACCCCTGCCGGGGCGCGCACGTCTCTGTACTCGAACACGCTCACACCCCGCTGCCAGTCGTTGGTCGGGTGGCGGCCGTTGGCGGGGGCGTCACCGTTATCGGCCAGCACACTCTCGCCTTGCTCCAGCAGCAGCCTCGGCCGCAGGTCGGGCAGCGACGCGGTCGTCGATTGCCACAGTAGCCCGACGCGGATGGTCTGGCCGGGGCGATAGGGGCCGGGGCTGAAGCGGGCGCCGGCCAGTTGCAGCCCCTCGGCGGCGTCAACGGGCGTGTCCCAGCGCGGCGGCGAGGCGACGCCATAGGGCGAAGACGGCAGGCCGAGCGGCGGGGCAAGTCGGGCGTGGCCGACCGCGGCCAGTTGCCCGACAGCGCTGCCCATCGGGTCAATCCCTTCGAGGGCGATCGACCCGCCAGGCCCGTCGGCATAGAGACCGAGCAGCAACTCCACCTCAATCGGCGGCGTCCCCGGCGGCAGCGGCAGCAGATGGTAGGTGACGACGGTGTTGCCGGGCAGCCAATGGTTCGTCGGCGCACCGATGCGGTCGACCAGCGTCCCGTCCGCCTGGGCCGGCCGCTCGCCGGTGACGGGATCGCGCAAGACGAGCGCGGCCGTGTGGGGAGCGGCGAGCGGCTCGGCGGCGCGCCAGCAGAGGGCCACGGCCAGGGCGGTGTCCGACGGCGCGTCGGCGTCGATCCAGACGGATTCGAGGATCAGCGAGCCGAAACGGATCATCGGGCGGATGAGTTCGGCCGCGTCGCAACGGGGCAGCGGTGCGTCAGCGCGCACGCTTTGGTATTCGCGCACGGTCAAATCCTCGAACGGCGTCTCGCCTGCCAAATGCCCGCGTCGGGCCAGCTCGAACGGCAGCCGGTTCTGCCAGTCGCGCGTGCCGCGGGGGTAGTCGACGACGAAGACACGCCCCGACTCGGCGCACGGCGGCCCGGCGGCGCAGTCGAGCGCGCGGGAGAGGGCGCCGGGCTCATCGGGGGGCTCGCCGACGTGGGGCATCAGCACGGCCGCGCCGCCCACGTACTCAAACGGCAGGGCCCAATCGGTGTCGGGGATGAGGATGAGATCGCCCGGCGCGGCGGCCGACTCCAGATAGCGGGCCACGCCGCGCATGTCGGGTTTGGCCGATTCGGCGTCGAAGAAGTAACGGTTTAGGCCCCAGACGCTCAGCGCCAGGACGGCGGCCAACAGGAGCACCGCGCTCAGTTGCCCGGCCCGCCGCCGCGCGTAGACCAGCAGCCAGGCCAGCAGCGGAAACAGCATCACCGCGTACATGATGATGTAGCGCGGGTGGGAGAAGGAGCGGACGCTCCACACGGCCAGCCCCAGCGCCAGCGGCACGAGCCAGTGGGCGACCAGCCGCAGCGCGCCGCGGGAGGCTCCCCGCTCCCCCCGCCAGACGACGAGCGCGAACAGGGCGGCCGCCGGCAAGGCAGCAACGGCCGAGCCCCACCGGACGAACGAACTGCTCAGTGAACCGGCCAATCCCGTCAGATGAAAGGCCCACACCTGCCGGAAGAGATAGCCCAGCGGCACGGGGTCGGTGGTGAAGGTGCCGGCGTTGGCCTCGGCCGTGATCGCCGCCCAGTTGGACGCCACGCCGACGAGCCAGGGCAGACCGGCCAGCGCCACCAGCGCATGGACGGCGATCCAGCGGCGCAGCGTCGCCACGTCTCGCCGCCGGTAGAGAACGGCCGCGCCCCAGATGCCGATGTAGGCCACGGCGAAAATAGCGATGTAGTGCAGGTGGAGCCCCGTCCATTGCACCAGGCCGAGGGCCAGCCAGAGGCTGAGGCCCGGCCGGCGCTGCTCGTCCAGTACCCGCCCGGCCAGCAACAGCATGGCGACGTAGGCCGGCGGCAGCATAGCATAGACGCGGATCTCCTGGCTGTAGATGACCGACAGCGGAGACAGCAATAGCAGCGCGGCGGCCAACCACGGCAACCACGCGCGCCGGCCGGACGCGCGGCCGCCCCAATAGCGCGCGGCGCTGAACACGAGCGCCACCTGCCCCAGTCCGGCCAATGCGCTCAGATAACGCCCGGTGAACGGCGACACGCCCACCAGCGCCAGCCACCCCTTCAGGATGAAGAAGTAGAGGGGCGGGTGGATGTTGTTCAGCCGGTCGGCGACGATGTTGGACAGAGAGGACGTGGCCAAGTGCAAGCTGATGCCCTCGTCCCACCAGATGCTCTGGTAGTCGAGCCGGAAGAGGCGCAGCGCATAGGCCAGCAGCAACAGCCCAACGAGCAGGAGGTGTTGCCGGGAGCGGGAGCGAAGATCCATGCGCGGCATCCCCTAGGGGGCGGTGACCTGAAGGAGCACCGGCAGCACGAGCGCGTCGTCGCTCGCCTCGCCGCCGTCGGCCGCCAGGAGCGGCAGGCGCGCGCCCGACTCGGCCGCGTATAGCCCGATGCGGATGGGATAGGCGCCCGGCGCAAGGCCGTCGGGGATCGCCAGCGGCACGTGGTCGATGACGATCTGCTCCGCGCCGAGGATGTCCGTCGGCAGCCCGCCCGGCCAGTGGTCGGCCTGCAGAACGATGCCCCCCGCCTCGTCAAGCACGTGGACGAAGACGGTGTAGACGTCGCCATGGGTCATTTGCTTCTGCCAGTAGAGGACGAGTTCGGCCGTCTCTCCCGGTCGCCCCTCCATGGCCGCGGGCGACGCTCCCAGCAGCCCCAACGGCCGCCATGTCGCGCGCAGCGGGACGGCGATGTCGTCCGGTGGCTCATACAGCCGATCGATGTTGTTGAGCTGCAGCGCGGCGAGGACGAGCGGGGCGGCGGCGGCTTGGCCGTCGGGCAACAGCGGTTGCATGGCCAGCCGGTAGCGGCCGGGCGGCAGAGCGGGCGGCAGCGGGATGAGGTACTTCTCCTGGATCGATTCGCCGGTGCGCCACAGGCCGGTGTCGTAGCGGCTCAACGGCTCGGTGGCGACGACGCCGTCACTGTCCCCCTCGCCCAGCAGATGCCAGGCCACCGCCATTCCATCAGGCAGCACTCCCGTGGGCACATGCCAGAAGATGTCGACCGGCAGCTGCCCGCCGGCCAGCGCCTCGGCCGGGATGTCGCCGTGGCCCAGCAGCTGCAGCCGGCCGTCGAGCCACGTCTCGCCCCGGCCGTGGGGGATCTGCATGCGCGAGG
The DNA here is from genome assembly GCA_964398825.1 of uncultured Ardenticatenaceae bacterium. Classification (GTDB taxonomy): domain Bacteria; phylum Chloroflexota; class Anaerolineae; order Promineifilales; family Promineifilaceae; genus Promineifilum. Next base: position 12,452 of record CAYNOL010000072.1, read on the forward strand.
CGGAGACGATCCCGACGGGCGGCTCGACCTCGATGCGCCCCGCCTCGTAGGCGACGCCCTGGAACGCGCCACCCACGGGCCGCACGGGGAGTTGACCGGCGGTGCGGCCGTCGATGAGCGAGAGGGCGACGGTGTAGGACGCGGGCGGGATGCCGGGCGGCAGCTCCAGCGCGTAGCGCACCACGCCCGTCTCGTCCGCCGGCCAGTCCGGGGGGTGGAAGTAGACTTCGTTGAGCAAGTCTGTTTCCTGGGTGGCCCAGATGTTGCCGGCTGCATCTCTCGTGACGATTCGAAGGGTAAATCGCTGATCGGCCAGTAATTGGCCTTGCCGCCGCCAGACGGCCAGCGCCTCGACACGGTCATCATCGAAGCGGTGGCTGTAGGCGGTCAGGCTCATCTGCTCGCCGAAGAGGACGGGCGGATCGAGGGTGTCGGGCAGCGGGGGCGGCTGCGGATTCGCCAGCCGGTAGGCCCACGCCTGCTCCAGGCCGCCGAAGCGCTCGGTGTGGACGAGCTCTCGACCGGCGATTTGGGCGGCGAAACCGGACGGATCGAGCTGGCGGCCGCCAAGGGTGACGATGAGGTAGTCGGCCGTGTCGGGTGCGTCCCGGCCGTCGACGAGCACGGCGCCGTCGAAGAAGGGGGCCAGGGACGGCACAATGCCCGCCAGAGCGCGGCGCTGCCCGGCGTCGGGCCCGAAGCGCGAGAGGTGGCGGCCGGCGGCGCCGATGCCCTCTCCCCAGCCGACGGGCAGCACGCGCGCGGCCGTCCACGGCCCGCCCACCAACGGGTTGTAGGCGGCCAGCGGGTAGGCGGCGAAGAAGACCCAGTAGACGGCTTGCAGCAAGGCCACGGCGGGCAGCACGCGGCTCCACCCCGCCCGGCGGTGGGCAAAGCGAGCCCAGACGACGGCGCTGAGGATGAGCAGCGACGGCACGACGGGCAGGATGTAGCGGTCGAACTTCTTGGCCGCCGGGGTGATGGCCACGACGAAGAAGAGCGCCCACGCCAGCAGCAGCCACAGCGGGAAGTCGGCCGCCCGCCATGTCGCCCCCGCCCGCCGCCGCTGGACGAGCAGCCCGACAGCCGGGATGAGCGCCAGCCAGACGACGGGGCTGAGCCGCCACAGCAGGACGACGGGGTAGAAGCTCGGCCCGTGGTCGAAGGCGGCGCGGCCGAGGAAGAACGTCTCGCGCAGCGCCTCGTCGAGATGGCGGTTGGCGCTGCCGGTCACCGTTTCGATGACGGCCGCGGGGGACGCCCACAGCGCGGGAAAGAGCAGCAGCAGCGTCAGCAGAAAGGGGACGCCCCAGGCCAACGCGCGGCGCAGGAAGGCTGAGACGTTGTGGGCGAGAGGACGATCCCGGTCGCGCAGCAGCGGCCAGAGCAGCGCCAGGCCGCAGACCGGCAGCAGCGCCAACGTCGGTGTCTTGGTGAGCACGGCCAGCGCGGCCGTCGCCCCGCCGAGCGCCGCCCAGCGGCGCGATGGGTCGCCGCTCGGGTGGCGGCCGGCGGCAACGGCCGTCGCCAGCAGCGAGAGGGTGGCGAAGGTGGCGCTGAGGCCGTCGACGTGGAGCAGGCCGGAGAGGCCGAGCAGGAAGGGATCGAGAGCGACGAACGCCCCGGCCAGCAGCGCCGCCCCCCGCCCCCACAGCTTGCGGGCCAGCAGGGCGATCGCCACCACGCCGAGGCTGTTGACCAGAGCGACGGCGACGCGGCCGCCGCTGAGGAAAATCGCCAGCCGCCGGTACGCCTCGACGTTGTCGGGGGTCAGGAAGGCCATGGTCGTCAGCCACGTGTACGCCTCGCGCAACTCCGGCGCGAGGAGCAGCTGGGCCGACAGACCGAGCGCCCCGAGCCAGGCGGTCGTCACGCCGGGATGGCCGGCCACGAGCGTCGCGGCCCACTCCCCGGCCAGCAACGCCTCGCGGAACTGAATGGAGCGGTAGACCCAGATGGCTTCGTCGGGCGTGACGTAGCGATTGACGGCGACAAGTCGGGGTAGAAAAGCGACGAAAAACAGCAGGATCGGGAGCAAACGCCAGGCCGAAACGGGCAGATGGGCCGCCCGCGCGCGCCCGGAAAAACGCGAGTTTTCAGTCACGAAGCAACGTATACAATACATTAGTTTTATTGCCAAGCAGCCTAAACGAAGTATAATCCGTCAAAATTGGGCGCTGGGGGAGTACCTCTCGGCGCAGGTGGGTACATTTAGGAAATGATTGACTCCGAATTTGGTGACGCCGAACACCCCATGAACTTTCTCTTCAACGAGGAAGTGTATCTTCCGAGCGCCGGTGAAATCCGGACGGGCCGTATCGTTGACTTCCGCAATAACGAAATATTAGTCGATATTGGGGCCAAGTCAGAGGGGATCATCCCCAGTCAGGAGACCTCCAGTTACGACTCCGCAACCCGGGCCTTACTGAAAGAAGGCGAGGACATCCTCGTCTTTATTGCGAACCCGGAAGATAACAACGGCAATATTATTCTCTCTTACCGTCGGGCGGCCGAAGAGCAGGACTGGCAGGTGGCCAGCGATCTTCTGGAGTCCCAAGAGGCGATCGAGACGGAAATCGTCGGTTTCAACAAGGGCGGCGTGCTCGTCAGCGTCGGCCAGCTGCGCGGCTTTGTGCCGAACTCGCAGTTGCGGCGCGACAGGCTGGCAGACAGCGACGGCGACAGTCGTCAGCGCTCGTACCAGTCGCTCGTCGGCCAGCCGATGCTGGCCAAGGTCATCGAAGTGGACCGGCCGCGCAACCGTCTCATCCTGTCCGAACAGGCGGCCTCGCGCGAGATTCGCCAGGCCCGCAAGAGCGAGCTGTTCGCCACGCTGGAGGAAGGCGCCATCTTCGAGGGCCAGGTGGTCAATCTGGCCGACTTCGGGGCGTTTATCGACATCGGCGGCGTTGAAGGGCTGGTTCATCTGTCCGAGATGAGCTGGAAGCGCATTCAGAAGCCGAGCGATATGCTCCAGAAGGGGGACAAGGTGAAGGTGCAAGTGCTCAGCGTCGATCAGGAGCGGCAACGCATCGCCCTGAGCATGAAGCGACTTGAAGCCGACCCGTGGACGCGCATCGAAGAGCTCTATCGCGTCGGACAGTTGATCGAGGCGGAAATCACCCGCCTGACCAAGTTTGGGGCGTTTGCCCGTGTTGATGATGATTACCAGCTTGAAGGGCTGATCCATATTTCGGAATTGGCGGAAGATCGCGTCGAGCAGGCGCGGGACGTTGTGAAACCCGGCGACAAAGTCACGGTCCGAATCATCCGTCTGGACTCTAAGCAGCGGCAGGTTGGTCTCAGCCTGCGCCAGGTGGCCTCTGATAAGTTCATTGAGGAAGACCTGGCTATGCTGAATACGATGTAGGTATCGTCACGATAGCTGCACCATCGTATCTGTAATGATTTTCCCTGAGGTGGAAAGCCGTGAATTCTAAGAATTGGGAACGATTTACTCAACGAGCCCGCCGGGTGTTGAGTTTGGCCCAGGAAGAGGCAGAACGCCTTAATCATAGTTATATCGGCAGCGAGCATGTGTTGATCGGGCTGCTGCTGGAAGAGGGCGGCGTCGCCGGCCGGGTTCTTCGCGAGCTCGGGCTGGAGGTGACCCGCGTGCAGGCCATGGTCGAACGGCTCTCCGGCGGCCAGGGCACGCGCACCCCTTTCTCGAAGACTGAGCTTTCCCCCAGCACCAAGCGCATCTTGGAGTACGCCGTCGAAGAAGCACGGCGAATGGGGCAGCATTACATCAGCACCGAGCACCTGCTCCTCGGCCTGGCTCGCCAGAACGAGGGGTTGGCTATCGACGTGCTGCGCAAGTTCGGCATCAGCGCCGAGCAGATCCGCCGCCAGACGCGCCGGATGCTGAAAGAAAGCCAGGTCTCCTCGTCGGAGTCGTCTGCGCCGCAACAGCAGCAGCCGCGCCGGCAGGCACAAGCCAAGAAAGAGAAGAGCAAGACGCCGCTCGTCGACCAGCTGGCGACGGACTTGACCGCGCTGGCGCAGGAGTACGCGCTTGACCCGGTCATCGGCCGCCAGACGGAGATCGAGCGCGTCATCCAGATTTTGGCCCGCCGGACGAAGAACAATCCGGCGCTCATCGGCCAGCCCGGCGTCGGCAAGACGGCCATCGTCGAGGGCCTGGCCCAGCGCATCGTCGACGGGCAGGTGCCC
>CAYNOL010000073.1:0-16502 GCA_964398825.1 uncultured Ardenticatenaceae bacterium
CCTGCGAATATCACAACTATCACAACTATCACAACTATCACACCCTCTAAACCCACCCCCTTCGAGGGCATCCTGTGAACACCACGCTCCAACGACTGGAGCAAGGAGGTATCCAGTTTGAGCGCAAGGCCGAGGGGCCGATGTCGCTCGGCCGACAGACGCCTGGCGTCTTTGGCGAAGGCCGCCGCGGGTTGGTACAATGGGCGGCAATGGAAGAGAATTTCGACAATCAGGGCGAAGGCGGCGACGAAGCTCAGGCCGTTCGGCCGCCGGTGCCCACATCAGCGCCACCCCCCACCCCAAACGCCGAACCCCTGGCCCCCACCAAGCCCGGTCTGACGGAGCTGCTCGTTCCGTTTGTGATCATGGCCGTCGTGCTGGTGCTGGATCAGTACACCAAGCGCGTCGTGGAAGCCAACATCCCGCTCTACAGCTATTGGGCCCCCGTCCCGTCGCTGGAGAATATCTTCCGCATTACCCATGTGGCCAACACCGGCGGGGTGTTCGGGCTGTTCCAGGGCACGGGCACGTTCTTCGCCGCGCTGGCTATCGTCGTCGTGGCGGTCATTGTCTACTTCAACTTCACCTTGCCGGGCAAGTCGCGGCTGCTGCGGACGGCCCTGGGGCTGCAGCTGGGCGGCGGCTTGGGCAACATGATCGATCGTTTCCGGCTGGGTCACGTGACCGACTTCATCGACATCGGCCCGTGGTACATCTTCAATGTGGCCGACATGGCCCTCGTCAGCGGCATCATCCTGTTCGCCGTCTACATCATCCGCGAAGAGCGGCAGCAGAAGCAGGCCGAGGCGGAGACGGCTGTGCTCCACCCCGTCGACTCACAAGAGTAGTTGCGACCTTAACCGATGTCCCTCTATAACCAACAAGTGGAATTGATCCTGGAAGCCGTGGGGGAGCGGCTGGATCGGGCGCTGGCCGAGGCGTTGCCCCAGCTGTCGCGCATGCAGTGGCAGCGGCTGATCCGCGAGGGACAGGTGACCATCGACGGCGCGCGGGCCAAGTCGAGCTACCGGATCGCCGGCGGCGAGAAGCTGGTGGCCAACATCCCCGAGGTGGTCGAGGCGGAAATCGCCGCCGAGGAGATCCCGCTCGACATCCGCTATGAAGACAAGGATTTGATCGTCGTCAACAAGCCGGCGGGCATGGTGGTGCATCCGTCGTTTGGCCACGCGGGGGGGACGCTGGTCAACGCGCTGCTGGCCCACTGCCCCGACCTGGAAGGCGTGGGGGGCGAGCGGCGGCCGGGCGTCGTCCACCGGCTGGACAAGGACACATCGGGGCTGATCATCGCCGCCAAGCACGACCAGGCATTATGGCAGCTGCAGAACCAGTTCAAGCAGCGGACGGTGACGAAGGTGTACCTGGCGCTGGTCAACGGCCAGCTGCAGCCGCCCGAGGCGCTCATCGACGCGCCGATCGGCCGCGACCCGCGCAACCGGCAAAAGATGGCCGTCGTCACCGGCCCGGGAGACAGCCGCCCGGCGCAGACCAGCTTTCGCGCGCTGACCTACTTCGACGACCACACCTATGTGGAGTGCCGGCCACGCACCGGCCGCAAGCACCAGATCCGCGTCCACATGGCCTACATCGGCTTCCCCATCGCCGGCGACCCCATCTACGGCCGCCGCAAGGACCGGCTGGGGCTGAAGCGCCACTTCCTGCATGCCGCCGAGCTGACCTTCCGCCGCCCGTCGGACGGGGAAGAGCTGCACCTGACGGCCGAGCTGCCGGACGATCTGGCGGCTGTGCTGGCCGGGCTGTCGGCCGTTTGACCCGTCTCTAGAAAGACAACTCCCCGCTGAGAAGGGCCACCAACAGCTTGATCGCCCCCTCCACGTCTTCGGCGTCGACGGTCTCGCTGGGCGTGTGGACGTAGCGGCACGGTATGGAGATGCAGCCGGCGACGCTGCCCGGCCCGGCAATCTGCATGGCCCGCGCGTCGGTGGAGCCGCCGTCGAGCACTTCCATCTGGTAGGGGATGCCCGCTTCCTCGGCGCGCTGGCGCATGATGCGCACCAGACCGGGGTGGGCGATCATGCCGCTGTCTTTGACTTTGATCGCCGGGCCCGCGCCGAGGGAGACGTTCATCGGCCGCGCCTCGGGCAAATCGCCGGTCAGCGTCACGTCGAGGGCGATGCTGACGTCGGGCCCGATGCCGTTGGCCGCCGCCTCGGCGCCGCGCGTGCCCACCTCTTCCTGCACGCTGAAGATGAAGTAGACTTCGTGGGCCACTTCGTGGGCCACGTCGTGGGCCACGCTCCCAAGGCGGCGCAGCGCTTCAATGGCGACAACGCAGCCGATGCGGTCGTCCATGCTCTTGGCCGTCAGATGCCGGCCGCGCTCGACGAACGGCCGGTCGAAAATGGCCGCGGCGCCCACGCGCACGGGGCAGTCGTCGCGGCTGGTGGCGCCCACGTCGATGAAGTGCTTGTTGAGCGGGTGGACGGCGCTGCGGTCGTCGAGCCGGTCGGAGCCGATGACGCCGAGGGTGCCGTCGGCAAAGCGCACGCGGCCGCCCAGCAGGGTGTGGGCATAGACGCCGCCGATGTTGGTGAAGCGCAGAAACCCTTTTTCGGTAATGTGGCTCACCATGACGCCGATCTCGTCCATATGGGCGGCCACGGCCACCTTCAGCGGCCGCTCGCCGCCGCCCGTCGCCCGCTTCAGGACGATCAGATTGCCCAGCGCGTCGACGGTGATCTCGTCGGCGTAGGGTTCAACGATGGGGCGAATCAGCTCGCGCACCTCGTCCTCAAAACCGGAAGGGCCATAAGCTTCAACAAGCGTGCGAATCAGGTCATTCATCTCGTCTCTATTCTCCGGGAACGGCCGCTAGGCGCGGCGCAGGGTTTCGGGGGTCAGCCTCCGCAAGGCAGCGTCGGCCAGGCGGACGATGTTGTCGTAGTCGTCGAGGTGGATCATCAGCGACGGCGTGTGGGCATAGCGACCGGGGACGGCCAGCGTGGCGGCGGGAATGCCCGCGCCGGCGCGCTGGATGGCGCCGGTGTTGGTGCCGCCGCCGCCCGGCTGGCGCACCTGGTACGGGATGCCCTGGGCGTCGCCGGCGGCCATGATGTGGGCCACGAAGCGGGGGTCCTGGATGGTGCGGGCGTCCATGACGTAGATCGACACCCCCTTGCCCAGGGCTACGTTGGGGCTGACGTCCTTCTCGTTGGGCAGGTCGTAGGCCGGGGTGCATTCCAGCACCAGCGCCGCGTCCGCCCTGGCGTTGAAGGCCGCCACCCGCGCGCCGCGCAGCCCCACCTCTTCCTGGACGCTGAACGAGGCCACGAGGTCGAACGGGTAGCGCTCGCCGCGCAGCAGCTCGACCAGCGCGGCGCAACCGGCCCGATTGTCGAACGCCTTGCCGATGGCCGTGCGGCCGCCTTCCAGCTCCTCATAGGGGGTGACGAAGGCGGCGTAGTCGCCCACCTTCACTCTGGTCGCGGCTGCCTCCTTGTTCTTCGCGCCGATGTCGATGCGCATGGCGTCCATTCGAACCACCTTGGAGCGCTCACCGCTTTTCAGCAGGTGAATGGCCCGCGCGCCGATGACGCCGGTGATCTTGTCCGGCCCCACCTGCACCACTTTGCCCAGCAGGGCGCGGTCATCGAAGCCGCCGACGTTGGTGAACTTCAGGTTGCCGCCGCTGTCGATGTCGGTGATGAGCAAGCCGACTTCGTCCATGTGGGCATCGACGAGCACGCGCATGTCGTATTGGCCGGTGCCCCGCTTCGTGGCCATGAGGTTGCCCATGGTGTCAACCGACCACTCGTCGACGTGGTCGGCGATGAGATCGCGGATGAGCAGCCGGACTTCCTTCTCATCGCCGGAGACGCCGACGGCCTCGGTCAATTGCTTCAGCAGGTCATTCATGCCCGATCTTCCTTGTCGTTGTCCTTGCGGTTGTGGTTGCTGCCCGATTTGTGCGGCCGCATCAGCTCCTCTTTGATGGTGTCGAGGAAGCCGTCGTCGAGCCGGGCGATCGTCTCGGCCAGCAGGCGGCCGACGCGCTCGATGTCGCCCATGTCGGCCGTCTCGACCATGGTGTGCATGTAACGCAGCGGGATGGACACCAGGCCGGTGGGGATGCCCTCGCGAGCCACCTGAATGGCATAGGCGTCGGTGCCGCTGCCGAAAGCGTGGGGCTCGACGCCGACTTTCATCTCCAGCGCGCCGGCCGCGTCGCGCAGCGCCTTGTAGAGGCTGGGGTGAATGTTGGAGCCGATGCCCAGCACCGGCCCGCCGCCCAACTCGGCCAGCTCGCTGTCGGAGCTGCTCGGCCCTTTGGCGTGGGTCACGTCGATGGCGATGGCCGCGTCGGGGCGTTGGGCATAGGCGGTGGTGTAGGCGCCGAGGAAGGTCTCCTCCTCCTGGGCCGTGGCCACGGCGATGACGTCCCAGGTGTGGCGACGGCTCTGCAGATGCTCCAGGCAGAGGGAGACGGCGGCGATTGAGGCGCGGTTGTCAAGTGCCTTGCCGGCCACGCGGCCGTTCTGCAGCTTGCGCAGCGGCTGGCGGAAGGTGATAAAGTCGCCGACGGAGACCAGCTCGCGCACCTGTTCAATGGGCAGGCCGACGTCGAGGGTCAGATTTTCATAGCTGAACGCCTGGCCGCGCTGCTTCTCGGGCAGATAGGCGTCGGGCAGGCCGCCCAGCACACCGACCAGCGGCCGCCGGCCGTGGACGACGGCCGTTTGGCCGAACAGGTGCCGCCGGTCGACGCCGCCCAATTCCGTCGTGCGCAAAAAGCCGTAGCCGTCGTGCTCCAGAATTTGGGAGACCATGAGCCCCAGTTCGTCCACGTGGGCGGCCAGCAGGATGCTGGGCCGGGGGCGGTCGTCGGGGCCCGCGCCGCGCCTGACGGCCAGCAGGCTGCCGAGCCGGTCAGCGATGACCGAGTCGGCCAGCGGCCGCCACAGAGAATCGACGACGACAGCCGCGCCGCGCTCGTTGCCCGTGGGGCCGGGGGCTTCGGTCAGTTGCTTGAGCAGATCGAATGTATCCATACGATGAAAAGGTCTCCTCTAGGGAGTCGGGGTCAGGGTAGGCGTCCCGGTCAATTCGTCCGGCTCCAGTGTCGGCGTGGATGTCTCAGTGGGTGTCTCCGTCGGCGTGTCGGTGGGCGTGGCCGTGTCCGTGGGAGTTTCCGTTGGTGTCTCGGTGGGTGTGGCCGTGTCCGTCGGTGTCTCTGTTGGGGTCTCGGTGGGCGTCTCCGTGGGCGTGTCGGTGGGCGTGGGCGTGTCGGTGGGCGACGGCGTGATCGACGGCGTCACTGTCTCGCGCGGCGTCGGCGTGCCCGGCGGTGTCAGCGAGATGATCGACGGCGGCAGGCGCGTCCCCCCTTCCGTCGGCGAGGGCGTCGGCGAAGGGGTTTCCGCTTCCGGTGTGGGGGTCGGGCCGCCCCGATTGGGAGCCTGGGAGAGCAACACGATGCCGGCCAGATAGCAAGGGATGGTGAGCAGGATGATGCCAACCAGGATGGCATAGGTCCGGCGGCGTGTATCCATAGTCTGGAATCATAGTGAAGTAGCGGTTAAATGACAAATAAAGTAGCGGCTGTTATACTGCTCAGGCAGACATAACGTGACCGGCCGGGGCGTTCTCTCCGGCCGCCGGAGCAAGGAACAGGAGCGTCAATGGTGAATGAATTGTGGGGAGTGGCCGGCCGGCCGGGGCTCGTCTGGCCCGACAATTTGCCGGCGGTGGTGATATCGCTCCTCGCGGCGGGGGCGCTGGCGTTGCTGTTCCACCGCACCGGCTCCGCGGCCGCGCTGAAAGGCATGGCCCGGCCGCAATGGGCGCTGTTTATCGCTCTGTGCGGTGCGTCGCTGCTGCTGAGCCAACTCTTCCCGCTGGCGATCCCCTGGTCGAATCCCCTGCTGGCCGCCCATCCCGCGGCCTCGGCCGTGACGCTGCTGGCGGCCGCGCCCTATCTCCTGGCCGGGGTGGCGCTGGGCGCGCCGGCGGCGATCGTCGTCGGGCTGTTCGCCGGGGCGGGCCGCATGCTGGGGCAGACGGGCGCGCCGCTCGATGTCGTTGCCTTGGGGCTGGCGGCGGGTGTTTCGGCGCTGGTGATGCGCCAAAATTACGCCGGGCGGCTGTTCGACTTGCTGCGACAGCCGATCATCGCCGGTGGGTTGGGGCGGCTGGTCGTGGCGGTGTGCACCGCGCTGGCCGTCTTCAGCCAGACCAGCGGCGCGGCGGGCTTCTTCGGCGCGCTCGATCTGGCCCTCTATGTCGGATTGTGGAGCGCGCTGCCGTTGGTCATCGAAGGGGCGATCGGCGGCTGTGTGGCCTCGGCCGTGTTGTGGATCGCTCCGCAGTGGCGGCCGGAGCGGGGCGTGGTGCCTTCGCCGCTCCAGCGCAGCCTGCAGCGCCAACTGGTGGCCGCCTTCCTGACCTTCGCCGCGGTGGTGGTGTTGCTGTCGGCGGCCGTTGCCTTTCATTTCTCGGCGCGCTCCACCGAGCGGGCGCTGACGGAGCAGATGCTCGACGGCGCTGGAGCCACGGCCGTCCGGCTCGACGGGCTGCAGGTCGAACTGACCGGGATGCTGAACCAGTACGGCCAGGACCCGGCGCTGGCCGACGCCAACCCGGCGGCCAAATCGGCGGCATTGGGGCGCATGCAAACGCCGCGCCTGTTCGAGCGGGTGTGGCTGGTGGGCCAGTCGGGCGCGGTGACGGCGGGGCCGGGCGGCGCGACTGATCTGGCCGTGATGAGCGCGGTCGAGAGCGCGGCCGTCGATCAAGCCCTGGCGAGTGGTGGTTCGCGCTGGATCGCCGGAGAGGCGGCCGGTGACGAACCGATTATCAGCCTGGCCGTGGGCGGAACGACGGCCGGCGGCGAGCGGGCAGCGCTGTTGGCCCGCGTGGCGCCGGAGGCGATCGCCGCCATTGCCGCCGGCCTGCCGGATGCGGGCGGCGCGGAGCGGCAGCTGATCGTCGACGAGAATTGGCGGGTGTTGCTGGCATCCGGCAACGAGGCGGGCAGTGTGTGGTCGCCGCCCGCAGCAGAACAACTGGCGCTCTCCCTAACGCGCCAGATGGGGTGGGATGTCTACGAGACGGTCGATCCCGTGACGGGCGAGCGGCTGCTGGTCAGCATCACCCCCGTCGCGCAAAGTGGGTGGAAGGTGATCACCGCCACGACGCGGGCGGCCATCCTGAGCCGGACGATGGGGATCATCGGGCCGCTGTCGCTGCTGCTGCTCGTCGTCAGCACTCTCTTCTACGCGCTCATCGCCACGCTGGGGCGGGACATCACGCAGCCCATCGCCGAAATGGGGCGGGCGTCGAGGGCGATCGCCGAAGGGGGCGGCCTGGAGCGGCCGATTCGGGCGAACCGCGAGGACGAGATCGGCCAACTGGGCAACGCCTTCTCGCAGATGCAGCGCGCCTTGCGCAGCCGCCTGGATGAGTTGTCGCTGCTGCTCAGCGTCAGCAACGAAGTGGCGGCAACGATCAACATCGACAAAGGCATGGCCGCCGTGCTGCAAGGGGTGTTGCGCGGCACGGGCGCGGCCGGGGCGCGGGCCATCGTTCGCAATCCCAATGCCCCCGCGCCGCTACTGTTCGCCGAAGGGCCGGCGGCCGATGAGCTAATGCCGCTCGACCGGGCCGTGCTGCTGCGGCTGCGCTCGGTGGATGAGCTGGCCTATGCCACGGCGGCCGAGATGGAGGAGGGGCTGGGCGTGGCTCCGTCGCCGGCGGCGGCATTGTTCGCTCTGCCGCTGCGGCCGGCGGGGGAATTCCAGGGCGTTCTCTACGTGGCGTACCGCAAGCCCCACTACTTCGACAGCAACGAGCGCAATCTGCTGCGGACGCTGGCGGGGCAGGCGACGGTGCTGGTGCAGAACGCGCATTTGTTCGTGGCTGCCGAGGGGGGACGCAGACGGCTGGCGGCGATCTTGGCCTCGACGACGCATGGGGTCATCGTCACCGATCAGACGGACCGGGTGCTGCTGCTGAACCCGGCCATGGAGCGGGCGTTCGGCCTGCGGGCGCGCGAGGTGGCCGGGCGGCCGGTGGTGGACGCGCTGGCCCACGCCGACCAGAGCGGCGTGCTGGCCAAGCGACTGAGTCTGGGCTACTCGTCGGCCGCGGGCGGCACGGCCGATGGCAAGGTGGAAGTGGAAGCCAACGGCCGCGCCTTCCTGGCGGGCATCGCCACCGTCTACAGCAACGAAGGGCTGACCATGGGCCGCGTAGCCGTGCTGCAGGACGTCACCGACATCAAGGAGCTCGACCGGATGAAGTCGGACTTCATCGCCGGGATCTCCCACGACCTGCTCAGCCCGCTGACCTACATGCACAATTACGCGTCAATGCTGCCGCTCGTCGACGACCCGGCGCTGGAGCAGGAGTACGCCGGCAAAATCCTGGGCGGCATCGACCGGATGAAGCGGCTGGTAAACGATCTGCTCGACCTGGCGCGAATCGAAGCGGGGTTGAATCTGCAATTCGACCGCGTCCACATCGGCGAGCTGCTGAACGAGGTGGCGGCGGAGTACGCGTCGCCGGCCCACGAGCGAGGGGTGAAGCTGGTGGTGGCAGCGCCGGCCGGGCTGCCCCCGGCGACGGCCGACCCGGCTCTGCTGCGCCGCGCGGTGACCAATCTGGTGACCAACGGCATCAAGCACGCACCCAACAGCGGCGAGCTGACGCTGCGGGCCGAGAAGGTGGGGGGCGAGCTGGTCATCAGCGTCCGCGACCGGGGGCCGGGCATCGCGCCGGCCGACCAGTCACACCTGTTCCAGAAGTTCTACCGCGGCCAGGGGACGACGACGGCTGAGCGGGCCGGCGGCTCAGGTTTGGGGCTGGCGATCGTCAAGTCGGTGGCCGACCACCACGACGGCCGCGTGTGGTGTGAGAGCGCGCCGGGAGAGGGGGCGACGTTTTACCTCGGGCTGCCGATTAATCGCCAGACCGGGGCGGTGATGTCCCTGTTGGGTGATTAGGGGCGCATGCCTATCTGTCAGGTCTTGGCGCGACGATGCCGTCTTCTACTCGCGGGAGTACCCCTTTTCGATGAAGCGATCCTTGCCCAGGACGCGCACGCCTAGCCAGGCCAGGGTCATTGTGGGAATGGCTTGCGTCAGGGGGATGAGGGATTCGACGGTGGCGACGCCGCGCAGTGCTTTGAGGCCGAGGCGATCCAGCACGATCCAGGCGATCGGGGCAGAGAGGAAGTCGAGGCCCAGATCGAGTACGTCGATGAAGAGCACGACGATCAACGGCGTGTAGAGCAGTGTCTCGGCGAAGCCGGCGTCCGGCGGCACGTGTAGCCGCCGCACCTGGACGATGATGATGACCAGCAGGATGAGGGCGATCACCAGCGCCACACCCATGACGCTGAGCAACACCAGCACGAAGTTTTGCAGAAATTCTTCCATTTATTTATCCCGCTGAAAATGGGCTACGGATATGGACGGATGATACGGATTTCAACGAACAAAGATATCCGTTTCTTCCTTTTGAATCCATAGCTAAATCCCCAATCTCTAATCCCAGCTAAGGAACCTGAGTCGCCACAAGCAGGATCATCATAATCCCGCCGACCAGCTCGACGGCCGTGCTGACGCCCCACCCCACCAGACCGCCGAACGCGGCCTTCATGGCGGGGCGCAACTCGCCCAGGCGAACGTACTCTGACAGCAGCAGCCCGGCCGCGTAGCCCACGATCGTACCCACCAACGGAATCGGCAACAGGAAGGTGCCGGCGATAGCGCCTACGAAGCCGACGACGAGCGTCCGCCACGACGCGCCGGTGGTCTTGGCCCCCAGCGCCGCCAGCCAGACGTTGGACGTGCCGGCCACGATACCGATAAGGGTGATGAGGACGAACATCCAGGGTGAGAAGGCGTCGAAGCCGACGATTACACCGGCATAAAACAGCGACGCCAGCCAGATGATGATGATGCCGGGGATGACCGGCAAGACGGTGCCGAACAGCCCGATGACGAAAGCCAGGATGACGATGGCCGAACCAAGCGTGGTCGTTAGTTGTTCCATATCAGTAAACTTTACGCAACCACGCGGGGAATGTTTCGAGGTGCGAAATGGTTAGAGGCTGCGGCAAGCGCGCAGGAAGCGTTCGAATACGCCGGCCATATATCGCTTCATGCCGGCTTCGGGCGCGGCGTAGTAGCGCGTCAATTCGTCTTCAGCGGCGCGGTTGGCACGTTGCCAGGCATAGCGATCGGGCATGTCGTCGGCCCAGGTAGCGAAGTAGGGTAGCCAGGTGAGCAGCACGTGGAGACAGCGGGCGGCCGGCAGCGCGGCCCGGAATGCGCGGGCCTGGGCGCGATTGCCCAGCTCGGCCGAGACGGTCAGCAGGTAGGTGTCGACCAGCGTCTCCTCGATCAGCGGCGACATCTCTCGCAGCTTGATCTGTGGTTCCCCCCGCCCCTTGGCGGCGGCCGACTTGTCGATCAGCAGCGGATACCCTTCGAGGAACGCCACCAGGTCGAGCACGCCGGGGCCTACCTGCGTTTCGCTCCAGTCGATGAGGTGGTAGTCGTCGAACAGCGTGAGCCGCCAGTGGCCGGGATGCGGCGCGCCATGGAGCAGCGTCGCCGGCAAATCGAGCAGCGGGGCCAGCATCGGCACGGGGTCGTCGAGTAGATCCGCCATGGCCGACAGATGGCTCTCGCCCAAGACACCCGGCCAACCGTCGAGCGCGCGCAGCACGACGAGGCCGTTGGCCGCCCGCAGGAAGTAGGGCGCCAGCCGTCCGGCGTTGATGATCGTATGGCGCGAGACAATAGCGCCCGGTCCGCGGTCGAAGTGAACGGATTCGCCTTCCCGCAGCTCGTCCCACGTGTGCGGTCCTTCGGGCCGGTAGAGGAAATGGGGGATTATGGAGCCGATACCCGTCCAGTCGCCCACGGCCACGGGGTCACTGTTCCAGCGGGCCGCGTGGGTGCGGGCCAGCGTCTGGACGATGCCGTCGACTTGCTCGGGCACCCACGCAGGCGGCGGGTAGTGGTCGGGGATATCTTCGATGATGATCCAGCTCTCGTCGCCGTCGAGGTGGGCGTGGCGGCAGGCGGGCACGGCCGTCCCCGGCGGCGCGCCGTGGAGTGTGTAGAACAGCGCCTCAGCCGCGTTAGTTTGCTTGGCGATGAAGCTGATCGGGTCGGAATGACCGTCGAGTGTCAGAATGAAGCGATGAATGCGGTGGTGGCAGGGGGCAGACGCCCGGCCGGGCATCGCCATCGACGAAGCGCACAATGGCTCCGAGGTGACGGCGGTGACGATGACGTCATCCGTCTCGGGCGCGCGGGCCAGCAGCGCCGACCACGCCGCCGGGTCTCGTCGCTGTAGCTGGAAGATGTCTACGGGCAGCGGTTCCATAGGGGCTTGGATTGTAATGGCGAACGCGGCCGGTTGCAAACGGGGTTGCGTGGGGGGAATGGCTGTGGGTTTGAACAGAAGGGATGGATTTCTCTATTCCCCCTCGGCCAGGGGTATACGTGTTCGATTAATAATTGTTCACAAACGACCGTGGCGGCGCGGCGCGGGTGAGTTAAAATGCGAGCCATGATCACTGGAATCCATCACGTACAAATCACCATTTCCGCGGCCGATGAGGACGCCGCCCGCGCGTTCTACTGCGACGTGCTGGAGCTGCCGGAGATCGAGAAGCCGGATTCGCTGAAGGGGCGCGGCGGTTTCTGGGTCATGGTGGGCGATCGGCAGCTGCACGCCGGTGTCGAGGAAGGGGTCGACCGGCGGACAAAGGCCCATATAGCTTACCAGGTCGATGACCTGGCAGTGTGGCGGGCGCGGCTGGCGGCGGCCGGCATTGAGGCGCTGGAAAGCATCCCCATCCCCGGCTACGACCGCTTTGAATGCCGCGACCCGTTCGGCAATCGCATGGAGTTCATACAGTCATTATGAGCGAGACAGATCCCACCCGGCGCTTCTCCGAACGGGCCGAGAACTATGCTCGCTACCGGCCAGGCTATCCGGCGGCCGTGCTCGACACACTGCGCGAGGAGTGTGGCCTGACGCCGGCGACCATCGTGGCCGACATCGGCTCGGGCACGGGCATTCTGACGGCGATGTTCCTCAACAACGGCAACCATGTCTACGCGGTGGAGCCGAACGAGGCGATGCGGCAGGCGGCCGAGGCGACGCTGGGCCACCACCCCGGTTTCGTCAGCATCGACGGCCGGGCGGAAGCGACGACGCTGCCCGACCACAGCATCGATTTGGTGACGGCGGGACAGGCGTTCCACTGGTTCGATGCCGCCGCCAGCCGGGCGGAGTTCGGCCGCGTATTGCGCCCCGGCGGCTGGGTGGCGTTGGTGTGGAACGCGCGGGCGTACCGCGACGACCCGGTGATGTCGGCCTATGAGGGGGTGCTGTCCGACTTCGGGCTGGGCTACCATCAGGTGACCCACCGCAGCCACGATCGCGACAGGGACGTGCTGTTCGCCAACGGGTATAAGTTCCGCTCTTTTACACAGCAGCGGCAACTGGATTACGATGCGTTTTGGGGTGGTTTTCTTTCGGCGTCTTATGCGCCCCTGCCTGGTGACGCTCGCTATGAGGCGATGCGCTCTGCTCTACGCAATGTGTTCAAGACGCACCAACAAAACGGCGAGATTACTTTCCTGTATGAAACCCATCTTTATTTCGGCCGGCTGTGACCTGCCCTTCTCCAATCTCTAATCCCCGATCTCCCGGTTTCCACTCTTCCAGCCTCCTGGATGCAGGCTGATAGCCTGCGTTACATTTTTTCCAATTCAGGAATTGCCCTATTGACAATCTTTCGTAGTTAGATTATCATCTAAATCGTTAGATGTTCATCTAATACAGTAGATAAGCATCTAACATAGATAGCGTGATCGAGCGCGTGCAATAGGAGAATGAACATCATGTTGCCATTGGATATTCAGTCGTACGTGGTGAACTCAATAGACGAAGAGAAGTGGCAACGCTTCAACGAATGGCAGGAGCGCGAGCGCGTCATGCGCCGGCCCCGCCAATCGGTGCGCACCCGCTTCCTGCGCGCCGGCGGCCAGGCGTTCATCGCCGTGGGCGAGCGCATGCAACAGTCGGCCGGGGCGTCGCTGCCGGGGGAGCTGACGACGGCCTGCTAATCGGGCCGGCGGATCAGTTATAATGCCCGGCATGAAGCCAAACGCATTAGAAGTACGAACGAGACAGGTTGGGCCGTGGTCGATGAATACCTACGCCCTCGTTTGTCCACACACGAGGCAGAGCGTACTAATCGACCCCGGCGACGACCCGGACACATTGAGTGATATGTTATCTGGCACGATACCGGTGGCAGTCTTACTGACCCACACCCACCCCGACCATATCGGGGCACTGGATGAGATGCGGCGGCGACTGAACGTCCCCTTGGGCGCGTTCGACGGGCCGCATCTGAACGGCATGGAACTGGGCGAGGAGATCGCCTTTCGCGACGGGGACCGCTACCCCGTCGGTGAGCACACCCTGCGCGTCGTCCACACGCCGGGCCACATCGCCGACCAGATCTGTTTCGCCGTGGAAGGGGCGGATCAAATCATCGTCGGCGACACGATATTCGACGGTGGGCCGGGGCGCACCTGGTCGGCCGAAGGGTTCAAGCAGACCCTCGATACCTTACGACTTGTTCTTGAGTGGCCTGATGACACCATTTGCTATCCCGGCCACGGCCCGCACTTCCGGCTGGGCGACCGGCGGGCCCAAATCGAAGCATTCATGGCCCGCGATCACGGCGATTTCTTCGGTGATGCCACCTGGGACTTAGCCTGAGCAGCGGGGAGATTTCACAGGAGACACAGGGCGCGCATATCCTCATCCTCCTCTATGGGCGCTCTGTGGATCCTGTGAATTTTTATTTTAGTACGCGTCGTGGCGACTTCCAGTTTTGACAGATGGGCGGCGAGGGCTATCGGTTCACATTGATTGTTATTCCCCCACCTATAGTCTGTCTTACTCTGATTCGGTGACACAGGAGTTCATTGTTGAATAATTCGGCGCGCCTGTCGGGGATGCGCAGCTTTTCGGTCATCTGGTTCGGCCAGCTTGTTTCCATGCTGGGAACCGGGATGACCAACTTCGCGTTGTCCTTCTATATATTTGAGAAAACGGGGCAGGCCACAGCCCTGACTATCGCCATCTTCTGTTTCGTCACCCCCAGCATCATCCTCAGCCCATTGGCCGGGGCGCTCGTCGACCGCTGGAACCGCAAGACGGTGATCATCCTGACCGATTTGACGGCCGGGATCGTGACCATAGCCTGGCTGCTCATCCTGGTCACCAGCGGCGATTTGGAGATGTGGCAGATCTATCTGGGCAACGTCATCGCCGGGGCGTTCAACGCGCTGCAATTTCCGGCGTTCTCGGCCGCCGTGTCGCTGATGATCCCCAAGGCGCAGTTCGGCCGCGCGGCGGGAATGCTCAACTTCGCCGGTTCGGCCTCAGAAATCCTGGCGCCGATCTTCGCCGGGGCGCTGCTGGGTCCGTTTGGCTTGTCGGCGATCATGCTTGTCGACGTGGTTACGTTCACCGTCGCCATTCTCGCCATCCTGCTTGTACGCATCCCGGAGCCGGAGCGAGAACCGGTGGCCGAAGGGGCCAAGCGGCCGAGCCTGTGGCAGGATTCGTTGTTCGGCTTCCGTTACATCCTGGCGCGGCCGAGCCTGCTGGGGCTGCAACTCGTCTTCACGACGATCAACTTCATCGCCGCCTTTGGCACGGCCCTCATTACGCCGATGATCCTGGCGCGGACGGGCAACAACGCCGCTTCGCTGGCATCGGTGCAGTCGATCGCCGCGTTCGGCGGCGTGGCCGGCGGGCTGCTGATGAGCACCTGGGGCGGGCCGAAGCGCCGCGTGAGGGGCGTTCTGCTGGGCATGTCGCTGGAGAATCTGCTCGGCCCGGTGGTCATCGGCCTGTCGCGCTCGGTGTCCGGTTGGGCAGCGGGCAGCTTCATGACCCACTCGTTGCTGCCCATCGTCAACGGCTCCAACCAGGCCATCTGGCAGGCGAAAGTGCCGCCGGCGCTCCAGGGGCGAGTGTTCGCCACGCGGCGCATGATCGCCCAGGTGAGCTTTCCGGTGGCGGTGTTGTTCGCCGGGCCGCTGGCCGACCGGGTATTCGAACCGGCGATGAGCGGCAGCGGCTGGGCCTCGGCCGTCTTCAGCCCATTCGTCGGCACCGGCCCAGGCGCGGGAATGAGCTTGATGATATTATTAAGTGGACTCATTGGAGTTTCCGTCGGACTGATCGGCTATGCCGTCCCGTCCGTGCGGAATGTGGAAGATATTTTGCCGGACTTCGACGCCGCGCTACGGGAAGCGACGCCGGTGGAAACAGCGCCGGCTGGGCCCACGCCGGAGCCGGCCGAAGGAATTTGACATGACGAAAAACGCCGAAAAAATTATCGAGTGGGATATCGGCACCGCTTACGACTTTTTCATCAGTCTGTGGGCCTTGCACGAGCCGGAGAACCTCGGCTTGCGCGGCTCGTGGGCGGCCGGGGTACGCTCGCGCATCCCCACACCGGAACGCGAGACGCTGCAGCGCATCACCAACATCGTCTGGCCCATGGCTTGGGTCCATTCGCTGCCCGCGCCGAAGGATGTGGCCACGGCATTGGAGACGATGCGAGCCATTCCACCGGCAGAACGCCTGTCGAAGCTGCTGCCGCCCAACTTGCCGGAGCCGATCGCCGATTTGCGAGCCAAGGTGGAGGCGCGCGGCTCGTGGAGCGAGGCGGATCAAAAGCTGCTCTACGACGAGCTGGTGCGCGACGACTGGAAGAAGCACCCGGCAGCCGAAGTGCGCCAGGCGGCGGCCGATTTCCTGGAGATGTGGATTGACCCCGTGACGACCGGCGAGACGATGCTGGCCGCTTACGAAGCGTATCAGGAAGTATTTTTCGCCGAGGAAGAGGCGCGGATTCGCCCGGCGCTGGAAGCGGCGCTGGAGCGCGGGCAGGAGCAAGCCAGGTCAATCCCCCAGTGGGAGCAGTTGCTGGAAGTGCTGTCGCAGGGCGTGCGCGTGGCCAAGGATTGGGACAACAAGACGCTGATCCTGGTGCCGTCCTATTGGGGCACGCCGCTGGCGCTCATGGCCCAGCTGGACGAGGAGCGGATGCTGTTCCTGTTCGGCGCGCGGCCGGCCGATGAGTCGCTCATCCCCGGCGAGGTGGTGCCCGACGCGCTCTATCAGGCGTTGAAGGCGCTGGCCGACCCGACCCGGTTGCGCATCCTGCGCTATCTGACCGACGAGCCGCTGACGCCGGCCGAACTGGCGCGGCGGTTGCGGCTGCGGCCGCCCACGGTGCTGCATCACCTCGACGCGCTGCGCCTGGCGCGGCTGGTCATCGTCACGCTGGACCACGAGGGCAAGCGTTACGCCGTGCGGCCCGACGCCGTGGCGGCGATGTGCGGGTTGTTGAACCGGTTTTTGGCGGGGCGGGAAGAGTAGCTCATTCAAATCTATACAAAAGAAAA
>CAYNOL010000074.1:0-300 GCA_964398825.1 uncultured Ardenticatenaceae bacterium
CGCGCGGGCGAGCGGCTGACGTCGGGCGAGTTTGATCTAGACGGCTTCCTGAAGCAGTTGCAACAGGTCAAAAAGATGGGGCCGATCAGCAAGCTGCTGGAGATGGTGCCCGGCATGAATAAAATAGCCGGGGACGTCGATCTGAGCTCGGCCGAGAAGGACATGAAGCGCATCGAGGCGATGATCCAGTCGATGACGACCCAGGAGCGCAAGAACCCGCGCGTCATCAAGGCCAGCCGCAAGCGGCGCATCGCCAGGGGCTCGGGCACGTCGGTTCAGGAAGTTAACGTCCTGCTGAAG
>CAYNOL010000074.1:310-16440 GCA_964398825.1 uncultured Ardenticatenaceae bacterium
ATGCAGGAAATGATGAAGCAGTTCGGCAAGGGCGGGCGAGGCGGGCGCAACGCGCTCAGCTCGCTTCTTGGTGGGCGAATGTAATTTTTGGAAGAGTATTTCTTCTTATTCAACGGAGTGACAAACTAGAAAATGCTACGAATTCGTTTGAGTCGAACCGGAAAGAAGCGCCAGCCGAGCTACCGCGTCGTGGTGGCTGAAAGAGAGGCGAAGCGAGACGGCCGTGTGGTCGAGCGCATCGGGTATTACAACCCGCTCACCAACCCCGTCGAGTTCGAGATCAAGGAAGAGCGCGCGCTCTATTGGCTGAGCGTCGGCGCGCAGCCGTCGGACGCGGTCAACGTTCTGCTGAAGAAGCAGGGCACGCTGGATCGCCTGGCTCGGCTTAAGGCCGGCGAGTCGCTGGAGTCGTTGGTGACGGAGTTCACCGGCGTGGCTCCCGAGGCCACCAGGACGGCCGAGACCAAGGAAGAGCCGACGATCGTCGAGCGCATCGTCGACGCGGCCGGTGACGCCGCCGCCGCCGTGGCTGCCCCCGTGGCCGCCGTGGCTGAGAAGGTCAGCGACGTGGCCGAGGACGCCGTGGAGCGGATCGAAGACGCCATCGACGCCGTCCTCGACGCCGACGAGGAAGAGTAAGACCCGATGAAAGACCTCGTTGCCTTTCTGGTCGAGTCACTGGTGGATAACCCGGAAGAGGTCGTCGTCACCGAGGTGCGTGACCGGGCGACTACGGTCGTCGAGTTGGCCGTAGCCGCGCCGGACATGGGCCGTATTATCGGCAAAGGCGGCCGCGTGATCGATTCGATCCGCACGCTGGTTCAGGTTCGTGCGGCCAAAGAAGGTCGACGCGTGGAGCTGGAGCTCCTCGAAGCCGACCAGATGCGCTAAGAGTGCGCTGTTGACACCCGAGAACGATCTACCTCAGACCGATCCGGTTCAATCGACGCAGAAAGGAGGCTCTGTAGATAACTCTGCCGAGCCTCATTTTTTGGCCGTCGGCCGGATCATAAAGCCCCACGGCGTCCACGGAGAAGTTCGTGTCCAGCTCATGACCGACGTGCCCGAGCGGTTCGAATGGCTGGAGGCAGTCTATGTCGGTGAGCGAAATCCGCGCCGGATGACGATCGAGAGCGTTCGCTATCATCAGGATTACGTGCTGTTGAAGCTGGCCGGCTATCCGTCGCGGAATGAGGCCGAGCAGCTGCGCGGCGAACTGCTGCAAGTCCTAGAGTCGGAAGCGGTGCCGCTGGAAGAAGACGAATATTTTCTCCACCAACTGCTCGATCTGGATGTCATCACCGACGACGGCCGGGGCATAGGCCGGTTGGTGGAGGTGCTGGAGACCGGCGCGAACAATGTGTTCGTGGTCGAAGGACCAAACGGCCAGATCCTGTTGCCGGACATACCGGACGTGATCAAAGAGATCGACATCGAAGGCGGCCGGATGATCATCACGCCGCTTGAGGGGTTGATCGACGACCCCGACGAGCAGGGCTGAGCTCTTCGCTTGCGATTGCTGCCGATTTCTCCGGGAGGGGGAATAGTTTTGCCCGATGTCACAGCTTAAATATTGGCTGGGATTCAACTACGTCAGCGGCATTGGCCCGGCGAAAATCCAGGCGTTGCTGGGCTATTTCAGCACGCTTGAACGGGCGTGGGGGGCGACGGACGAGCAGCTGCGGCAGATCGGCTTCGAGAATCGGGCCATACAGAGCTTCAACGATGTCCGGCGGACGTTCGACCTTGACGACTATCACCACCGGGTGACGTCCAGCGGGGTGCAGGTGTTGACGTGGGAGTCGGCCGACTACCCCGAGTTGTTGCGCGAGATCCCGGCCGCGCCGCCGCTCATTTTCGTGCGCGGCGAGTTCGATCCCGTTGACCGCTGGGCCGTGGCCGTCGTCGGCACGCGGCGGCTGTCGGCCTATGGACGGCAAGTGACGCGCGATCTGGTGGCCGGGCTGGCCCGCAACGGCGTCACCATCGTCAGTGGTCTGGCGCGGGGCATCGACGCGGTGGCCCACCGCACGGCGCTGGAGGAAGGCGGCCGCACCATCGCTGTCATGGCCTGCGGCATCGACAAGGTGTACCCGCCCGAGCACCGGGAATTGGCGCGCGAGATGGTCAACGGCCGTGGCGCGATTATCACCGAATTCCCGTTCGGCTCGGACCCGGAGAGCGCCCATTTCCCGGCACGCAACCGGCTGATCAGCGGCCTGTCGCTGGGGGTACTGGTTGTCGAGGCAGGCGAGCGGAGCGGCGCACTCATCACGTCTCGCTTCGCACTGGAGCAGAACCGCGAAGTGTTCGCCGTGCCGGGCAACATCAATAGCCCGGTCAGCATCGGCACTAATCGGCTGATCCAGCAGGGCGGCAAGCTGGTGACCAGCGTCGCTGATATATTGGAAGAGTTGAATTTACGGATGATCTCCGAGCAGGCCGAGGCCAAGACGATCATTCCCGAATCGGCCGAGGAAGCGGCGATTTACACTCAACTATCGGCGCAGCCGGTTCACATTGACGAGTTGAGCCAGATGACCGGCATGCCCAGCAGCCTGCTGAGCAGCACGCTGACCATTATGGAGCTGAAAGGCATGGTCCAGCAGGTTGGTGGCATGAACTACGTGCGCCTTCGAGAACTTGGGCCCACCTATGACGTCTCAACTTCTGAGGGAACAACCGGCGCGGAAGCCGGACACGAGGGAAGTTAACTGATATGCGCATCGTGATTTTTGCCGGCGGGTCGGGCCGTCGTCTGTGGCCGATCAGTCGCCAGGCGTCGCCCAAGCAGTTTGAGCCGATCGTCGGCGAACTCTCCACGTTGCAATTGGCCGCCGGACGGGTGGCTCCGGTCTACGGCTACGACAATATTTTCGTTGCCTCGAATGAGCGGTATGAGGCGATCATCAAGCAGCAGTTGCCCGAAGTGCCCGCGGCCAACATTTTCTTCGAGCCGGCGAGGCGCGACCTGGGCGCGGCCGTCGGATTAGCCATGGCTCAGCTAGCGAAATTCGGCGAGGATGAGCCGGTGGCGATTCTGTGGTCGGATAACTACATTGAAAACGAGCCCGCCTTTATCGAGCTGCTGAAGGTCGCGGAGCAATTGGTCGAGGAGAAAAAAGCCGATATCCTTTTCATCGGCGAGACGCCGCGCTTCGCGAACGACAACCTGGGCTGGATCGGGTTGGGCGAAGAAGCGGGAACAGTCGGTGAGACACCGTACTATGGCTTCAAGTCGCTGACCTACCGGCCGTCGCTGGAGCAGTGTCGCGACATCTTCGAGCAAGGCACCCACGTTTGGAACACCGGCTTTTTCGTCACCACGCCGGGCTATATCCTGGGTCTCTATCGGCGGTTTTCGCCGGATATCTGGCGACAATTGAGCGAGATCGAGACCAGCATCGGCACCGACGCGTACGAAGAGACGTTGAATCGCGTCTATCCGGAGATCGAGGCGATTAGCTTTGACGATGCCATCCTGGAGCACATGGACACCGACGGTGCATTTGTGCTGCACAGCGAAATGGGCTGGAGCGATCCGGGAACCCTTTACGCATTGAAAGAGGCGATCAATCCCGACACCGAGCGGAATGTAACAAAAGGATTAGTTTTAGACGCGGCATCCCGCGATAGCTTGATTTACAACTACGATTCGAACAAACTGTTAGTGGCGATTGGGCTGGATGGCGTTATAGTCGTGAATACAGACGACGCGATTCTCGTCGTGCACAAGGACCATATCCCCCTCGTCAAGCAGGTCATCGACGAGTTGCAAGATACAGATTTGGAACGTTATAGCTGAGTCGTTGTTCAAAAAGGGTGGCAAGGGGCCCCCTCTTGAATCGACTTGGAGTTGGTTAGACATCTTAATGAGCAAAGAAGAAATCATAGGCTACTGCCTGAAATGTAAAGAGAAGCGGCCGATGCAGGACCCCCAGGCGGAGTGGGCGGCCAACGGATCGCCCGGCACGCGCGGCAAATGCCCCGTCTGTGGCGGGACGATCTACAAGCAGGGGTACACCCCGGCCCACGAGTCGCTGCCCAAGCCGGAGACTACCGCGCCGAAGGCCAAGAAACCCACCGCCAAAAGTAAATCCACCACAAAGAGCAAGGGCAAGGCAACGGCCAAAAGCACGGCCGGCAAGAAAAAGACGACCACCTCGTCCCGAAGTTCCGTCGGTCGCGGCGACAAGCTGGTCGTTGTCGAATCGCCGGCCAAGGCCAAGACGATCGGCCGTTACCTGGGGCGTGGCTACGTCGTCAAGTCGAGCCTGGGCCACGTGCGCGATCTGCTGAAGTCGCGCCTGAGCGTCGACGTCGACAACGATTTCACGCCCGAATACCGTGTGCCGAACGAGAAGCGGCCGTTGGTCAAGGAGTTGAAGGAGGCCGCCTCGAAGGCCAGTGAGATCTTCCTGGCCACAGACCCCGACCGCGAGGGAGAGGCGATCGCCTGGCACGTCATGGAGTCGGCCGAGATGGACCCGGCGCGGACGAAACGCGTCGTCTTCCAGGAGATCACCGAACCGGCCATTCGCGCCGCCTTTGACCACCCGCGCGACATCGACATGGACCGTGTCGAGGCACAGCAAGCACGCCGCGTGCTGGATCGCCTCGTAGGCTATCAGCTCAGTCCGCTGCTGTGGCGCAAGATCCATGGTCGACTGTCGGCCGGGCGGGTGCAATCTGTCGCTGTCCGGCTGGTTGTGGAACGTGAACGGGAGATCGAGGCGTTCAACACAGAAGAGTATTGGACGATCGACGCCGAATTGAGCCAGACCAAATTTCGGATGGACGCCCGCGGCAACGGCGCCCGCCGGCCGTTCTTCATCGGCCGCCTGCACCGCCTCAACGGCCAGGAGCCCCAATTGGGCAGCGAGGCCGACGTCGCACCCCACATGAAAGTGTTGAACAATTCGCACTGGGAAGTGGGAGAGGTCAACCTGGGCACGCGCACGCGCCGCCCGGCCGCGCCGTTCACCACCAGCACGCTGCAGCAAGATGCTTCGCGGCGTTTGGGGCTGGGCACCTCGCGCACAATGCGCATCGCCCAGGAGTTATACGAAGGCGTCAATGTAGGTGACGGGGACACCGGCCTTATCACTTATATGCGTACCGATAGCGTCACTGTGTCGACCACCGCCCAGGAGGAGGCGCGCGACTTCGTGCGCGAGGCGTACGGCAGCGAGTATCTGCCCGAGAAGCCGCCCGTCTATAAGACGCGCTCCAAGACGGCCCAGGAGGCCCACGAGGCAATCCGGCCTACGTCGGTGGAGCGCACCCCCGCGCGGCTGAAGCCTCACCTGTCGAAGGACCAGTATCGGCTCTACAAGCTCATCTGGGAGCGCTTTGTCGCCAGTCAGATGGCTCCGGCATTGTATGACACCGTCTCGGCTGAAATTTGGGTGGGGGACGAGAAGATACCCGCCGCCGAGCGGCCGTATCTTTTCCGCGCCTCGGGCTCGACCCTTACATTCCGGGGCTTCCTGGCCGTCTATGGGGCAGATGATCCCGACGGTGAAGCTGAGGGGGATCCCAACGCACCGAAAGTCCCCACGGATTTGACGGCCGGCGAGGCGATCGATCTGCTGCAACTGTTGCCGGAGCAGCACTTCACCCAGCCGCCGCCGCGCTATTCCGAGGCGTCGCTGGTGAAGGCGCTGGAAGAGCACGGTATCGGCCGTCCGTCCACCTACGCCTCGATCATCTCGACGATCCAGCAGCGCGGCTACGTGGTGCAGGAGCAGCGGCGGCTGGCCCCGACGGAGATCGGGCTGATCGTCAACGACATGCTCGTGCAATACTTCTCCGATGTGGTGTCGGTGGACTTCACCGCACGGCTTGAGGATGAGCTGGACGAGATCGCCGAGGGGAAAGCGTGGGTGCCCGTCATCAGTGAGTTCTACGACAAATTCTCGAAGGATTTGAGCGTGGCAGACGAGGCATTGCCGAAGCTGGAGATTAAGAAGGAGCCGGAGTTTGTGGGCCGCGACTGCCCGCTGAGTGGTCACCCGCTGGTCTATCGGCAGGGGCGCTTCGGCCGCTTCATCGGCTGCAGCCACTATCCCCACTGCCGTTACACTGAGCAAATTCTGGTCAAGGTGGGCGTCACCTGCCCCCTGTGCGGCGGCGATCTCATCGAGAAGCGCACCAAGCGCGGCCGCACCTTCTACGGCTGCAGCAACTATCCCGAGTGTGAATGGACGAACTGGAAACGGCCCATTCCTCAACCCTGCCCTGTCTGTGACGGGGTCATGGTGCAGGACAACAAAGAGGACGCCAAATGCACCATCTGCGGCCATACCATGCCGCTGGAACAGGCGCAAACCACCCTGCAAGCCGAATCCGCCCTCGATTAAAACCCTCTAATCTCCAATCAAATAACAGAGTGCAATCCGCGTTACACGTTTGTTGTAACGCGGATTTTAATATACCGTTTTTACTATAGGCAGGGTACGACAAAGGTCTTAAGATTTTTTGTAAGTTTGTAAGACTGTGGGCTGCCTGGCGAATGGGGGTGGGTGCATCTAAGCTTCACCGGTTCGCCGCCACCGTACAATACGCAAAACGGAGAAGCATATGCAGAAGCGTCCAACGATGCTTTTGGTCATCGTTGTCTTAATCCTGGGTGCTGCCCTTGTTATATTGCTAAAAGGCAAGGAAGCTTCAGCGGCGATGCAGCCGAACCAGGGTAGCACCATCTACTTGCCGTTTCTCCCCGTACGCCCCGCCCAAACGATGGGTGACTTGAAGGTTACCCATATGAATTTGTTCCAATCCGTCCAGACGGAAGCGAACGACGTACCGCTTATCGCCCACAAGCCGGCCATTCTCCGAATCTACGCCGAATCATCCCATGCTGCCCAGTCGATCAAGGCCAATGTCACCGTCGATGCCTATCGCAACGGAGAAAAGATCGGCTCATTGGAGTCGGCGAAGCAGCCCGTCCCCGTCACGTCATCGGCCGCCAATCTGGACAGCACGTTCAATATCGATCTGCCCCTCGAATGGCTGGAAGGCCGGGTCACGTTGCGTGTCGCCATCGACAAGGTGAACGAGGTTGTCGAGTTGGACGAAGATAACAACGAATTGGAGATGACCTTCGCTTTCCGGCGCGTGCCGATCCTGGAGTTGACGATTGTGCCGATTACCTACATCGATACCGTCACCGGCAAGACGTTCACCGAGGCGAGTCACGATCCAATCAGCCAATGGCTGCTGGCCGCCTACCCAATCAACGCCGTCGACGTCATCATCCGTGCCCCCTACACCTTCCGCGGCGACTTGCGGCAAGGCAGCGAGTGGGGACGATTGCTGGGTGAGTTGACGGCCGTCTGGGAAGCGGAGTCGGGCCCAGGTTCGCCGCGCATTTACTACGGCCTGGTGCCCAACAGTTCGCCCGGCGGTGGCAGCTGGTTCCACGGCGGCATCTCCGGCCTGGGGTGGATTGGGCAGCGCGTCTCCGTGGGGCTCAATTTTGGCGAGCAGACGGGCGCGACGGCCGGCCACGAAATCGGCCATAACTTCGGCCGTCGCCATGCCCCTTGTGGCAATCCCAGCGGCATCGACCCGCGCTATCCTTATCCCAACGCTTCGATCGGCGTCTACGGTCTGGACACGGCCGAAGAACTGCTGCACGACCCCAACCATACCCATGACATGATGAGCTACTGCGGGCCGGAATGGGTGTCAGATTACACCTACGAAGGACTGCTGCAGGACCAACTGGTGCGTGGCGGCATGGCGCCTGATGAGCAGGATAAAGGGCTTTACGTCAGCGCGCTGGTCAACGGCGATGTGGTGACGGTCAACCCCGCGCTTGTCGTCAGCCGCCCGACTGCTGCGGCGAGGAGCAACGGCCAGTACACGATTCAGCTCGTTGACCGCAACGGGGATGTTGTGGCCGTGGTTCCGGCCGAGCGCTACGTGGCTGAAGAGGAAGGGGTCTCGGTCAGCATGGTCGCCGGCTACATGCCGCTGCCGGAGAATCGCCAGGCCGTCAACGTCGAAGGCGTGCAGATCGTCGTGGACGGGCAGGTAGTTGCCCAGCAAGCTTTCGAATGGGCAGGCGCGCAAGATAGCGGTAATTAGCTCTCCGGCTCCACTCTTACCCCTAACGCCCCAAGCTCACTCTGCAAATCTGTGTCGGGTGTGAAGAGAATCGCCCTCATACCCACGTCGCGCGCTGCCCGGACATTGGCCGGCGCGTCGTCAATGAAGACGGCCTCTTCCGGCAGCCGGCCCAGCCGTCGCAATGTCCGCTCGTAAATCTCCCTATCCGGCTTCATGACTCCTTCGTAAGCCGAGCCGACGATGAGATCGAAATGGGACGTCAGGCCGTGGCTTTCCAGCAGTTCCAGCAGCGTGTCGTTGGCGTTGCTGATGATCGCTAATTGGTAGTTCGGCCGCAGCGACTTGATCAGTTCTACGAGCGAGTCGTCGAGATAGTCCCCCCGCCAGAAGTCGCGGCGGAACGTCTCCAACCCATCACCCAATGCCAGATGCTCGCCAACCCATTGCCACAGCGCATCCGTCGTGATCTCTCCACGTTGAGCTTTGTAGCCAACTTCACTGTTGAGCACCGTCGCTTCGCAACCACCCGGCGGTAAGCCGAGCCGCTCTTCCCACTCCGCGCGTCCCGATTGGTCACGGGTGCGGATGAGCACGCCGCCCACGTCGAAGATGACGGCTTTGATTGGACTACTCATCGAGCAACACCACCGGCTCCTGATAGACGCGGAAGCGGCTGCGCGACAGCTTGCCGGAGAGGAATTCGTTGAACCAGGCGCGCTTTTCGCTCAGCGACTCTTCTCGCTTCAACCGCTTCAGATCGGCATTGAGACGCAGTATACGGCCGGGAATGACGAAGCGTGTCAACCCGGCGGGCAGCAAATCCCCTTCGGCCGCGGCGTCAAACACGTCTTCGGGCTGGAACTGCGGGTAGACGGCCACAGCCACCAGATGGGGGAACTGAGCCAGCAGCTTTTCCACATCCGTCAGCAACGTTCGTTCCACGATGCCCCAGGCGTTGTAGGCGTCGACGAGGGCGTTCATCACCGCCAGCTTGGACGCCCCCGGCGCGGCCTCAGCCAGGGTTAGCTCGTTGGCGCTATTGACCAGATAGCACAGCGCTTCCGGACGCTGCAGTCGCGCTTGTGCTTCGTCGGCGTGGATCGGCCGCAGCACCAGCCCCTCGATGCGGCCAAGGTGGGCGGCCAACGCCTCGAAATCAGTGCCGAGCCCGACCTGCTCGTCAGCCGAGATGGCATGGTACCAGGTGTGCAGCTGGAAACCCGCCTGGTCCTTATCCACCACCTGTACGATGGCGTGTGGGTAGCCGAGGCGCAGCAGCGAGCCGTAGCGCGTCGCGCCGTCGAGAATGACGTAACGCCCCTTCCAGTACGTCGTGATGGGTGGGTTGACGAGGCGGCCGTCGTCTTCCAGCCGCTCCATCAGGCGCGCGACGCGCTTCATGTCGATGTGCTCGTGGGGCACGACCTGCTCGATGTCCACGACTTCCAGATCGAGCGTCTCGCTGGCGCGCCGCTTGGAGAGCGCCGCCGCCACCTGGCGGGCGACCTGCAGCGAGGCGTCGCGCCGCTGGTGAGCGAGGAAGGAGACGATATGGGGTTCGACGATAACGCGCGGGTGGCCGCGAAGGGCCAGCGCGGCGGCCGAGGGGTTTTTCACCTGTGGCGGCAAGTCGGATAGAGCCGCGCCGGCCAACCGCCCGACCGCCAACGCATCCAGCAAGGCTGCCTCATCGATCAACTCGGTATGGCCCGTGTTAACCAGCAGTGCCGACGGCTTCACGTGCCTCAACTCTTCCTCACCAATGATCGCTTCCGTCTCCCTGCTGAATGGCACGTGCAGGCTGATGAAGTCGGCTTCGCGCAGCAAGTCAACCAGATCGGCCACTTCGACGCCGGAGTCGAGCACCAGCTCAGGTGTCAGGCGGGGCTGGTTGACGATAATGCGCATGTCGAAGGCGGCCGCGCGTTGGGCCACCTGACGGCCGACGTGACCGAAGCCGATGATTCCCAACGTCTTGCCGGCCAGACTACCGTCGGCATGGTGCTCAGCCAGCGCCAACAAACGGCTCACCGTCTGCTCAGCGATGGTGACGGAGCGATCATCCGGTGCGTAACAGATCTCGATGCCCAGAGCCCGGGCGCTGCTGACGTCGATCTTGTTCAGATTGCCGTCCAGCGAGCCGATCGCCTTCAGGTTGTAGCCGTACTTGATGATGTGGGAGTTGATACGCTGGTTGGGGCTGGCGATGAGGGCATGGTAGTCGCCGATGCGGGCGATGAGCGTCTCCTCGTCGGCGTCATAGGCGGTGTCCACGTCGCCCGCCGAACGCAGCACTTCGAGCGCCTGTGGCTCAATGGGGGCGCACAGCAGGATGTTGGAACGGTGGCGCGCCTTATCGCCCGACACGCGCTCGGCGGGAGCAGGCGGGGCAGCCTGGGCGACATTCTGCGCCACCTTGCCCGGCCGTCTGAACAAGCCCAGCTCGCCCAAGTCGACATTGCCACCGCTGAGCAGGACGCCGACGCGCGCGCCCGCGGGGAGCGGATAGCCGGCGTGGAGCAGAGGGGCGACGGCCACAGCCGAGCTCGGCTCGATAACGATCTTCAGCCGTGACCAGATGAATTCCAGTGCCTCGGCGATCTGCTCCTCGGTGGCCGTCATCATGTCGCTGACGTATCGGCGCATAATGGCCAGGTTTCGGCCGCCGATCGCCCGTGTGCGCAGGCCGTCGGCGATCGTGTCGGGCACGGCGTTGAGCTTGAACAGTTCACCGTCGCGCCAGGAGCGCCCCGCGTCGCTGCCCCGCTCCGGCTCCACGCCGACGACGCGGCATGTCGGCGCGCGCAGTTGGGCGGCCAGCGCCGAGCCGCTGATGAGGCCGCCGCCGCCGACGGGCACGAACAGGTAATCGAGCGGGCCCACCTCATCGAACAGCTCCAGCGCGGCGGTGCCCTGCCCGGCGATGATGTGGTCGTTATCGAATGGGTGGATGAGCGTGTAACCGTGCTCGGCGATGAGTTTGGCCGTGACTTCTTCCCTTTCCAGCGCGTCGCAGGGCACGATCTCGGCCCCATACCCTTCGGTGGCGGACCGCTTGCCGGCCGGGGCATCATGGGGCATGACGACGACAGCCCGCACGCCGAGCAGCTTCGCCGCCAGCGCGACGCCCTGCGCATGGTTGCCGCTGGAGTGGGTGATGACGCCGGCTGCCTTCTCGGCCGCGCTCAATCGGCTAATGGCGTTGTATGCCCCACGAAACTTGAACGCGCCGACGCGCTGAAAATTCTCGCACTTGAAATAGACGCGCCCGCCAACCAACTCATCGATAGCGCGCGAGGTGAGGACAGGCGTGGTGTGGGCGATGCCGGCGATCTGCTCGGCCGCCTCTGATACAGATTGTGGCGGGATCATGATGCCTCAAATAAGATGATTAAAGGGCATGGTGGAAAAATTCAACACGGATGTGACGCGGATGAGACGGTTAAAACGGATTATTACTCTCAACACATTATTTATCTGCGATTGCTCCGTTTCATCCATGTGAATGCGTGTGAGAATATTATCCCTCCGTTCTTACCATTTCGATTCGTCGGAATACTTCGAAATAGCCGGCTTGTTGGAATCCGGCCCAGCGTTCGTCGTTGGGGATGTTCTCGATCGTCGCGTCTTGGGATGAGTGCAGCCGGTGGAGCAGCTCCAGCAGCGCGGCCGTGATGCGCTTCGGATCACCCCGAACGACTTCCACCGAGATGCGCTTCAGTTGCAGCGTCGTTGCCTGAAAAGACACCCACCCCTCTGAGCCGTCCAGGAATTCGGCGTGCAGACCCGCCAGGTGCGAGACTTCATGCAGCGGCCCCTGGCCGATGCCGTCGAGCGCCAGCGGGAGCAGCCGGCGGACGTTGCGCATCGTCTCGACGCCATTCAGCCAGTTCATGCGCTCGATACGGCGACAGTGCAAGTCAATTACCTCATCATGCTGCAGATAGCGCACCATGCCAACGTGCTTGATCGCCCCCACGTTGCGCGCCGTGCGGGGCGGGCGGCGGCCGACGATGAGCTCGCGCGTCTCCTTGAACCGGTACTTGCGGAACAGTTCGTGGGCGGGCGAATTTCCGGCGATGACCTCCAGCCAGACGTCGACACCCGACTTGGCAGTCGACTCCTCCAACAGTGCTTCCAGCAGCGCGCCGCCCACCCCTTTGCGCCGTCCGTCGGGCAGCACACCCAGGCGAGTGATCCATCCCAGCCCCGGCCGCACGCCGAGCATCCCCAGCCCGACGATCGTGTCTCCCACGAGGGCGACGCGCGAGCAGGCGAGATCGACATCGTAGAGGGTGATGTACTCCTGCAGCCGGCCGGGGTTCATCGGCATCGGGATGAGGTAGTCGGTTCGCGTCTGGTTATAGGCGTCGGTCAGTTGCTCGAGGGTGAATTCGCCGGCGGGTAGCAGTCTCATAGGGCGTTTTAGAGAATTGGCTCGGTGCGCTATCGTTCCAGATAACTTTCGACTTGCCGGCCGAACTCGGCGACATTGATTGGCTTGGTGATGCAGCCGTCGCACCCATACCTCGCGGCCATTTCGGCGGCGATACGCTCCGGCCATGCCGTCAGCGCAACGATCGGCACCTGGGCCAGCGACGGCGTCTCTCGCAGCACCGCTACCAGCGTCTGCCCGTCCATGTCGGGCAAGCCCATGTCCAGCAGGATGAGATCGGGCGCCTCGTGGATCGCCGTTTCGATGCCCGAGCGGCCGTCGGCTGCGTGGAGCAGGCGATACTGGTAGGGTTCGAGGACGCGCTCCACCAGCCGGCGGTTAGCGTAGTTGTCCTCGATTTGCAGGATCGTTTTCATCGTATGTGCCCTGCTTACCCCGTCGGTGGGACGGGCAGCTCCGACTCCGGCGTGTTGCGCCACTTCTCCCCTTCTTCGATCAGCATAATCGGAATGCCGTCACGAATGGGGTATTTCATGCCCGATTCGTCGCAGATCAGCCAGTAGTCGCCATGGAGCCGCAGACGACCCGGGTCAGGATTGTCCTGCTTGTTTTTCACGGCGACGGGACAACGCAATATTTCCAGGAGATGAGGGCTAATAGACATAGGTTTTGAGGGTATCTCCAATGGCCTGACGGACTCGATAAGGGATCATAGCAAAGGCGCGTTGATTGGGCCAATGTTGACGGGACTATCGCTCATTTCGACGGTGGCCACGCCAGGTTCAGCAGAGCGGGCAGGATAACACCCGACGGACCGCGCAGCGTGTAGGTCATCAGCGCCGAGATCGGCGTCTCCGCCGGGTTCACCTCGACGGTCGTCGCGCCGCGGTAGGCAGCCTCGACGGGCAGCGAGGCTGCCGGCTGGACAATGCTCGATGTGCCTACGGTCAGTAACAGGTCGGCCTCACTCGATGCGCTATAAGCCGCTTCCAGCGCTCGCGGTGGCAACATCTCGCCGAACCAGACGACATCCGGCCGTAAATAGCCGCCACAACGCGGACAGCGGGGCGGCACCTCGCCCGTCTCCGGCCATGTCTCTACCAGTTGTCCGTCATCGAAGCATTTGTAGCGGGCGATGTTGCCGTGGAGCTCGATGACCTTGGCGCTGCCCGCCTGTTGGTGCAAGCCGTCGACGTTTTGGGTGATGAGCGTGAAATGGGGGACACGGCGCTCGATCTCCGCCAAGGCGTAGTGGCCTGGGTTGGGCGCGGCCGTGCCGACCAGCTCCCTGCGCCACTGGTACCACTCCCATACCAGCTTCGGATCTCGGCGAAACGCTTGCGGCGTGGCCAGCTCCTGCGGGTCGTATTGCGCCCACAGGCCGGTCAGCGCGTCGCGAAAGGTGGGCACGCCGCTCTCGGCCGAGATGCCCGCGCCGGTCAGCACGGTCACTCGCTGCGCGTTCCGCAGCCGTTCGGCCAGCTCGCTGGGGATGTGGATTGTGTTATTCATGACGCAGACAACAGGAAGTTGTCGATCAGTCTCGTCTTCCCGAAAAAGACGGCCATCGACAGCAAGACGCCATGCCCATGGGGGATTACGATGTCCCACTCGACGAGCGAATGGGGGTCGGCCGCGCTTACGTACTCGACGCGGGCCAGCGGCTCGGCAGAGAGGACATCCATCATCGCCTCGCGCAGTGTGGCCGGGTCCCGTTCGCCGGCCGCCCACCGCGTCTCGGCCGCCCGCAGCGCGCGGTAGAGTGCCGAGGCCGCGCGGCGCTGCTCGACCGTCAGATACTTGTTGCGCGAGCTCATCGCCAGGCCGTCGGCCTCGCGCACCGTGGGGCAAACGACGAGCTCCAGGTTGAAGTTCAGGTCGCGGATCATCTGCCCCACTACCACCGCCTGCTGGGCATCCTTTTGGCCGAAGTAAGCCCTGTCAGGCTGGACGATGTTGAACAGCTTGGCGACGACGGTGGTCACGCCGGCGAAGTGGGTGGGGCGGCGCAACCCCTCCAGCTCTTGCGTCACCTTCGTCACCGAGACGACGGTCTGGTGGTTGGGCGGATACATCACGCCGTCGTCGGGTACGAAGACGAGGGCCACCTCCTCGGCCGCGAGCAAGCTCAAATCGCGCTCCAAATCGCGCGGGTAGGTGGACAGGTCTTCCGTTGGAGCGAACTGCTTGGGGTTGACGAAGATGCTGGCGGCGGCCAGGTCGTTTTCGGTCCGCGCGCGCCGCACCAGTTCCAAATGCCCTTCGTGCAAAAAGCCCATTGTCGGCACCAACCCCAAACTCTCAGCGATGTGGGTCTTGCGAAACGCCCTGACTTCTTCAATGGTTCGTGCGATGATCATGCTTTACCTGAGCGAATCAAAATCCAGCAGCCGCAACAGCCCGTCCACGTCGCCGCGCTCCAGCAGCGGGGGCTGGCCCCCCTCCACCTGGCGCACCAGCCGGCAGAGGCGCACGTTCAACGGGGTGGAGATGCCCAAGTCGCGGGCGATGCGGGCTACTGCACCACAGATAGCCTCTACCTCGGTCGCCACGCCCCGGTCGATGTCCTGCAGCATCGACGAGCGGTTGGCGGCCGTCCCTCGGGCCACTTCCACGGCGCGATCCCCAGCGTTACGGTAAGGCAGCTCGATGCCTTGGGCCTTGGCTACCACGGCGACCTCCTCGGCCGCCATGCGCATCACCT
The DNA here is from genome assembly GCA_964398825.1 of uncultured Ardenticatenaceae bacterium. GTDB lineage: Bacteria > Chloroflexota > Anaerolineae > Promineifilales > Promineifilaceae > Promineifilum. The sequence continues at coordinate 15,487 of CAYNOL010000074.1, forward strand.
CCACGAGAAGTTCATTCTCGGCCAAGAAGCCGTTGGGAACACGCAACAGCGCCGTCAGCGGGTTGATGGCTGCGTTGACGGCCAGTTTGCCCCACACCAGCCCATCGGTGTCGTCTACCAGATAGGATTCCAGCCCCGCCCGATTGAAGAGCGCCACCAGCCAGGGCAGTTTGGTCAACTGGGCCTCACCCAGAGCTGTGTCGCGGCCGAAGTACGTCGGCCCATGTCCTGCGTGGCGCACCCGGGCGACGCCCTGAACGGTGGCCCCCTGCGACGTAGTAGCCAGCGAAGCCCGCTCTTCTCCCACCACCTCACGCAAGGTCTGGCAGTTGTTCAGCCCATTTTGCAGCGTCACGACCAGGCCGTCGGGCTTGAGGATGCCGGCCACGGTGTGGGCTGCGTCACGCGTCTGGCGGCTCTTCACGACGACGAGGGCGATATCTACCGGGCCGATCTCGTCGGGATCGTTGGTGATGTGGGGCTTGTGCAGGGAGAGGCGGCCGTCGGGATGCTCCAGCCACAGCCCCGACTCGCGGATCGTCGCCACCTGCTCGGCCCAATGGCCAAACATGGCCACGTCGCCCACCTCGCCCAGATAGGCGCCCAGCAAGCAGCCCAGAGCGCCGACGCCCACCACCCCTATTTTCATCTGCTAGCCTTCCAGACCTTGCTTAAAGGCTTCCAATTCGTCGGCCTTCATCGAGAAAGAGTGTTCTTCGGCCGGAAAGCGGCCCCCGACCACGTCATCGCGGTAGGCGGCGAAGGCGTCGACGATGACTTGTCGCAGGGTGGCGTACTGTTTGACGAAGCGGGGCTGCACCTTGTCGTAGAGGCCCAGCACGTCGTGGTAGACGAGCACCTGCCCGTCGCACTCCGGCCCCGCGCCGATGCCGATCGTAGGGATCTGCAGCCGCTGCGTGACGGCCGCGGCTACCGGGGCGGGCACGGCTTCGA
>CAYNOL010000075.1:0-16431 GCA_964398825.1 uncultured Ardenticatenaceae bacterium
CCGACTATCTGACGGCCGACCGCTTCTGCGTCACCTACGGCGACGGCGTGGGCGACGTCGACCTGCGCGCGCTCATGGCCTTCCACTGCGCCCACGGCAAGACGGCGACCATCACCGCCGTGCAGCCGCGCCACTACCAGTACGGCACGATGGTGGCCGACGACAACGGCCTGGTCAGCGAGTACGTGCAATACCCCGAGCTGCCCTACTGGATCAACGCCGGCTTCATGGTGTTCGAGCGGCGGGCACTCGACCGGATGCGCGGCGACGGAGACAGGCCGCGCGACGACGGGGCCCCTTCGGACGTGGTCACGTCGAGAGACGACGTGGTCACGTCGAGAGACGACGTGGTCACGTCGAGAGACGACGTGGTCACGTCGAGAGACGACGTGGCCCTCGAGACGGGCGTGCTGCAGGAGATGATCGCCGCCGGCGACCTGCTGATGTACCGCCACCACGGCTTCTGGCAGTCGATGGACACCCTCAAAGACGCCAACGACCTCGAACGCCTCTGGCAACGCGGTGCGCCGTGGAAGGTGTGGTGATGAAGAAGAGAATTTATCCGCAGATTGGGCAGGTTTTTAAGAAGGGATTGGGGATTGGGGATTGCGAGACTACGAGACTGGGAGACTGGAAGACTATTCGCTGAACTGATCTACTGAATACTGTTGACTGAATACTGTTTACTGACCACTGACCACTAAAAATGAAAAAACTAACCGTCGCCATCCAAGCCGGGGGGAAGAGCAGCCGCATGGGCACGGACAAGTCGTTTGTGCCGTTTTTTGGGCGGCCGATGATCGAAGTCGTGCGCGCGGCCGTCGAGGGGTTGGGCGACGAGCTCATCCTCATCACCAACCGGCCTGATGCCTACGCCCACCTCGACCTGCCGATGTTCGCCGATCTTTATCCCGATACGGGGCCGTTGGGCGGCATCTATACCGCCATCCACCACGCCACGCATCCCCACGTGCTGACCGTCGCCTGCGACATGCCGTGGCTCAATCGGCCGCTGCTGGAATATATGGCTGGGCTGCGCGAGACGGCCGACGTCGTCGTGCCCCGCTGGGACAAGTTCCCCGAGCCACTCCACGCCGTCTACAGCAAAGCGTGCCTCGACCCCATCCGCGAGAAGCTGGAGGCGGAAATGTACAAGATCACCGCCTTCTATGGCCGTGTGCGCGTCCGCTTCGTCAACCGGGACGAAATCGAGCGCTTCGACCCGGACGGGAAGTCGTTCATCAACGTGAACACGCCGGAGGATTTGGAGAGGCAGCAGGGGGAAAGGGGGGAGTGAGAGACTGGGGGACTGGGAGACTGCGAGACAGCGAGACCGGGAGAGTTTTTGCTGTTTGTAGCTCAGTCCCTGAGATGGTTTAGTTTGGCGTTATGTTAACCTGCTGTCGATTGGTGCTCCTCATGGCTTGGGTGGGGTGGGGGCTGCCGGAAATTAGATGGAACCGGTGCCGATTTTCGTGTAGACCTTCAAAAACGACCAATACAGACTAATTATGACACAATAATCATGGACAATATCGCCGAAGTCGTCCGGAATGTGCTTTTTGGATCATCAGACTTATTCGCATAGCTGTTTGATCCGCTGTAAATGAGGGTCTGGCAACGGCAAGATATAGAGAGGCGCCATAGTGAGTAATCAAACCCGACAGGTGGACGCGCGATGCTGTTGGCCATTCCAGCGCCTCGCTGCGTCTGCACGGCCGGTCTCGCCGGAATGTTGTCGACCAGGTAAGTCAGGCAGCGCCAGCGGCGGGCTATGAGCGAAGAGCGCTCGCTCTACTTAGCCGGCTGGATTTCAGATGTGGCGAGAGAATTCGATGATTTGGCTTTTTCACCGTGTGGGAGCAGGTTCTGTCTGTATTGTTTAAGTATCACTAATATACCTTAATTTAACTAAGCTATTGAATCGGCTGAGAATTCGCCCATCCTTCACTTCCCCATTTTCTTGCTTGTACCAAAACATTGCTCCGATCTCTCCTTCGTTTTTATTGCAAGGCGCATCTTTGACGCTAAAATGTGTAAGCTTCGTCGGGTTTCTGCTTGGTTGAGAGCTATTCCACTGCACACTGCAACCAGCGTTGGTGGTAAAGCCTTTGGCCTTTGCTTCTCTCTACATGCTACTAGATGATCCGTGCCGACAAATGGAATAGATTTCCTCTATTACCACTTTTCATTCCGCACGGTGCAGTGCCATCGCCAATGGTCTTTGCCGTCCGGCTGCTGAATTCGTTTTACATTTCCTTTGTTCGGCGAGGAAATCGCTGCTGAGACTGCGATTTCAACGAAATTCTTCCTCGATCCCATGCCCAAGGAGGGGACTAATGGTTAGATGGCTTGTCAGCCTGGATACCGATCGCGTTAAGGAGTACGTTTTCGCAACCGGCCGACTGAGAGAGATTAAGGGCGCCAGCGCCATTCTGGATCACCTCAATCGTGTAAAGACAAAGGAGCTGATTAATAATCACAATGGCAGTCTGATTTTCGCCGGTGGTGGGTCTGCCCTAGCCTCATTCGCTACCGAAAACGAAGCCAATGCCTATAAAGATGAGGTAGTAGCCCTCTATGCGACCGAGACAGCCGCTGCCACCATCACTGGAATCCTAGTCGATTACGATCCGGCGGCCGACTTCCGCGACACTTTCAAGCGCGCTGCCAGGAAGCTGCGGAGCGCCAAGGATGCCGGTCGCAGCATGCCGGGCATGTTGGCGACCGGCTGGATGGGGCGATGCCAGCGCTGCGGCGAGTATCCGGCCATCCACCACCAATCGCTGCCGGGTGGCGCCGAAGCCGGGTTGTGCGCCGCGTGCACTCTTAAGCGCCAGGCGGCCGATAATCCGGCTATTGGCCCAGCCGCTCACCTCAGAGAAACCGGCTCGGAGATGTGGGACAAGCTGGACGTACCCAACGAACTGGACGGAGTTGGCAGTAAATCGACACCGGCCAATTATATCGGCTTCATCTATGCCGACGGTAACGGCATTGGTGGGTTCATTGAGAATCAACTCAAAACTGAAGACGCCTTGCGTGCCTTCAGCAAGATCCTGGAAGATTCAATGTTGGCGGCGGTTGATGCGGCCACTGGGCCCGCTATAGGTCTGCGCTTGCCGATTGTGCCGGTGCTCATAGGTGGAGACGATGTCATCCTCATCGTTCCGGCCCAGATCGCCTTGCCTATGGCGGCTTCGTTGTGTGTCAACTTTGGGAACGAGATCGCCGTCCGTATAGAGCAGGCGATTGAGAACAAGCAGCTGCAATTTCAAGGCGACCCCCCACAGATAACGATGTCGGCCGGCGTTGCCCTGGCCAAGACGAGCTACCCCATCTTCGCCCTGCACGAGTTGGCCAAGGAGTTGCAAGACAGCGCCAAACGGCAAAGCGCCGATCTCAGTCAGAAATATGGGCCTCAACCGACCTTGGATTACCGCGTGATCACAACTTCCAGCGCAAATACATGGGAAAAAACCCGACAACTGGAAATGAGACTGCGCCAAACCGGCCGGAACCATCTTGAAAGATGGGCGACCGCCCGTCCCTACCCCTGCCGGCGTGTCGAGGGCCTAACACGTCCAACATGGCCCGACATCGCGGAATCGGCGCGACAGCTGCGGCTGAACGGGTTCCCGCGCAACAAGCTGCAACTCTGGGAGACGATACTCCAGAACGAATTTTCGCTGGAACGCACGTTGCTGGAAGTACGCATGCTCCAGTCGCGGCTAAGCCACGAGAATCGAGCGTTAATGGACGAAGTCGCCAGCCGGGTCTTTATCGATAATCAGCTGGACTTGTTCTTGACGGATCCTCTAGATCTGTCGGCCGCAATCACTCCCCTGCCGGATATCGTCGAACTTTATGACTTCCTCGTTCCCGACGTCGTCGCTCTCTTTAACAGTGAAGCCTGAGAGGTGCTCATGATCCAGATAGAGTATACCGTCACCCTTAAAAGTCCATTGCGCGTGGCGACCGGCATCGGCAGCGCCGGGTGGCTGGACAACACAGCGATGCGCAACAGTTCGGGACATCCGATCATTCCCGGCAGCAGCATCAAGGGACGCTGCCGGGCGGCAGCCATTCGGATTGCCCAGGGGTTGGGAGCCGCGACCCATTCTATAAATCAGGATATAACGGGTTGCTCAATCACTGTCGAACCTTGTGTGATCTGTCGCCTGTTCGGCGCGGCGCAACGACCCGGGACCCTGTTCTTTACCGATTCCAGCCTCGACCCGCGGCTGCAAAACTTGCTGTCCACCCTCGATCACTCCCGGAGCACAGGCGAGTTGCATCCCAAAGCGGGGCCGGCTTTCGGGCGCCTTGTTCGCACCAACACGGCTATCGACCGTCGCCGTCGCGTCGTGCTGCCCGGCCGGTTATTCACCTACGAGGCGATTGACCGATCGGTCACCTTCCTGGGCCACATCGAAGGGGATATTATCAACTTGTCGGGCGATCACCGGGAAGTGGCTCTGCTTGTTGTGGCGATGGAATCGATTACACATCTTGGCGGCGCAAAGGGCCGGGGCATGGGTAGTTGCATCATCACCGCTGATTCAGTCACGGTCAATGGCAATGCGTTCGATCGTGGCCATTTGGGCGATGCACTCGCCGCCCTGGGAGGGACACATTGATCCAGATCACGCTCATTACCACCTCGCCATTACATCTGGCCGGCGCTTTTTCCGTCGGCCCACTGGGCGAAACGCTGCCCATCATCCCTGGCCGCTCCGTACGGGGGGCGTTGGCCGAGCTTCACTCGCCCACTGATGCCGAGTTCGCCCCCCGTTTCCTCGACCCGCGAAACTGGTTTGGGCCCCTCTTGCCACTCGGCAGCGAAAAAGAACCATTCCTGGAGGCTTGGGTGCTTCCGTCCACCGCACGCACGTGCAAGCTTAGAAAAGGGTTCAAAGAGAGCAGCAAGGGGCACGGGGTGCGCGACGTCTTGTTTGACTTGCTGAGAGAAGATGGGCCACGGCAGTCCGCGGAATTCTGCCAGGACGAAGCGTGCGGCGCCAAGCTCGTGCCTTATGGCGGATATTACGGAGAGAGGAATGGCCGGAAAGCACGCATCGACCCCGACATGCGCCTGATCACCCGGACGGCCATCGATTCGCGCCGCGAGACAGCGGCTGCCGGCCAACTGTACAGCCGCCAGGTGATTGGCGAGGGGCATTGCTTTTCCGGTTTCCTCTCCATCGCTGACAAAGGGCAGGAGGCGGCCCTGGCGGCGCTGATGCAACCCGGCAGTAAGCTCCGGCTGGGCGGCGGCCGCTCGCGCGGGTTCGGCGAAATGAAAATCGAGCGCGTGAAAACCCAGGTGGCCGATGAATGGCTGCCCCGCGACAGTCTGGAAACGCGTCTGACTGATTTCAACCGGAGAGCGCGGGCTGCCGGTGTAAATCGCCCCGAACAGACGATCTTCGCCATTACCTTGCGCTCAGACGCCGTTCTCGTCGACCCATATCATCGCCCGGCAACGTCTCTAAGCCCCGATTATCTTGGCCGCTACCTGGACGAGCGCTTGGCCTCGGCCACGCGCCTCGGCTCGTTTGTCGACACGCGCATTCTGGACGGCTGGAACAACGCCCATCGCTTGCCACGCGATTCCACTCCCGTCTTCACCGCCGGCAGCACCTTCGCCTTCGCCATTGATATGCCCGCGGGCGATCTGGCTCCGCTACTGGCGCCCATCGAGTCATTCGGTATCGGAGAGCTACGACAGGAAGGCTTTGGTCGCGTCATCATCAACCATCCCTTCCACCTTGAGAAGGACATGATTTGACATGAACCAAGACCCCCTCTATATCGATCTCTTCACAACGGTGTTGGCTCACACCCAGGCTCAGGCATTCGACAAGAGCGTCGAGCTGGCCGAGGAGGCCGGCAAGCAGGCAGCCCACTTGTCAAACGCCCAGATCAACGGTCTGGCCGAGTTGGGAAAGGCGCTGGCGAACGTGGACCAAATCAAAGAAGAAGTGACAAAACGCGAGACAAAGCGCTGGAAAAAGAAAGACCAGAACGGCAAAGTTAAGGATGGCCCGGGACCGCAGATTGAGAAAGGTATCGCCGCCCTTAGAAAGGATGCGGTGGCGGCCGTCGACAGTGCCGAAGCCGAACTTGGTCAAGCTTTGGGCAACCCGGAGGCCGGAAAGCGCCCTGCCGGCCGGAATTGGGTCAACGACCTCCATCTGGCCCTCACGCGCAACTATCTCGTCGCCGTTGCTACTGTGGCGCGTATCGAAAGCTCAGCCGCAACCGCCAACGCTTCGAAAAAGGAGAATGGATAATGGATACCAACCTGCCAAACCCGTCGCCCCCCGCCCCGTCGAAGGCCCGTGGCGCGCTACATGCCCATAATTCTTCCCATAATCGCTATCTCATCACCGGCGATCTCGTTCTGACACACGCCATGCACATCGGCAGCGGCCGCGGAGACCTCGAAACCGACGCCCTGGTAATCGTCGACGGCGGCAACCAGCCGATCATCCCCGGTTCTTCGTTGCGTGGCGTGTTGCGCGCCCATACGGAACGCGCTCTGGCGACGCTTCAGATGGTCGGTTCCCCTTACTGGGCATGTGGGCTATACGAAACAGAGACCCCGAACGACCGAATCTGTGTCGGCAATCTCTCCCACCAAGCAAGCAAGAAGAGATATGACGAGCTGTTGAAGGAAGAGGAGCGACAGCCGGATGTGATCTGGAAAAAGCTGGAAACCGTCCTGTGCGACGCTTGCCGGCTGTTCGGCGCGGGGTCCATCTGGGCTTCGCCGCTCCGGGTCGCCGATCTGCCGCTGACGTCCGGCGGGTCACGACAAATTCGCCACGGCGTCGGCATCCACCGCGACACGGGCACGGCCGCGCCGGGCATCAAGTATGACCGCCAGGTCGTCGACGCCGGAGCCAAATTCAGCCTCGAGATCGTGGCCGAAAATCTGGACGAGGTGGACCGGGCGATATTGGCCCTGGCATTGAGCCACTTGATTAGCGGCGAGCTGGCCCTGGGCGGCGGAACAGGGCGCGGGTTGGGCAGGTGCCGGCTGGAAGGGGCGAGCGTTCGCTGGGTGGACATGACGAATCGGCAGGACCTTATCGCCTATCTCATCAGCGGCGCGGGCGCGCCACGAGAGCAGCGATTTCCCAATAGCTCAGGCGTGGATGAGTTTATCAAAGACAATCTGCCGCGCCTGATCCCCGCCGCGGAAACCGGAGGCTGATATGCGCAAGCAATTGCTCAATGAATGCCGCCTCTCCATGAAGCTGCAAATCCCCCAGGGGACGCGCCTCATCGTGGCCGAGGCCAAGCCGGAGTCACAAACGGAAGAACAAAAAACAAACAGCAAGAAAAAACAAGAACCTTCCGCGCCCGTTCTCGATCGAAAGGGCACGGGACGCCCCTATCTGCCGGGCAGCAGCGTGAAGGGCGTATTGCGTAGCCGGGCTGAATTCATCGCTAACAGCTTGAATGGCGCGCTGGGGAGCTGCCACCTTTTCGCCCCCACACTGGATAAATTCGTTTCCGACCCCTTTGGGCTTGAGGCGTACCGGCGCATGGCTTGCGGCCACCGGCTAGGATTGCGCGTCCGAGAGGCCGAAGCCAAAGGCCGGTCGCTGCCGGAATCGGCGCGTTACCGCGATGCCTGCCCCGCTTGCCAGTTGTTCGGGCACACGTTGTGGGCCGGCCGCCTGGGGGTCACGGACTTCACACTCGCCGGAGATAGCCTGTCGTTGCCCGAATACACCCACAACGCCATTGACCGCGTCACATCCGGCGTGGCTCAGGGTAAATTGTTTTCGGTTCGCTACGTGTCCAATGCCGTCTTCGAAGGCACGATCACCATCCAGAACTTCAGCCTGTGGCAGCTTGGTTGGCTCGGCTTTCTCATCAGGGATCTATCTGACGGGCTGATCGCCGTCGGCCACAAGCGCACCAGCGGCGCGGGGCGCGTCAAACTGCAGGAAGCTGCCGTGGAACTGCGCGCCATCGCCGGCCCGCAGCGCCCACCCGATGGCCGGGTTTGGGGGATCGGCCGGTATTTGTCTGACGACATTCGCCGGGCTTACGGATATGAGTCCGAGACGCATGAGATGGCCGCGCCGGGGGTGGCGTGGCGGTCGAACCCGGCTTCAATCTGGCATACCGCTGAACCATCCGCGGCGGAGAGTTTGGAACTGCTCTATCGCGCGGGGCCGCACGCGGCGCAGAGGCTGCAAGGGTTCGCCTTCATCGAGGCGATGTTGCCGGCTTCGCTTAACAAGCTGATAGGCGTTGACGTGTCCGCCGGGGAGGCGCCATGAGCGAGCAACAACAGTCGCTGGCCGGGGCCGACGTCGATCCCGTGGCCGTCTCCGTCGGCCGGCTCGATGACGCCGCGCTGCGCCAAATGATGGGCGCTCTTTCGGCCGCCGAATTCCCCTTCATGGCGGCCCATTCGCCGGCCGATGCTTATATGGGCGGGTTGTTGCCCCAATTCGATCCGGCGGCTTATGAGGACGGCCGGGCGTTCGGCCCGGGCGGCGACCTGCGCTGGCGGCGGGAAGAATGGCTGACTGGAGGGGATCTGGCTCGCGGTTGGCGCGTCGTCTTCGTCGGCCCCCGCGCCCGTTGCCCCCTGCCGCTCGACTCCGCCGAATCGCTGCCGCTTGACAAACACGTCCAGCGCCGGGTGACGGCTCGCCTATGGGGAGAGCGGCGCGGCGACGAACCCCTTTGGACCGAGGCGCGCATTCCGCGGGCGTTCGACTACGGCGCTTTCGTCGCCGGGCGGCCGCGGCGGGTCGGCGTGGTCGTCATCCAATATATCCTGTCGGGAAAAGTTGATTTCACCCGGTTCCTGGGCTTCGACCGGTGGCCGGCGCCGGAGGTGCAAAATGGCTGATTTCGTCAACCCGTATAACTTCGTCAGGCTGCGCCAGATGGACGCCAACGCCCGCCAGACGCCCGTCTGGCACAGCGCCGCCGATCGCCCGGCCGGTGTCAAGCTCCACAGCGGGCGGCTTACGTGCAAGCTGGTGGCCCTGAGCCCTATATTTATTCCGGACCACGGGCGCGAGATACAGGTCAACTTACCCCCTTTTATGAAAAAGGGGAAGGTTGAAAATCGTCGGGACAAGCACAAGGTCTATAAAGATTTCTTCAGCCAGGGAGACGGCAGACCGGTCATTCCCGGTACGTCGCTCAAGGGGGTCATCCGCGCGGTGGCCGAGGCGGCCGCCAACGGCTGCCTTGGCATCTTTCAGGGCCAATATGAACCTCGCGCCGGCAGCAATAAGGTGGGAAAGGATAACTACCTTAACCCCTTCGACATGGAACCGGCAGTCAAAGCACTCCATCTGCAACCTTGCACCACGGTGACACGCGTAGAGGACGATCCCGATACGGGCCTGTGCCCCACCTGCCGCTTGTTCGGTATGCCGGCCGGCGAGGAAGGCGTCGATCGGGCCGGCATGTTGCCTAATTTCTTCGCCGGAAAGGTGTCAATTGGCGACGCCACGCTTGAAGGCAGTGCTCAATACGGCGATTTAATTACCCTTGCCGAGCTTGCCTCCCCGGACCCCACCAGCTACTTGTATTACAGCGACCTCGAAAATAAAGTTCCCCGTGGCCGCAAGTTCTACTATCACCGTGCCGAACTACTCCCTGACGGGAACCAGGAACTAGCTTTAAAGCTGATCAATGCCTTGGAAACGGAGGGTAATAACGCTGCTATTTTTAGAGAAACCCAGGACAAGGATGATGGTTTGGGACGCAAGTCAACTGTGCGCCCTCTGAAACCGGAGTCTACCTTTTCGTTTGAGGTGCATTACGAGAACCTTACAGATGAGGAATTCGACTTGCTGCTCTTCGCTCTAGAACTGAACCCCACTCTCGAAGATGATGGGTCTCGAAAGTCCTATCACAAAATCGGCTACGGCAAACCGGCCGGCTTGGGGAGCGCCAGGATCATCGTCACGCACATTCACGCTGTCAATCATCAAGCTCGCTATCTGGGCGAAGGTGATGGCATTCGCACGTTAGAGCGAGCGCAAATCGATAAGGTGGTGCTAGAAAGGCGAAAGTCAAGGTTTATCGACCAGGAGAAAAAACGTGGCAATAACCTCAACGACCTGCGCTGGATTCTCAAGTGGCCTGCGGATGACCTGACCATTCGTTATCCTAAATTTCCAGACGAGTTCAAGGACAACCCAAATAGTAACCAGAAGAAATACATGCTCCCCTACCCCGGCAAAGAGCCGGGGCGAAAGAAATAGCGAGAATAATCCATGCCCCGAACAATCCTCATCACCGCCGGGACGTCGATCCTGGACAATCTGCAAAGACCGGAAATAGGCGGCCATTATGACAAGTCGGAAAAACTAAGAAATCGGTTGCCGTCGCAGCGTGATATGGCGGAATTGCTCGATTCACCAAACGGCAAAGAGTGGGCCGGAAAAGCATCCGGCGCCGGCGGTGGCGGCCAGACGGGAGCATGGTGGTTTATCGATTACTACGGCCGCAAGTCGCCGAAGGATGATGCCAAAGTCCACGCGGCCGAATTGGCCAGCCTGCGCTTGTTGAGTCCGACGCCGGAAGACGAGATCATCTTCCTCTGCTCCGACACGCCGCCCGGCCTGTTCTGCGGCCTGGTGGTGGCCCACTTGATTAAGGAGCGGAATGATCCGATCCGGTTCCACGAGCAGGCGACGGCCGACGTGCCGATGACGACTCGCGAGGTCAATTGGGGCTGGGAGATCACCGAACGCCATGTTCCCCACACGGACATGCCCCGCGCCGGAGGGGGCAAGGTCTCCATGTGGCAAATTCCGGGGCTCAACCCCGTCTCGCGCAGGGAGTTTGAGGAGCGGGGGGCGGGCAATCTGGTGCGCACCTTCATCCGGTTGGCGCGCGCCGCGAAGGTAAAGGGCCACCCGTTCGTGGTCAACTTCACCGGAGGCTATAAGGCGACCATCCCCCTGCTGACGTTGGTGGCGTCGTGGATGGGCAGTCCCGACGTCTCGATGGTGGCTCTCTATCAGGAATCCAACGAGCTGCTGCGCATTCCCATCGCCGATTCCCAACCGAGCGACGACGTGTGGCGGGAGGTCAGCGCGATAAAAAATGACTCCGAATCCACAATGGCTGAGGTTCGTACCGGCCTGCGGCGCTACTTTAAGGATCGGCCGCACGGCGGTCGCGGCTTGGAATGGAGCTTGTTGGGCGAAGCGTTGGACATCTTCTTCAACGAACGGGAACGCCCTGCCGCATGAACAATATCCCGGCAGAGAACGAGGCCCCACCACCGTTGCGCCCGTCGGCCATCGCGCCCCCGGAGTGGCTGGAGCTGGCTTCAACGGTCAAGCTGTTGGACCGTGAGAGCTCCCGAATGCTGGTCGTCACGCCCGTCAATTATAACGAAACGCAACTTGAACTCAGCGGAATCGGCCAGTTAAACGACCCCGCGATTACTCTATACGGGGATGTCGCCCGGCGGCCCGGCCAGGTCGCCGCCCGGCTATGGCAGCAGCCCCACGCGGCCGTGACGGCGCTGCTGCGCGCCGCTCCGTTCTGGCTCGACGCGATCCCGCGCGGGAACTTGCTCGCCAAGCCCGATTCGTTCGACGGCTATCTGGCGCGCTGCCGGCTGGCGGAGATTGGTCTGGCGGCGCTGGACCCGGCGGCGGTTGGCTATGACTCGCCGCATTGGGAGCCGGCGCGCGCGCTGCTGCTCCGCCAGCAGTTTCGTTATTTGGCCGCCCTGTCCGGTTGGGAGGACTTGCCCAAGCGAATGCCGGATTACGAGCAACGAATGCGGGCGGCGCGCGCGGCCTGGGCCGGCTATCTGCTGGAACGGCGCGACGTGGTGGAGCAGGCGTTCTGGCTGGTCGATCCCTCGCCGGGCAGCGCGTGGGACATTGAAGCGGAATTGCGTTTCCTCGTCTTTCCGCGCCCCGGCCACGAACTACAGCCAATCGCAATGACTACGGCCACGGATCGCCAGGTGACGGACGCCATCGTCCGGCGTGGCTTCCTGGGGCGCAATAACGTCCACGACGCCGCCGCTGTGTTGGCCGGCACGTTGGCCGCCGGCGGCGGCACAGGGGCGCGGATAGCCCCAGCCGTGCCGCGCTTCTATGCCTGGTTCATCGGCTGGACGGCGGTCGCGGCGCTGCTGTTCGCGCTGGGCTCGGCCCCGGCGAGCAGCCGGTGGGTCGGCACGGCGGCCGTGGTCGCCGGCGCGGCAGCGGCCGTCGCCCTCCCCGTGGGCTTGTGGGCCTGGGTGTGGGCGCGGCCCGGCCTGGCGCGATTGTCCCTCTATCCGCTGGCGTTGCGCGTGCCGGCGCTGGCGCTGCTGGGCCTCAGCGTCGTGGCCGGCATCTCCGGCTATCTGCCGTATGCCTTCAACGCCTGGGACAGCCCCTACGTCGCCACGGCCGTCTCGCTGGCGTCTTTGGGCGTCACGTTCGGCTACATCCTGTTCGAGACGCTGGCGCGGGTGGAAGACCGCCGCGTGGCCGCCCGTCGCGCCCTTTGGCTGACGGCCTATCTGGCCGCGGCCACCTTTTGGTTGGCCCTTTTGGTTGGCTTGTTCGCCGACCCGGTCGGGATGACCTTATGCGTAGACCAGGGGCCGGGAGACGGATGCAGCGCAGACGGCCGCCTGTTTCTCGCCCGCTACGTCTATCTATTCAGGACGCGCGTCTCGGTCGATTTTGTCTTTTTCGTCGGCGCGTTGTCGCTGATGGTCGGGCTGCTGACCCAGTTGTTCTGGGAAGAGAAGAGCGTGGCCGAGCCGCTCTAACGCCCTTGAGAGGTGTCTCCATGCCCCTTGCTGCTGTCCTCACCCTCCGCGCCGCCCATGACGGCGCCATCTATGGCGCCACGGGCCAGCACGCGGCCGGCTTTTGGCTCAACAGCTGGCGCGCGCTGGCGGCCGACGTCGGCGACACGCTCCACGATGACCGGCCGCTGCGTCAGTTCACCGTCTCCCCGCTGCTGGGGCTGCCCAACGCGCGGCGCGGCCAGACGCTGGTGGCCGCCGGCGACGAGGCTCGGTTGCGGCTGACGACGCTGGATGACCGCGAGCAGGTAAGCCTGCTGACCGACTGGCTGGTGAATCTGCCGCCCGAGACAACTATCGGCGGCGTGGCCTGGCGGTTCGAGCGGCTGGCGCTGGCCCCGAGCGATCACCGCGGCGCGGGCTATGCCACCTATGCCGGGCTGCGCGACCGGTATCGCGGCGGCAGCCCCGTCCCCGCCCGCTGGTCGTTGGGCTTCGAGACGCCCACCGCCTTCCACATCCAGGGGGAGTCGTACCTGCCTTTCCCGTTGCCGGAACGGCTGGCGGCCGGCTGGCTCAACCGCTGGAACGAATACGCCCCCTTCCCCCTGCTGGCCCACGACGACACGACGGCCGGTTTCCTGCGCCGCGTCGAGGCCGGGTTGCGCGTCAGTGCCTACCGGCTGAAGACGGTGTCGTTTCGTTTCCGCCACATGGCTGCGAACGGCCGCCGCGTGCACGAAGTGCCGCAGATCGGCTGCGTGGGCGAGTTGACGCTCGACGGCGCGACGCTGGCCCCGGCCGACCGCGCGGCCGTCTCGTCGCTGGTCGATTTCGCCTTTTTTTGCGGCAGCGGCCACCACACGACGATGGGCATGGGGCAGACGAGGGTGATGGAAGAGGGGTAGCGGGCTGGGGCGGCCCTCCCCCACCCTACCGAGCACGGCGATGACCCTGCGACAAGCAGCGCTGAAGTTGTCGAATCTGCGGCGGGCCTGGGTCGACGTGAGCGCCAATGACGGCGCGGCCGGGGTCGACCACGAGACCATCGCCGTCTGGGCGCGCAACTGGGAGGCGCGGCTGGCGGCGCTGGCGGCCGACGTGCGCACAGGCCACTACCGGCCGGGACAGCTGCTGGAGCGGCGCGTGCCGAAAGCCAGCGGCGACGGAGTGCGGCTGTTGCGCATCCCCACCGTCACCGATCGCGTCCTCCAGCGAGCAGTGCTTCAGGTGTTGCACCCCATCGTCGAACCGCTCTTTTTGGCGTGCAGTTACGGCTACAGGCCGGGCCGCGGCGTCCCCCACGCCGTGCGGGCCATCACCCACCTGCGCCGCCAAGGGTACGGCTGGGTGCTCGATGCCGACATCGACGACTTCTTCAACCAGGTGGACCACCAGCTGTTGGAGCGATTTCTGGACGAAGACCTGCCAGACGATTCGCTGCTGCCGCTGATTAGAAGCTGGAACAAGGTCGATTGCCTGACGCCGGCCTGCGACCGGGGCATCCCGATGGGTTCGCCGCTCTCCCCGCTGCTGGCTAACGTCTATCTGCACCGGCTGGACAAGGCCGTGACGGCCGCCGGGTTTCCGCTGGTGCGCTATGCCGATGATTTTATCGTGCTGGCCGCCTGGCCCGACGGGCGCGCCGCAGCCTACGACGTGGTGGCCGAGACATTGGCGGCCTTGAAGCTGCGCTATGAGCCGCGCAAGACGCGCCTGGGGTCGTTCGACGAAGGCTTCGACTTTCTGGGCGTCCATTTCGAGGAGTCGTGGTATTGGTATTTGTGGGATGAGCGGCGGATCGAGGTGCGAACAGAGGCGGATGAGTGGTTGCTGGATGAGTTCCGACCGCGGTATGAAGGATGAGCCGCCAGGACACGAGAGGCGGGCGACTGGCGTTGCTGGATGTCATGTAGCGTTGTCGCCCACCTCTCAGGAGTGGATTTAACCCGTATGTCTACCCTCTATATCGTCGAACCGGGCGCCCGGCTGGAAAAAGAGTACGGCCGATTCCTCGTCACGCTCCACGACGAACTGTTGTTGCGCGTGCCGGCCGGCAGCGTGTCGCGGGTGGTGGCCGTCGGCCGTGTGGGGGTCACGACACCCGCCCTCCATGCCCTGCTGGCGGCGGGCATTCCGTTGGCCTTCCTCAGCCGGGGCGGAAAGCTGTTGGGAACGCTCTCGCCGCCGATGGCGGGCAATCTGCCGCTGCGGCAGGCGCAATATGGGCGCGACGCCGACGCCGATTTCTGCCTCGCGCTGGCGCGAGCCATCGCCGCCGGCAAGCTGCGCAACCAGCGCACCATGGCCGCGCGGCTGGCCCGCCGCCACGACCGGCCTGACGGCATCGCCGCGGAGCTGGGCGCGCTGGCCGCCCGGGCCGAGGCGGCGGCCGACATGGACGCCCTGCGCGGCATCGAGGGCCACGGCGCGCGCCTCTACTTCCGCGCCTATCGCGCCGCCTTCAGCCCCGAATGGGGTTTCGAAAAACGTACCCGCCGCCCGCCGCGCGACCCGCTCAACGCCCTGCTCAGCCTCGGCTACTCGTTGCTGACGCAGAACATGATGAGCGCGCTGGAGATCATCGGCCTCGATCCTTACCTGGGGTACTATCACGCCGAGACCTATGGCCGTCCGGCGCTGGCGCTCGATCTGGTGGAGGAGTTTCGCGCGCCGGTGGTCGATTCGCTGGTGTTGTGGGTCGTCAAGCAGCGGATTCTGAAGCCCGACGACTTTCGCCCCAGCGGCGAGAAAGGGGGCGTGGAATTAACCGACCGGGGGCTGCGCCTCTTCTTTCATCAGTTCAGCCGCAAGCTGGAGTCGGCCGTGCTGGTGCGCGAGCTGGGCCGCCGGCTGACCTATCGCAAGTTGTTCGACGTTCAGGCCCGCCGTTTGGCGCGCGCCATCACCGGCGACCACGAGCAGTATCGCCCCTTTCGAAGCAGATAGTCACCGAAGCGGCCCGCCGGGCGACCGAGTGAGGCTCCCTTCTGGAATAAGGTACCCATGTCCCAATTCATTCTCGTCACATACGACATCAGCGACGACCGGCGGCGGACGAAGCTGCACAACGCCCTGCTCAACTTCGGCACGCCGGTGCAATACAGCGTCTTCGAGTGCTTGCTGGACGAGGCGCGCGAGAACGAGATGCGCCGGGCCGTGCAGCGGATCATTCGCCCCAAGCTGGACAACGTGCGCTACTATTATCTCTGCGCGTCGTGCCTGAAACGGGTGCAGACGACGGGCGGCAAGGAGGTGCTGGGGGATTTGCCGCCGGCCATCGTCGTCGGGTAAAATCGGCCGTGGCACGGCAAAAAGAAATTTGAACCGCGGTTAACCGGAATGGCGACAGGCGAGGGGGGTATGCCACGCCTCAGAGCCTGTCGCCAACCGCGGGT
Organism: uncultured Ardenticatenaceae bacterium; assembly: GCA_964398825.1. Lineage (GTDB taxonomy): Bacteria > Chloroflexota > Anaerolineae > Promineifilales > Promineifilaceae > Promineifilum. The sequence goes on from CAYNOL010000075.1 coordinate 16,162, forward strand.
CCATTCCCCCACATATTGCCGTAAAGGGGGTGAATTCGGCCCCGGAAACGCCCTTTTTGGCGACGTGGAACCGGTTCCAGCGGCATGGATGAACCAGTCGCCAACGGGAAAAAGTACAGAAACAGTTGATACGATCGTATACGGACGAGCGGATATATGGTACACTGCCGTCATTCCCAACCGGTATGGGTCATGAAAATGGCCCACCCCGGCGGGATGTGCAAGATGTGGCAGTCCAAATAAAAGAATCGCCATGAAGGCGACTGAAAC
>CAYNOL010000076.1:0-12878 GCA_964398825.1 uncultured Ardenticatenaceae bacterium
TCGGCCCGCTGTTCCAGACGCCGGAGGAGGTGGCGCGGCAGGCGATGGAGAACGACGTCCACGCCGTGGGCGTCAGCTCGCTGGCCGCGGGGCACAAGACGCTGGTGCCGCAGCTGGCGGCCGAACTGCGTCGCCTCGGCCGCGACGACATCCTGATCGTCGTCGGCGGCGTCATCCCCGCCCAGGATTACGACTTCCTCTACGCCAACGGCGCGTCGGCCGTCTTCGGGCCGGGGACGGTCATCCCGGTGGCGGCGGCGAAGATCGTGGAGGAGTTGAGGCGGAGAGGGGAGTAAGCAGTGGGTCAGTGGGTTAGTGGGTCAGTTCGAAGTGGTTACGATGTCATCCATCTCGCCTCTGCCGAATTGTGGCAACTAGCTCTGGAATTGCCGGTGAAGCTGGTGACATATGACCATTAATTAGCCGTCAGCGCAATTCAATTGGGCATGGATGTGCTACCCAAGCATCCTGCAACTGAATAAGCTGAGGCAGTTTACTCCTTCCACTCCAACCTCACCCAAACCGGAAAGTGATCACTCATTACCAACTCCCCCAACACCCCCGCCTCCAGCTGCTCGAAGCCGCGCGAGAAGATGTGGTCGGTGGCCGACGGCCGCATGCCAAAGCGCGTGAACGTGGGGCCGAGGCCGTCGCTGTTGTGCGCCAGGTCGTGGTCGGCGTAGAGGCGCGCCAGATTGGCCACGCCGCGGCGGGTGACGGTGTTGAAGTCGCCGCCGATGATGACGTGGCCGGCGTCGTCGGGGATGTCGTCGAGGATGGCCTGGAACTGGGCCGCGCGCAGGGCCGGCGGGGCGGTGGCCGTCTCGATGTGGGTGGAGTAGACCAGCACTTCCGTCCCGGCCACGTCGACGACGGCGCGGGTGGCCGTGCGCTGCTGGCCGGTCACGGGGTGGTGGCGCGGCAGGATGAGCTTGTGGGGCTCGCGGATGGGCCAGCGGGCGAGGATGGCGTTGCCGAAGTTGTCGCCGTCGACGGCCACCGACGCCGGGTAGTAGACGTAGTTGTACCCCAGCTCGCGGGCCAGCGCCCCCGCCCCGGCCTCGTCCATCTCCTGCAGCAGGATGATGTCGGCCGCCGGCAGCGGCGCCACCTCGCGGTAGGCGCGGATCGCCTCGGCCACGGCCTCGCCGTAGCGCAGGTTGTAGCTGACGACGAGCAGAGCGTCGGGCGGCGCCGGCGCAGCGGGGGCGAAGTTGCCGGCGAAGAGGGGGCCGTGGGGGTCGTCGTGGTTCTCCGTCTGTGCCAGGCTCATGTCGTCGAGGTCGTCGGCGTCGATGACGCTGCGGCCTACGCTGAGGGTGAACATCTCGTAGCTGCTCGTCGCGCCGGCATCGCAGCCGGCCAGGGCGACGAGCGCGGCCAGCAGCAGGGCCAACACGCCGAGCAGGGGGCGGTAGTGGGGCGGATCGTGTCTCATCTTCGGCTATCTCTGCCCGCGCGGCCGCATGGCCCGTGGGCGCTCCCGCCAGCAGTGTAGCATATCGGGCGCGCCGTTTCGACGGATCAGACCGCCGCTCGCCCGATTCTTATCCGCCTGTTAGTCGTCGGTGATGATTGGGGCCGCTCTAGACCGGCACATCGTCATCGCGGCCGTTGTGGCCGTCGCGGCCGTTGGCGTCTTCCCCTTTCCGGCGCTTCGAGCCGGAGCGCCGCCAGCGGAACGACAGCCACCCCCGCGACCGGAACCACAGCGCCACGCCCAGCGAAATGGCCAGCGCCAGCATCATCAGCACGAGGAAGATACCTGGCTGATCCTCGCCGGGTAGGGCGACGTTCATGCCGTAGATCGAGGAGATGATGGTCGGGATGGTCAGCACGATGGTGACGGCCGCCAGGAACTTCATCACGACGCTCAGATTGTTGGAGATGAGCGAGGCGAAGGCGTCGGTGGTGGCCTCTAGCACCTCCAGCATCGTCGCCGCCATCTGGTACCCCTGGCTATATTCGACACGCACGTCGTGGAACAGCTGCCGGTCGGCGTTGTTCCAGTTGTACGGCTTCTTTTCCTCCAGGTGGTCGACCATTTTCTGGTTCCACTCGAGCCCCGTCTTGATGTAGACCAGGCTCTTCTCGTAGCGCAGCAGGTCGAGCATCTCGCTGTTCTCGATGGAGTCCTTCAGCCGGTTCTCGATCTCCTCCAGCCTGTTGTCCACCTCCTCCAGGTAGAGCAAGTACCATTCGGCCACGACGCCGAGAATGGCCAGGATCATCCGCCCGGCGCGGTGGGTGGGCAGCTCCTCTTCCTCGTAGCTGTAGTTGAGGTCGCGCACGAAGTCGATCGGCTTGCGGCAGATGGTGACGAAGTGGTCGGGGGTGACGATCATCGCCAGGGGGATGGAGCGGAAGGGAACGCGGTCTTCCTCGCCGAAGTCGTAGGGGGCGCGAACGATGACGAGGTGGGCGTCGCGCTCCGAGTCGGTGCGGGCCACCTCGCGCGGGTCGAGCGCCGAGCGGACGAAGTTCTTCGGCACCTCCACTTGGCGGTGCAGCTCCTCCAGCTCGGCCTCCGTCGGCTCCTCCACGTGGATCCAGCAGCCCTTCCGCCACTGTTCCGTCGGCTCGATCCACCCGTCGTTCTCCTTATAGATGGTGATCATGACCGCTCCTTGGCCAATAGTCCCACGCTGTTGTCAATGAGTTGAGTATAATCCGCCGCTGCCCTTTGTCCAATGGGCTCCCCCAATTCTCCCCCGCCGCGAAAATAGCTTATAATCCCCACCAACACCCATTTGACGGAGGCCACCCTGACCATATACAAGACGGAAACGGAACACCAGAACGTGCTCGATCTCATCTTCTCGCAGATGCAGGAGCGGCAGAACCGCGCTTCGTCGTCCTGGTGGTTCTTTTTGCTGTTCCCCGAGGGGCCGGACGGCTACGGGCCGCGCCAGCTGATGTTCACCATCGCCGCCCGCACCGGACGCGAGATGCGTATCACCGACCTGCCGTTGCGCGGCTTCGACCTAAAGCGGCCGATCCACGACGGCGTCGACCGCTTCGACGCCACGGCCGTGGGCTGGTACTGCGACGGCCACACCGTCTACGACGAGTACGTGCGCCACGCCGGGCCGGCCGTGCTCGACTTCAACGGCGGCTGCCTCACCTGCCCCGACCCGGAGCGGCCGGGCCATCACATGACCTTCCGCACGCCGCGCGACGGCCGCCCGACGCTGCAGGCCGAGATCGTCGGCCCGGGCGGCGCGGCCGAGTTCGAGACGTGGGGCGATCTGGACGCGCAAATCTCCTCGCCCGTCGTGTCGATGGACATCGAGACCCCGTTCGGCGGCACGCACTACATCGGCTGGCGGCGGCTCCACTTCCGCGGCCGCTTCGAGCTGCCCACCGGCCCCGAGACGCTGCAGGGCATCGGCTTCTTCCAGCGCGTCTGCCTCAATGTGCCTACCTTTCCGTGGAAGTGGATCTGGGCCACCTTCCCCGACCAGACAGTGTTCACCGCCTACGTCCCCTACGTGGGGCTGAACCTGTTCCGCAAGGGGTACAAGTTCTTCAAGAGCAACCGGCTGGAGCAGGCGACGGTGTCGATCGCCCAGTCGGCGGCGTGGATTCCGCCGGGCGGGGCCGAGCCGGTGAAGTTCAACCGCATGTCGGCCACGCCGGTGCTCGGCCGCGGGCCGCACCCCGAGTTCGACATCGTGGCCCGCAACGAGCAGGGGGATCACATCACCTTCACGGCCGCCCCCTACGGTCTGTCGCGCTTCTACATCGACCGGCCCATCCTCGGCGGGCTGGTGGAGTCGCACTGGAATTACAACGAGTACATGTTCCGCATGGACAAGCTGAGCGGCTCGATCAACGGCCGCGCCATCAGCCGGGAGCAGAATGGACAGGCGTATGGGAGTTTGGAGTATACATATGGGCTTGGGTTGTAGCGCATGCTTTAGCTTGCGGCTGGGAGACTGAGAGATTGAAGTGTTCAGTACTCAGTACTGGCCGTTCGGTCGCCGGAGACTGGCTACTGAATACTGGCTACTGAATACTGATTACTAAACACTGCCCACTGATCACCGACATGACCGACCCAAAACCCCGCAAACCGGAATGGGCGCCCGACGAGGCATCCGACGCCTTCGCCTCGCGGGTGTTGCCCGGCGTGGCGTCTGCGGACGCAGGCGCGGCCGCCGCCCCCCGCCCCAAGCGGCCGCCGCTCTCCGTCGACGAGTATGAGCGCGGCGTGCTGGCGGGCGACCGGGCGATCCTGGCCCGCGCCATCACCCTGATCGAGAGCAACGCCCCGGCCCACTTCGAGCAGGCGCAAGAGCTGCTGCGGCGGCTGTTGCCCCACAGCGGCGGGGCGATGCGCGTGGGCATCACCGGCGTGCCCGGCTCCGGCAAGAGCACGCTCATCGAGGCGCTGGGGATGTACCTCGTCGAACGGGGGCAAAAGGTGGCCGTGCTGGCCGTCGACCCCACCAGCAGCGTCACCCACGGCAGCATCCTGGGCGACAAGACGCGCATGGAGCGGCTGGGCCGCGAGCCCGACGCCTTCATCCGGCCGTCGCCGGCGGGGGGCGTGCTGGGCGGCGTTGCCCGCAAGACGCGCGAGACGATGCTGGCGTGCGAGGCGGCCGGGTTCGACGTGGTGCTCATCGAGACGGTCGGCGCGGGGCAGAGCGAGACGACCGTCCACTCGATGGTCGATTTCTTCCTGCTGGTGCTCGTCCCCGGCGCGGGGGACGAGCTTCAGGGGATCAAGAAGGGGGTGGTGGAGCTGGCCGACGCCATCGCCATCAACAAGGCGGACGGCGATAACAAGGTTCGCGCCGAGGCCGCCCGCGCCGAGTACAACCGCGCGCTCCACTATCTGACCCCGGCCACCGAGGGGTGGCGGCCGCGCGCCTACACCTGCTCGGCGCTGACGGGCGAGGGGATCGATACCCTGTGGCAGGTCGTCGGCCGCTTCCGCGAGCGGGGGGAACAGACGGGGACGCTGGCCGGTCGCCGCCGCGCCCAGGCCCGCGACTGGCTCCACGCGCTCGTCGACGACCAGATTCGCGCCTACTTCTACGGCCGACCGTCCGTCCGCGAGGCCCTGCCCCGCCTCGAAGAGGACGTCATGGCCGGCCGTCTGCCCGCCACCGCCGCCGCCCGGCAACTGCTCGATCTGCTGGACACCCCCCCCAAGCCCTGACTCTGAAACTGCTCGTATAGAATCTTTGGCCACGGATTTTCACGGATGGAACGGATTTTATCGGATTGTTCTGATCCGGGTTCATCCGTTTCAATCCGTGAAATCCGTGTTGAAAGATTCAGCCTCTCGAATGTTGCGTTACAATGTCATAACGAATGAACAAGATCGGGCCTTTCCGTCACAATCCGTAGCTGATTCGTTAAGCCAAGGGAGAACTCAGTATGTATGAGGTGGTGTGGCAGTATGATTCGACGACGCCGTTTCGCAAGGCGAAGCCGGAAAACGCGGCCGAGGCGCGCCGCTTGCTCATCGAGGGCAACCAGACGTTCTGCAATCTGTTCGCCCCCCACACCGTCGGCGGCGAGGTGACGCGGCAACTCATCCGCATTGCACCGCAGGATGTAGGGCTGGGGGCGCGGCCGGGCGAGGCGCCGACGCAGGAGCCGTTCGCGGCGTTCCTCAGCTGTGCCGACGCCCGCGCGCCGGTGGAGCTGATCTTCAGCCAGCAGGCCAACGACCTGTTCGTGGTGCGGGTGGCGGGCAATGTGCTGGGGGACGAGAGTTTGGGCAGTCTGGGGTACGCGGTGGATCAGCTGGGGTCGGTGCGGCTGCTGGCGGTGATGGGGCACACGGGGTGCGGGGCGGTGACGGCGGCCGTGGACGCGCATCTGTCGCCGGTGGGGTATCTGGACACGGCGGCCAAGTTCCCGCTGGACACGATCATCGCCAAGATCATGGCGCCGGTGAATGGGGCGGCGTTTGCGCTGGCGCGGGCGCATGGGGACGGGGTGACGGCGCGGCCGGGGTATCGGGCGGCGCTGATCGACGCGGCGGTGATGCTCAACACGGCATTGTCGGCCGCGGCGCTGGGCAATACATTCGACTACGCGCTGGGAGAGCGGCTGCAGGTGTCGTTTGGGGTCTACGACTTGCGGCAGCGCAATGTGGGCTTGCCGGACGGGGGCGGCGAGTGGCAAACGGGGCTGTTCCCCCCGCCGACGACACGCGACGATTTCGACGCCTTCGCCCTGCGTGTGGCGCGCAGTGGGATGATTACCGGGTTGTTGGGGAACGAAGGGTAGACGCCACAGATTACACAGGTTGTGAGGAAGAGATTAGGGATTGGGGATTGGGGATTCCGCCAATCGCCAATCCCCAATCCCTTCTTGAAAAATCTGTCCAATCTGCAGATTATTTCTCTTCAATCTGTGCAATCTGTGCGATCTGTGGTTCCTTCCTCTCACTTCCTGTTAGAATTCGGGTATGGCCGCCTCGCGGGTTGTTCTTCATGCTGATCCGGATCATACGGGGATTCGTGTGGCGATCTTCGTGGGGTTGTTCGGCGGGTTGTTGGTGGGGTTTTGGGCCGTTTCGCGGCTGTTGCGGGCGTGGGCGCCGGCGGGGTGGCTCGATTACGCGACGTTTTTGTCGTGTGTGGGGGCGATTCCGGTGGCGCTGTTGCTCATCTGGGGGCTGGAGCGGCTGCTGAAACGGGTGTGGCACAGCGGGCTGAGCATCCTGCTGGACGAGCGGGGGCTGTATGTCGATGACCGGCGGGACGGAGCCAAGCCGCAACCGCACGACGAGCCGGCGATGCGCTGGGCGGCCAACATGGGCGTGCTGCGGTGGGCGTTCCGGCTGGGCGGCTATCCGCGCGGCGGGCGGGAGCGGTTCGTGTCGGCCAAGTGGGTGTGTCTGGCGGCCGAGCTGCAGCAGGACGAGGCGCGGCTGAGCGTCTACACCTTCGTGCCGCCCGAGGCGGCGGCGGAATGGATCACCAGCGGGCACAACGGCTTCCACGTTCTCAATCTGGCGGAGCTGTACGCGACGTCGATGCGGACGCGGTTCGGCCCGCCGGAGCGGCCGTCGCTGCCGCAACGGTTGTTGCAGTCGAAGGATGCGCGCTACTGGCTGGCGGAGCGGCGGCGGTGGGCCCACGGCATTGAGCTGGCGCCCGACGACTTCCACACGCTGCTGCGCCATGCGGCCCGGGCGGGCCTCCCCGGCGCGCCGGGCGTCGGCGCCGCGCCGCGCGACGAATACGAAACAATAAACTGAGCCGCCACGCGGCCAGGAGGAAAATGATGTTCAACTTTATTACCGAAGAGCACAAGATGATTCAGGAAGCGGCGCGCGATTTCGCCCGCAATTCGATTGCGCCGATCGCGGCCGAGTTCGACGAGTCGGGGGAGTTCCCGCTGGCGACGATCCGCGAGATGGGGCAGCTGGGGTTTATGGGCATTGAGGTGCCGGAGGAGTACGGCGGGGCGGGGATGGACACGCTCGCCTATGTGCTGGCGATGGTGGAGATTTGCAAGGCGGACGCGAGCCACGGGACGATTATGTCGGTCAACAACTCGCTGTTCGCCCACGGGCTGCTGAAGTTCGGCACGGAGGAGCAGCGGCAGAAGTTTCTGGTGCCGGTGGCGACGGGGCAGAAGATCGGCGCGTATAGCCTGACGGAGCCGATGAGCGGCAGCGACGCGGGCACGATGAAAAGCCGGGCGGTGCTGAACGAGGCGGGGACGCACTATGTCATCAACGGCCGCAAGTCGTGGGTGACGTCGGGCCCGCACGCCGACACCATCGTGCTGTTCACGATGACGGCGCCGGAGCAGGGGCACCGGGGGGTGACGGCGTTTATCATCGAGACGGACCGGCCGGGCTTTGTGCGCGGCAAGAAGGAGCCGAAGTTGGGCATTCGGGCCAGCGCGACGAGCGAGATCATCTTCGACAACTACGAGTGCCCGGTGGAGAACCGGCTGGGCGCGGAGGGAGAGGGGTTCAAGATCGCCATGACGGTGCTGGACGCGGGGCGGATCGGCATTGCGTCACAGGCGTTGGGGATCGCCGAGGCGGCGCTGGAGGCGAGCGTGGCCTATGCCAGGGAGCGGGAGGCGTTCGGCCGGAAGATCGGCGAGTTCCAGATGATCCAGCAGAAGCTGGCTGATATGAAGACGCGGGTGGAGGCGAGCCGGCTGCTGGTGTACCAGGCGGCGCTGGCGAAGATGGCGTCGGCCGAGTCGGGCGGCCGTTACTCGCTGGAGGCGAGCATGGCCAAGCTGTTCGCCAGCGAGACGGCGATGTATGTGACGACGGAGGCGGTGCAGATCCACGGCGGCATGGGCTACAGCAAGGAGATGCCGCTGGAGCGATACTTCCGCGACGCGAAGATCACGGAGATCTACGAAGGGACGAGTGAGATCCAGCGGATGGTGATCGCGCGGTCATTGACGGGACTGCGGTAGATTCGAGATACGGGATACGAATTGGCGTCAAAACCGGGTTTCTTTCTGGAAGCCCGGTTTTTTTCTTGGGCGGAGGTTTCGGGGGAGACTGGGAGACTGATCCACTGACCTACTGCCCACCGCCACCCCCAAATATGCTATAATGCCGGCACAACGGCCGCCGGGCCTTTCATCCAATCTTTCACTGTGGAAGGAGTGTTGATCATGGCTAAGAGTGGTGACAAGAAGAAGGGGACAGACAAGAACCAGCCGTCGAAGTCGATCAAGGAGAAGAAGGAGGCCAAGAAGCAGAAGAAGGCGAAGAAGGAGGCGGGGAAGTAAAGTGACGAGTGATGAGTGACGAGTGACGAGTTGGGTTTAAGACCGAGTTTCTTTTGGGGGACTCGGTTTTTTTTATGGGGATTGGGGATTGGGGGAGAAGCTCCCTGTCGGCCTCTCAAGCCACCTGGAACTCGTGCAGGCGAGCGCGACGCTCACGCCAGTCGGGCATGAGGCGGTCGAGCAGGGCGTAATAGGCCGGGCCATGGTGATGTTCCTTCAGGTGGGCCAGCTCGTGGGTGACGACGTAGTCGATGCACTGCTTCGGCACCTGAATGAGTTTCAGGTTCAGCAGCATCACCTCGCCCGTCGTGCAGCTTCCCCAGCGCTTTTCCATAACGCGGATGCGCAATGCCGGGTAGGGCAGGCCGGGCAACGCTCTGGCGTGGCAGACGGCCAGCCGCTCGGCGAAGACGACGGCCGCGCGCCGCCGATACCAGCCGTCCAGCAGCGTTTTGATTCGCTCCGTATCCCCCTTCTCGCGGACGGTGATGTGAAATCGCCCGGCCGCCAGCTTCACCCCCTCTCTCTCCCCCTGCTCGATACGCAGCCGATAGCGACGGCCGAGATATAGATGGCTCTCGCCGCCCACATAGCGGCGCGGCGGCAGCGTAGGCAAATAATCCTCGAACTCCCGCTGTTGGCGCAAAATCCACGCCCCGCGCTTCACCAGCCGCTGCTCGACTTCGGCCAGGGGCGTGCCCTCGGGGGCGCTGACGGTCACCCGCTGATCGGGTTCCACCGTGATGGCCAGCGTCTTGCGATCGGCGTAGTGCAATTCGTATTCGATTGTCGCCGTGCCATAGGCGACGCGATGGCGGGTCATAGTTGGTTACGCTTGCGGGCGGTGGAGATAATGTCTTCCATAATGGCGTCGATCTCGGGAATATCGAGCGTCAAATCGTAGCGTCCCTTCAGGCTGAACAGATGATCCTCGATGTCGTTGCGCATTTGATTTTCCACGTCCCGGTTGTGGACCCAGTCGCGTATCTTGCGCGCGTCGATGATCTCCTCCAGGCGGATGGCGGCCGTGGCTGATAGATCGTCCGCGTCGATGGCGCCGGCTTCGGAGCCGACTTCGCCGGCGGCGGCCGTCAGGTGTTTCAGCAGGATGCCGTAATAGGCCGGCGCGTCCTTGTGGTGGCGCAGCTTCGGCGGCAGCGTCTCCCCGCGCCCTTGCGACATGTTCTGGTGGTGGGCCATCGTCTGCCGGTAATATTCCGCCTCATCGATTCGGCCCTGCCGATAGGCGGTGATCGTCTCCTCGATCAGCTCCGAGAACTGGCGGTAGAATGCCGGGTCTTGCTCCATGCGCTCGGTGATCGTCCGGCGCATGCGGTAGGCGATGGTGTCGGCCCGGGCCGCCGCGCCGTCCACCTTCTCGACCTCGGCGTGGAACGCCTCGACATCGAAGATGTTGACCGGCGGCGTGATCTCCGTCACCTCGCCGGCGTCGATGTGGCGGTCCATCAGCTTGCGGATCGTCTTGTCGTAGTCGCGGTATTCGATGCGCTCGGCATAGCGCCGGCGCACGCTGTTGCGCAGATTGGTGAAGAAGACGAGATCGCGCTTATAGCGGCTGATCCGGTCCTCGGCCGTTTCCTCATAGAACTCCACGGTGCCCAGGGCCACGGCCATCACCCGCGCGAAGGCCCGCAGCGTCTCATAAAACTGCTCGCGCACGTTCTCCGGCTCCAGGAATCGCTCCATCTGCTCCGGGTCTTGCTTGTTGGCGACGGGGGCGAAGACGGCCCACACGGCCGAATGCAGTTGCGGCAGCGAACGGATGACGGCCCCCACGTCGGTCACAGCACCGGCCACGTCGTCGGCGTCGAAGCCGGCCAACGCGTCATAGACGTTGAGCGTCTCGTTCAGCTCGCCCAGCACGCCGCGATAGTCGATGACGTAGCCGAACGGCTTGCCCTCGAACAGCCGGTTGACGCGGCTGATGGCCTGCAACAGCCCGTGCTCCTTCAGCGGCTTGTCGATGTAGAGCACCGTGTTGCGCGGCTCGTCGAAGCCGGTCAGCAGCTTGTCGACGACGATCAGCAGCTCCACGCCGTCGGCCCGGGCGAAATCCGCTTTGATCTCGCGCACGTACGCCTTCTCGTTGCCATAGCGCTCCATCATCTGCTTCCAGAAGCGCTGCACCTCGGGCAGGTCGTCCTCGTCCGTCGTCTCGTGCCCCTCGCGCGTGTCGGGGCCGCTGATGACCACGGCGCTGGTGATGAGGCCGAACTCGTCGAGGCACTGTTTGTAGCGCAGGGCGATGGGCTTGCCGGAGACGGCCAACTGCGCCTTGCGGCCGGTGCCCTGGTGGTTGGCGCGGAAATGCTCGCTCAGGTCATAGGCGATCTGCCGGATGCGCGCCTCGGCCTGGTTCACCTCGTCGCGGCGGCTGAACTTGCGTTTCAGATCGAGCTTCTGCTCGTCGCTGAGGCCGCGGGTGGCCCGCTCGAACCACAGGTCGATGGCCGCCTGGTTCGGCTCCAGCTCCACCAGCCGCCCCTCGTAGAGCAGCGGCACCACGGCGCCGTCGGCCACGGCCGCCCGGATGGGATAGGTGTGGATGAACGAGCCGAATTTGTCGGCCGTCGATTTCTCTTTCTTCATCAGCGGCGTGCCGGTGAAGCCGATGTAGCAGGCGTTGGGGAAGACGCGCCGCATCATGGCGTGGATGGCCCCGTACTGGCTGCGGTGGCTTTCGTCCACCAGCACGAAGACGTCGGCGCTGTCGTTGTGCGCCCGCTCGTTGGCCGCCTTCTCGAATTTGTCGATGACGCTGGTGATGACCTCGGCGCGCGGGCTGTTGACCAGTTCGATCAGGTGAGCGCCCGACGCGGCCTGGATCGGCCGCTTGCCGCTGGCTTCGAAGGTGTGCCAGATCTGGTCGTCGAGGTCGACACGGTCGGTGACGAGGATGACCTTGGGGTTGGGCACGGCCGGGTGGAGCGCCAGCGCCTTGGCCAGCATGACCATCGTCAGCGATTTGCCGCTGCCGGTGGTGTGCCAGATGACGCCGCCGGCCCGCCGCCCCTCGGGGTCGATTTTCGTCACGCGGCCGATCGTCTCGCGCACGGCAAAATATTGCTGGTGGCGGGCGATCTTCTTGACGCCGCCGTCGTAGACGATGAATTGATAGGCCAGCTCCAGCAGCCGCCGGGGGCGCAGCAGGGCGTGGATGAGGTGGTCCTGGGCCGTGGGCAGCCGCTCGCCGGCGTCGGGGTCGATGCGGTAGCGGGGGGCCACGTAGTCGCGCAGGCGGGGGTCGCGGCGCGCGCCGGTCAGCGCCTCGTGCTGGGCGCGCGTCAGCGGCTTGTTGATGGCCCGGTGGACTTGCGCCTCGGCCGCTTCGGCATCGTCCTCGCGCCAGACGGACCAGAATTTGGCCGGGGTGTTGGTGGTGGCATAGAGGGCGTCGTTGACGCTGAGGGCCAGCAGCAGCTGGCTGTAGACGTAGAGATGGGGGATCTCGTCGCCGCGCTGGTTGCGGATGTGCTGCGACACGGCTTCGTGGGCGGCCGACTGCCCGTCGCCATAGCGTTTGTCGGGCCGCTTGCACTCGATGACCGCCAGGGGGATGCCGTTGACGAAGCAGACGACATCGGGGCGGCGGGTCTGCTTGCTGCGGGCGCGCTCCACCTCGAATTCGTCAGTCACGTGGTAGACGTTGCGCTCGGGGTGATGCCAGTCGATGTAGCGCAGCGAGTAGCCGCGCGTGTCGCCGTCGACGGTCTGGTTGATCGATGTGCCCAGCGACAGCAGGTCATAGAGCCGTTCGCTGGTGGGGATGAGCCCGTCGTAGGGCTCGTCGGTCAGCCGGCGAATGGCTTCGGCGATGGCCCCGTCGCTGAATTCGTGGTCGCGCCCCTTGGTGGTGAACTGGTTAAGGGCGCGCAGCTGGCGCTCCAGCACACCGGTCAGGATGGGTTGGCTGAGGCGGCCGCCGCGCAGCCGCAGCGCCTCTTCCGGCGGCAAATACTCATAACCGAGGGCCATCAGCAGCCGCAGCGCGGGCAGTTGGGAGCTGGTCGCTTCGCGGTAGTCGGGGGCGGGGGGCAGGGCAATATCGGACAGGGTACTGTCGGTCATGGCTACACCTTAACGCGCACTTCGCCGGTCAACAGCCGCTGCATCAGCCC
>CAYNOL010000076.1:12978-15905 GCA_964398825.1 uncultured Ardenticatenaceae bacterium
AAACTCCGGAAACCGCACCTCGCCCGTCAGCAGGCGCTGCATGAGCCCCTTCTTGCGCTGCTGCTTGGCGGCGATGAGCTCGGCCGTCAGCCGGATCGCCTCGTCCCACGTCCCCAGGATTTCGGCGATTTTGCGCTGTTCGGGGAGTGGGGGGATGTCAAAGGTAAACGCGGACACGTATTCCCAGTCTGCCCTGGGCATTTTCGAGCCAGAAGAAACGTTTGTGGCTTGGATAAACTTTTCAGTTTGGATTAAGTAAAACAAAAATTTGTTATCAGTCACTTTGGGTTTAGGAGATAAAACCCACACTTCCGAAGAACATACTCCATCAAATTCACAGAACCAATATTTTCTTAAATATGGCCTTAGCTTCCCGAATAGAATATTTCCTTGCCGGAACACATTTTTCATGCTGATTTGTTGATTGGAATTAGTCTGTCCGAGTAACTGTCCAGTCCCTTGATCGATATGTTCCAATTCAATACAGGGTCTATTTTCTCCACGTATTGGATCAAACCGCTTATTAGACAATTCAGCAATTTGCCCAAATTCACATGTTGCCCAAGTCATAAACCCAACTCCCGCAAATAACCATCTATCTTTACTTCCACTCGTTCTAGTTCCTTATTTAACTCGGTAATTTCAGTATTCACGATGGCCAACTCAACCGGAGCTTCTAATTCAAACGTATCTACATACCGCGGAATATTCAGATTAAACCCATTCCCCGCGATCTTCTCGCCCGACGCCACGGCCGCATACCGCTCCACATCCCCTCGCGCGCGATAGGTCGCCACGATCCGCTCCAGGTCTTCCGGCCGCAGCTTGTTCTGGTTCGTCCCCTGCTCAAACTCACGGCTGGCGTCGATGAACAGCACGTTGTCGTCCTGGCGGTCGCGCCGGAAGATGAGGATGGCCGCCGGGATGCCCGTGCCGTAGAACAGATTGGGCGGCAGCCCGACGACGGCGTCGAGCAGGTTCTCCTCGACCAGCGCCTGGCGGATGCGCCCCTCGGCCCCGCCGCGAAACAGCACGCCGTGGGGCACGACCACGCCGGCGCGGCCGCGCGTGGCGTCCATCGTGGCGATCATGTGGCTGATGAAGGCGTAATCCCCCTTGCTGCGGGGCGGCGTGCCGCGCCAGAAGCGGCCGTGTCGGTCGGCCGCGGCCCGCTCCGCCCCCCATTTGTCCAGCGAGAAGGGCGGGTTGGCGACGACGACCTCGAAGGTCATCAGCCGGTTGCCGTCCAGCAGCCGCGGCTCGTTGAGCGTGTCGCCCCATTCGAGCCGCGCGCCGTTGATGTCGTGGAGAAACATGTTCATCTTGGCCAGCGCCCAGGTGGAGCCGTTGGACTCCTGGCCAAAGACGGCGAAGTCGTTGGAGCGGCCGTCGCCGTGGCGCACCTGCTCGGCGCAGCGGATGAGCAGCGAGCCGGAGCCGCAGGCGGGGTCACAGATGCGGTCGCCGGGCTGCGGGTCCACCAGCCGGGCCAGCAGCTCCGACACCTCGGGCGGGGTATAGAACTCGCCCGCCTTCTTGCCCGCGTCGGCGGCGAAACGGCCGATGAGGTATTCGTAGGCGTTGCCGATGACGTCGAGTTTGCCGATGCGGCTCGGCCGCATGTCGAGGCGCGGGTCGCTGAAGTCGTTGAGCAAATTCTTCAGCCGCTCGTTGCGCTGGCGGGGGTTGCCCAGATTGTCGGAGTTGAAGCTGATGTTGCGGAAGACGCCGCGCAGCTTTTCCACGTTGGCGTCTTCAATCGCTTCCAGGGCGACGTCGATCACCTCGCCCAGATTGGCGGCGTTGCGCTGGGCATAGAGGGCGGGGAAGGTGGCCCCCTCGGGCAGCACGAACTTCTCGCGGTCCAGACGGCGGCGGATCATCACCTCATCATCGCCGAAGCGCTGTTTGTACGCCTCGTAATGGTCCTGCCACACGTCGGAGATGTATTTGACGAACAGCATGACGAGGATGTAGTTTTTATACTCGCTGGGGTCGATGGTGCCGCGAAAGGTATCGCAGGCGCGCCACAGGATGGCATTGATCTCGTTCTGATTGATTTTGTCGGCCATAGATATCGAAAACTAGCGGCGGGGTATGGGGCCATTATAACAATCCGCCCTTAAGGGGCGAATTACGGATTAATTACGAATTACGAATTACGAATTACGAATTGCAGATTACGAATTGTTCTTGTTGTTGAGTTTGGACTTCATTGTTTTTTGGATGCTGCCGATGATGCGCAGGAGTTCGTCGATGTCGGTTAACAGGGATTCGGCTTGCTGCGGCGACAGGTAGTCGCTGTCGCGCAAGATGCGGAGCCAGAAGCGGGTCTCGCGGGCTTCCTTGTAGGCTATCGTCAATTTCAGCGCGAAATCCTTGTCCGATATGCCGCCAAGCGCCTCCTCGACGTTGGCACCAATCGACGTGCCGGCCCGCAGCAACTGCTTCGACAGCACATACTCCCGCTTCTCCTCCGCCAAATACCGATACACCCGCACCACCCTCAAAGCAAACGCATAACTCTTCTCCTGAACAACATTCCCCTCCTTCATCCAAGTAGCCTCCCCAATTCGTAATTCGTAATTCGTAATTCGTAATTCCTAACCACGACCTACCTGTTTCTACCGTACTTTTCGTGGCTACTAACCCAATCCGACGACGAAATCGCCGCCGCCAGCGAGATCTCCCCCGCCAGCACCACCCCGGCGATGATCTCCGCCAGCTTGTTGACCTTGCCCTTGCCCACGCAGCCCAGCACCCGCAGGCACTCCTGCTGCGTCGCCAGCCCCGTGCCGCCGCCATAGGTGGCCACGATGAGCGATGGGATGGTGATGGACAGATAGAGGTCCTTCTCCGGCGTCAGCTCGGTGTAGAGGATGCCCGCGCTCGACTCCGACACGTTGGCCACGTCCTGCCCCGTGGCG
>CAYNOL010000077.1:0-15733 GCA_964398825.1 uncultured Ardenticatenaceae bacterium
TAAATTGATGGGGTTTGTCTACCATAATAAAGGTAAATTTTCGTCCGAATTGCAACACTACTAACTTATCAGAATGTGGAGTTGACCCCCACGATTGTAATGAATTATGAACCGAAATCAAATAAGATAAAATTTGGTTCGCTTCCTTGCTTGTTTGTATGTGTAACTTTTTAGCTACTTCATACCTACTAATGGGATTTACACTACTTTGTGGTTTAGTTCTCATTGTTTGTTATGTTTAAAATGGTTAAATAATGAGTGCAATTTATACCAATGTTTTGATATATGCAATCCAGGATGCTATGTAATGTTATTGTTAGCCAGGGTTTATGTGGTTTGTTATGCCTGAATGTTTAGTTTCCTTTCCCGACAATTCAGTAAAAAGAAACCACATCTAACATAGAGAAACAATCTGTTTAACCTTAACTGATAGTCTGTTTTACCTTATTAGTTTAGTTTGGTCTGCCTGATCAGATAAGGTACGTCATATGTGGGGTTGATGGGAGTTGTTAGGTATTATAATGGATTCCCGGAATGCTTAACAATCGAATTACGGGGGGGGGCCAAAAAACGCGCCAGGCGACGGGGGGGTATATTAATCCACCCTAACGAAAGACTAGGATCTAAGATCTAGGATCTAGGATCTAAGAATGAAAAACTAGGATATTACTAAACAGACTATAAGATTAATAACATAATACCCCTTTTATACTGTAAAGATATATATAGAGAGGGGGGGGGTAGGGAAAGATTTTGTTTATTTAGTACTGGCTTTGAAATTTAGCCCCGGCAGGGGAAAGAGAATAAAAAAAGGGCATGATCCTATTGGACCACACCCTCTCATCTTGAAACAAATTATGGGAACTATGAAATATATTCAATTCTACATGGACGATATCGGCATAACATTAACCTCTTACTTCCATTAACTGTGTAGTTGAATCTGCTATAAGCATTAGTTCTTAAATCTCGTAAAGCATTCTTCATATTCTTTTCGGTTTTATAAGATCGAATGTAATGCCATTGACTAGAAGACCTTAATTTTTTTCTGGTTTTTAAATCGAATAGGTATATTCTTTCTTCTATACCGAAGGTTTTTCTTTTTGGGTAGGTGATCTTTGGAGTTATCTTCCGGCGAAGTATATTCATAACTATTAAAACATTTGGGTAGCTATGGCGTTTGCTATTCCGGGATAGGTTCTACTCCTCATTGTTTGTCTGTTCTCTGAAGGTGGTAACTTGTTCTGCCCGGAATCTGTTTGATTTCCCCAACGCATTTTACCATTTACTATTCGGGGTTCTATGTATTGGGTGGGGATAAGATTAGGAAGACCTTTTAACCATAAGCATGTGGCTTTACTAGCATCATCACCAAACCAATAGGGTTGAATAATCTGGGTAGGTTTCATCCATAAGGTGCTTAATTTACCTATGGGGTTTTCTATTAGTATTTTGTCTATTTTGGAGTTCCATAATGTTTTGACATGCTTTACAGCTTTCTCCCGGGCGAGTTGCCGGGTAAATCCGGTAAGTGTACCTTCCTTTACTTTTTGATGATATGGTCCTTCTTTATAAGCCCACTCAGCACTGACAGTTAAATATGTACAATCAGGAAAGAACAATCCCGCATCCCACTTATAAAGATCTATTGCTTTGAACACATCCATTTGAAGATGCCATTCCGGGAAACCACCCGAACAAGGTTTAAGATCACATGAATAAGCTTCATGTCCTCTATTCCTTAATGCAATGGTAACCATCTGACTTTCTTCGTGACCTACAAGGATTAATGACATTTTTTTCTTGCTCATGTTAAGATCCTTACGACCTACCAGTACTTGTTTCATTATTTCGGTTTACCAAACATTGCGGCACTTACATCCCACCTCCCATCGTTTCTTTCCCGGGTAGCCACCGCATGATCTATTCCCAAAGTTACAATTCTTTTCTCCCATCCACCAGATAATTTTGCACTTTGGGCAAATACTTTATCAATGTCCCGAGATACAAGGGTCCAGTATTTATATAAAGGTTGAGGATTTAAAGCCATGTGTCTTTTCAGGTGAGGATATGCAAGTTTATATCCATTTGATAATCCATACCACATTGTTACTAGCTCATTACCCATTGCCGCCGGATTGTATTCCATCAATTCTGCTTCTGTAAGTATTAAATCTATTTGCCAATGCTTCGCCGGGAGAAGGGTGATTTCTTGCCAAGGGCAAACGTATATCGTGTGATTTGGCCCGTCTTGTAAGATATCTAATACGGTGTTAGGTCTTATTTCCATTTTATAATCTTTTTTTTAAATCATCAATTCTGGCATCTAATATATTATATAGGGCGTCATATATTGACGATTGGACGTATATTAAATCTAAATGTGATTGAGGTACATTTTTGGATTTGGGATCTAGAAGCATATCTTCAATTCTATTTATTTTAGACAATACCTCGTCTCTCTCATAGGTTAGTGCATGTATCACACTTTCCAATTTCATAAAATCTCATGTTTTATTTTTTGATTGCTACACCAATGACACTAACGCGCACTCTCCCATCCTCAGTTGGTTTAGTAGCTACAATGTAACTAAACATTGATCTAGGGAGATCCCTTGAAGTAGCCACATTCCAATCTTCGTAATGGAATTCTTGTTCACCTAAAACAGCAGCTATATCGTCAATTCGTCTATAATCTCTTATAATTCCGGGAACAGCTATTTCATCAGGAAATGAACGTATAACCCGATAAGGAATACTCTTTCCATATTTTTTCGAATATTCCCGGAAAAGCTTTATATTGTTAGGTCCTTTGTCTGCTCCTATCATTGCACCTAATACTGCTTGGGCAATGTCAATTCTCTCTATGTAATTATAGATTTCTTCGGGAGTTAGGATCATATCCAAACCATAATATATCATATCTGGTTCGGTTACAATTATATCCCAATCAAAAGTTTCATGTTCGTTGTTGGGACCATGAGCTAATGTTTTTTCGTATTGCATTTTAATTATTTTTTTTTTTAATGTTAAATTTTGTCCGGGGCTAGTTGGGTTGATCCCTTAGTATGTTTGGGTTTATAAGGGCAATTCTTACATTTTAAACCGCAACATGACCCATATTTAATAAGTTGTTCTTTTGTCAATTTATTTTTTTTATATTCGAACACATATAAATACGGTTAAAATGACGATTTTATATTTGAATCCATATAAAAAGATTTAACTCCAAACGATATATCTTCTATTAAGAATAAATCACAACTGATGCCTTAGTTTTTTTCATTTCGTTTCAGACTTTGTTTATACCTGTAATCCCAATATAAACGTCTAATTTCTGCACCTAGTTCGTGATCATTAGGGTATTTTTCAGCTAATCTGAGAACTTCTTCTTTGCCTTCCCATAGGGCATTATTTATAGCTTCATCAATAAAATGAATGTCCCCGTCATATACGTTATTGTCAATATAAGGGTGTTGGGATTCATGAATTTTTTCTAATGCTTTCGCAAGTTGCTTAATCATTTATAATGTTTTTTCAGGTAAATTAATAAACCAATTATAATGTATCTTTGCAATGTCTCTATTATTAATTGCGTTTTGTATGACATGAGGATTATTTGCACGTACTGCATTTAATCCAGAAAGAGTCGCTATAGTAATATCATTAGGAGGCGTACCTTCCAATAAACTAATCTTTAATTTACACCCATTTAATTGAATTATTCTTTCTCTTATGTTATTTCTTGCCAAAACCTGTGTTTTTGATGTTGGTACCTTTCCTTAATAGATCTACAGGATTATCCTTTTTTTGTTGCATCATCGCATTATAGTCACTAAATAAATTCTGTATTGCTGATATAAAACTATCGCCTATTTCATCTAATGAGTCCCATACACATTTAAATTTACCCTCTTCGCTTATTTCATAATATTCAAATCTATAAGGTTCATTTTTGTCAATGGGGTCAATTAGAAGTACCCCTTCTCTACTTAATTCCACTACACAATTCTCTTCACTGCCGTGTATTAATTCATATTCTATGTTCATTCCTCTTCTGTATTTATTTGTTTAGCCATTTCAAGATCCTTCTTTCGCTTTTCGGCAAGAAGATCCTGTTCCTTTTTAAACTCATTAAATAATTTGTTGCGTTCATTAATTTTTGTAAGATATCTCTGTTTAACTTTAAGTTTGTGGTTTCTTCTATTTTTACTTTTAGGCATTATCTATCTTTTTTAGATCTTCTATGATTTCGTTTCTTATCTTCATTATTATTTTACCTAACTGGTTTTCACCAATACCGTCGCATATACCCCAAAAAGTATCTCCCCAATAATTTGACTCAACTATCTCCATTTTACCAGTGTCCACAAGTCGGGATTTAAATTGAGGAAGATTGAATTTTATACGACAAATATCTTCCATAATGGAAACCTTAATGAGATCCCAATCAGGTCTTACTATTATTTGTTTTCCTAAAGTTTTAGATTCCCGGGCATCTAATTTTGCAAAAATATACCTAGTCTTTATATCCATCGTTTTTTGAGCTTGATAGGCTGCCTCTGTTGATTTATATATGATACCTTTGTATAAGATATCACATTTTTCAAAGTTACTTAACCATCGGTATTCGCCTCTAAAGCCCGCTATTACTCCTGTCTTCATTTCTTATTTTATTGTATTCTTCACATCCTCTTTAGTTCCATACAGGTTTCAATGTATCATGCACAAAATTAGGAAGTATTTCATCAAAGAATACTTGACTTATAGCATATACAGATTCGGCTCTTTTGAGCTGGATATCTTTACTATCAAGAGGCCAATTTTTTTTTACATATGTTAAACAATTCATAAAATTGTTTCTTTCTGTTTCTGAAGAAAGACTATCCATGAATGACATAACTACTTATTTTTTTTAATAATAACAAAGATAAGAAAAAAAACCCAAACGGTCAAGGTTTTTGTTTTTTTCTAAAAAGAATTTTTAAACTATTTGCTGCACAGGAAGGATTCGAACCTCCAAGCAGACCTTCAATGCTTTACAACTTGTCACCAGACTTAACAGTGACGCCAAGTGGTCATCCCATTATAAAACACCTATCGGTTGTTCTGCACCCCCGAGACAAGAGGGCATGTTTACCTATTCCATCACCGTGCAATGATTTTATCACTAAATATTACTTTTAACCGATCCTTACCAAGACATATATCTTCACCTCGCAATACCGCTTCCTTTTCTTGAAATGTAAATTTTAACCTGTCCATTTTTTCTTTATACCTATCAAGTTCATTTAAGGAATGAATTTCTAATTGCCTGTCAAAAGATAAAGGAGATATGTAACCTCCTGCCATTACAGTCAACCTAGTGGAACTGAGATGTACAATAGCGGTAGAATGATCATCAACAATTAACCTACAATCAAGTTCATCTAATAAATCAAATGCAGCAGAATCGGCATTTATTATATATATATGAACGTTTTTGTAATCTTTTAAAATATCTACTATTACATTTTTAACCCATATAAAACCGCCAGCAGATTGAAGATATATTTTTAAAAGACTTATACTTTCAGGGGGATACTCTTTATTAAATTGAATCAATCTATCTATTTCTGTTTCATCTAAATCTGACATTCGGTATCTTATTGTCATATTACATTCTTATACGTTTAAGAAATTTTCTAACTATTTCACTCTCATCTTCCGGATTTTCAAAAAGGTTTATTCTAAAATCTGAAAGCATTTTTTCCATAGATAGTGTTTTATTGTATAATTTTTTTAATAACACATCAGTGACATCTTTGGTGTTGTCATGTAATGTAGGTGCTTTCTTTGTATATTTTAGTTTATTTTTTTGTTCACCAAATATTTCTATTAATCCGGCATAATCAGGTAACGATTCTTCTTGTATTACTCCTTCAGGTGCACAAAAATAATAATAATTAGGAATTAGATTTTTTCCTGCATCTTGATCATCATATATTTTTTTAAAAAGTTCATGTTTTTTAGGCTTAAGTTGAAAATCTCTATCATAATCTTGACGATCTACTTTAATTTCTATTTCACACAATCTTTTCGTTTTAGTCATAAAAAAGAAATCACTTTCCCATCCGGGTTTGCCTCCAAAAAAATATATATTGGACATTTTGTAGTACATGTTCTCAAAATACTTATACAAGACTCTTTGTATTGTTTGCTCTGAATAATTAGCTCTGTCTTGGTATATGTTTTTCTTTCCTTCTTTAGTTACTCTTGCTGTCATTATACATGAAATCTTCTCAAACAATATTCAGCTAACAACGCACTATCTACTAGTCCGTCATGAGGTGCTCTTGATATATTTGTAGCTAAAAACTTTTCTCCGGGGAATAATCGTTTAGCCGCAAGTAAAGATGTTGCTTTTGCATCAACTCGTTTATTACTTTTTATAACTTTATCTGCATTGGTCCATATTTCTTTTTGCCATTCTTTAGGTTGTACCAATTCAAATTTATATTCACATGAAATTACTATACCTAATAACATTCCGGCAATATAACCAAAATTGAAAGTTGATTTAGCAGATGCACCAAATATAGCATGTATATCTTCAATAACAACATATTCAATGTTATTTATATGTCTAATTATAAAGTAAAGCTCCCTATAATCAACATGTGTTCCTATTTTAGGAATAGAATATAATTGTAATTTTCTATCCTCATCTAAAATAGCAATACCCCCATTAACACCTACATCTATACCTACATACTTCTTGATCATTCAAATTCTTTTTTTAATTCTTCATATACCCTCCTTCGTCTTTGTTTTTCTTCTTCTTCTATTAACTCTTTGATATCTGTATAAACCTCATTAGATATTTCCTTAGCTTCAAAACACTGGTATTCGTCAGGATTTATAGTTATGAGTTTTTTTAAAAGTTTTTTATAATCTTCAAATTCATACCAAGTGTCAGCTAAAAATTTACCTTCTTTGGTATTTGATATCGTTCTTAACAAATATGTATTCATGTGCAACTAAAAAATTAATTCACATGCACCACCGGCACATGCAAGTTCTTCTTGTAGATTTGTATTATCAATTTCTTCTTTAATTAAAGTTAAATCTATAGGTTTATTTTTAATAATTTTTATTCTTTTATTGTATTCGTATTCAGTGCATTCCTGAAAAGGAGCATCTTGATATGTACCTCCGTCAAAAGGTAATACACTTATACCACTATAGACATTTCTATTAGACCACATCCATTCACCGACTTCCCCCCACTCGTCTTCTTTTATATTACACGTTGCTGAAACATTATTAAAATTGGATCCAGATCTATGACCTTCTCTTACCCAATCTAAATTATATTTTTTAACCCTTTCAAGAAATTCAATAGCTGTTTCATTTTCTCTCAATATAGCAGTAGATGGAGATTTCATTGGGATACCTATAACTGCGGAAGATGGTTGATAATCCATTATCTTTATTAATTCAGGATGATGTTCTGTAAAATAATTATATAAATCATCACCAACAGCACATTGGACATTTCGAATGTAATATTTACTCCACCAAGCATGTATTCCCGATGATTGACCTAACACTAGACTTCCTGAACCTTCGGGTTTAATTGTCAACACCCGGGCAGCAACATTTATACCTATTATGGAAGCAAGCCTTTCGTTCTCCTTCATTGCCACATCTGCCCCCTCTTTTAAATCTATCCCTTCCATTTTTCCACTTCCTATTCCCGTAATAGAAACCCCCAACAAAGCATCTTTTTCTGTAGTTTGTCTCCAAATTGTTCTCAGATAATGAAAATCAGTAAAACCGGCTTGGAGTGTTCCGAAAAAAGAAGCTACTCTGGCTCTGTCATTAAAATCAGATTGGTCCTTAATATCTCCCCCGTTGATAGTAGATAGGTTACAAAATTGAAAAGGTTTTAATGAGATTTCACAACACGGATTCGTTCCAAGAGAAGGATCTGATGTAAATAATATTCCCGGTTCTCCTGATCCCGAATCTTTAATTGTTTTCCATAATTTTAAAAATTCTTTTTTTACTATTCGATTACGAACAATTGCCGCTGAATTGTTAGCTCTACCTCTTTGAGGGTTTAACTCCCACCACGCTCCGTGTTTGCACGTTGCCATTTCAATATCATCAAAGGAAAAAAGAGACAACAAAGCAGCTCTTCTTATTCCGCCAGCTAATACCGCATCCGCAATTAAGCAAACAATATCATGTGCTTCTAATGGAGTAAGAGCAGAATTATCTTCCTTTTTATTAAGTATTGCTTCAATTTTAGTTAAAGCTATTCTTAATGGATCTGGTCCCGGAGCTTTCCCACCTGCGGTTACTAATCTTTCACCTTTCTTCCTTATATCTGAAAAATCAAATCTGGGCTTATATTGAGTATATCCAAAATAAGATTTCATTAAAGCCTTAACAGAATCAGCCCAACCTTCAATTGAATCCCCTATTAAATATTTTTTTTCTTTTGTAGGTTTTCTTATATCTGGTAATTTTCGAACATGCTGAAATTGTACAGAATAGCCCACACCTGTACCCCCTAATAATAAAAACATTATTTCAGAAAAAGATGAAACAGAATCAATAGGCAAGAAAGCACAATTAAAAATTCTAGAATTATTTTTAATAATTGCTGGACCTGCAAATTGTAAGGCTCTCATACTAGGAAGAACCTTTTTGTCATACAAATATTGTGAATTTTTAACAATTTCTTCAGCTAATGGAGAATTTGATACATCCATTGATTTATTTCTCCATTGTTGTTCATATTCTTCGCCGCAATATTTTCTTAACATCATTGCTATATATCTGTCTACAATTTCACTCCATGTTTCTCTTCTTTTTAAATCATCTCTATATCTTGCATATTTAGTATAAATTATTATGTTTGATAATAATTCTTGAGATTCGTTCATTTTACTCGTTTATGTTTTTATTTTTTTCTAACCAATTTTTCCAAACATTATAACTCAATTCATGAGCTTGATCATTAAAACTGTCTTTTGAATGACCCTTTATCCATTGGATATGTACTCTTCCTTTACTCTTTTTTTTCAAATTCATTAGTCTTTCCCATAAAACATAGTTTAATCGTTTTTTGTTTCCACTTACTTTCCAATCATTAGCCGCCCAACCTTCTAGATATACATTGTATCCTTCGGTACAATATCGAGAATCTGTCATTACTACTAAATATCTGTCATCTTCGTAATTCTGTAAAAACCATTCGATACCTTCGATAATAGCTTGAAGTTCAGCTTGATTATTAGTTGTAACATCTAATAGCTTTGAATATCTTCTAACCACTTCGGTTCTATTCCAATTCAGTGCTATATATGCTAATCCCCCTATACTACCTCTACTATCCTGACATGACCCATCTGTATATATAAAAATTCTAGATTTCTTCTTGGTCATTCTCTTCTTCTATGTCCTCAAATAGATCATCGTTTTCTGAACGATCCATTATCCGCTGAATCGCTTCTTCTACTTCTTCTTCTGAAGTAGCATAGAATATCTCAGCATAATCCGACATGTTCGTAATACCCGGACGAATGAGCCCTGTTTCCTCATCAAACAAAACTTTCTTTTTAAAAGCTAACAAATTTCTTTTTTTTGACATATGACGTTTAAATTAATAGGTGCCTATACCCCATACGGCACCTGTTTACCTCACTTACCGTTGTTCTTCGAACAACCCTCTAATCTATAAGAATTGGGTTTTGAATTCCCGGAAGCACCCGGAACGGGTGTAGACTGACGAGGAATTCACTTGACTTGACCTTAATTTACGTTAACGTACCATGAAGCCGCCGCTAATAAGCGGCTTCATATTAACCCCCTACCCCCTTTGAGGGACAAAGTTAAAAAATAAAATCTAAATGGTCGCTGTTTTTGGAACAAAATTTCACTTTTCTTGCAAAATATTTTCTAAGTAACTGTCTAACATGGATTTACATTCGGTGTTAAGAAAAGGGAAGGTTATTACATTTTTTGTTGATATGTCATAGTCTGTATAGTGGTAAATCCCTATATTCCGGGGGATATAACCCAATAATGACAACCAATAAGCATATAGGTTCGTTTGGAGTTTATACTTGGTATACGTACAATCTGTCATATGATCAATAGGATACAAACATGTACCATTCCGGGAATCATCTTTAGGCTTCTTCTTCGTAAACTTATGATCACCAATGTCGATGTATCGTTTCTTTCTTTTAGTTTCAATGAACACCTCATCGGTTAAACCTGCAATTTGATATTCATCTGCAAATAGGAGAAGTTCAGTATACACCCCATCTTCAAGGTTCATAAGAAACTCAGTTGTTGATATGTTGTCATAGTTTTCAGGAGGAAGGAGTTTATTTCTTACAGTGTAATCTTTCCCGTCAAAAGGGTTAGTTATAAATCCTACATGATAGGCTTGCGTTTCGAGATGCTCATGAAGCTCGGTACCTTTTTGAGAGCTAAGTTCCCATTCGTCATGAATTTTAGCTGCCTGTTCATCTAAGCCTATACCCAAACTTTCCATTTCCGGGAGAAACCTATCTATAATGCGATCCATTGTTGAGGTATCGACTTCTTTTAGGTTAAACCCGGCGGAGAAGAACTTTTTGTAAAAATCAGGAATGATACTCTCGAAAGACTTGATTATTAACCAGAAATCTCTGTTGAACGTGAACCCGAAGTTACTTAGGAACTTGTTTGTTGATACATATTGAGTTTCATTACTCCAATAACTATGATCCTCCTTTCGGAAGAGAACTGTTGTATTTTTTTCCAAAGTACGTAAAAATTTCTAAGTTATGAAAGGACCACTTGGCTTTTATTTATTATATTTGTGGTCTAAATAACAAGCAAAGATACAAAAAAATATTTAAAAAGTGGTCATTTTAGACTAGTAAATGCAAGAAATTGAGTTAGTAAAAGATGGAAGTAATACGGAATTGACTAGTAACATTGAACTTTCCTCATTGGAGGATGTGATAAGCACAATGATAGATTTCTATCAAGCTGTTTTTGTCCATCCTGACAATTGGCTTACTAAGCAAGAACGTAAATTTTTTGTAGCCTGTGTGATGATATCCAATTTGAAGTTGAAGTATACATCCTCACGGGCTAAACGTATTTTTAAGGAGGTATTCAATCTTAAACGTCAAAGTGACGTTAGAGGGTATCTAGGAGATTTGGAACAAAAAGGCATATTAACGAGCAACGTTAGGACCAAAGACATAGAAATACACGAATTTTTCAAATTTGACCTGACGGCTCAAAAACTGCGACTAGAGGTAACATTAAACTACGAAAATGGTTCGATTAGGGGATATAATTCAGGAAATCAGGGAAATTGAGGATAAAACGCTAAGGAAGGCCACTCATCTTGCTATATCCCAAAGGAATGCTAATAGTCTTGTTTCTCAATATACAGAAATATGTAATTCAGATTTAGATAGCGTACTCCAATATGGTGAAACACATTTTACTATTAAGGATGTAAGTGAATTTTTAGGAATTGAAATAGTACTGTACACCAACAACGTGGATGATTTTAAGATACTTGAACAAATTACAACCGATTCTTAATAGAGTTGGAAAGAAGCACGGTATACCTGTAAGTGAAGGGAAGTTTATAATGGGGACTTTTTTTAAAAGTTTAAGTAATGCTTTAAGCGACCCAAGACTTCCGAAAGTAATGCTTCCTTTGTTTGGAGTATTTGTCCCGCGAATTAAATCAATAAATAGGTCTCTTAAAGGATCTATATCTGCTTATAAGAGGGGGAAAATAACGAGGGAATATTTAAATGCCAGAATAAAACGATTATGGCTAATAAGAAATAGAGTAATCAAAGAACGTAATCGAGAGAATACTTGGAAATTATGGAATAGTAAGAAGTTTAGAGAATATTTTGACAGACTAGTAAATAATGAAAGAGAAGAAAAAACTAAATCAACGGCCACCCTTTATGGGTCCAGTAATAACCACACAAAATAAAAAATTATTTTATAATCAGTTCAAGTTAGATTATTTACGAAAGGTAGCAGATGCAGGTAATCCCAAAGGGATGAATGATCAAGAAATTCGAATTTTAGCAGAAGTATATGCTCAAACCGAAGTTAAGAAACAAATTAAACATTTAGATGCATACATAAAAGGTAAAGATTTTTATTATCTTTTCGGGAGAAGATACGATGTAATAACTCCTGAATTTTTATTAAAACAAAAAGAAAAGGAAGAATATTTAAATCAATTATCACAACAAGAAGAAGAATAATGGAAGATAGAAAAGGAAAAACTTATATATATTCACCATCAAGTACCACTGATCCAATGTCGGGAAGAAAAGGAGAAAATTTATCTCCATATTACGGTCCAATATTATCGGACATAGTTTTAAAAGAAATTGAAGTTTGGGCTAAAGTATTGGATTCCATTAAGAATGGTATACCTAAACCTTATGATAGTTCAATATTGATTAAGAAGATAATAAAGATAGAGAATCAAACAGGTGAAGATTTATCCTTTCTCAAGAATTGTTGTCCACCTAGTGCCAACATATTAGAGGCTAAAGAAGTAAAACCTGTCATATTCGGAATATTGGACCGCATAATTGAAATTGGACAACTTGAAAATTATATAAAACACCATGAGCAAGAAGATTAAGTCATTTAACGATAAGATTAGACCTTTAACGGATGCGGAGAAAGAGGCTCTTGAACATCTAAGAAAGAAAGGGAAACCATTAAAAAATGAAATTTTGGAACCCGGTGCCGGGGTATTAAAAGATGACACCTTTAAAGCCAAACCTAATAGAGAATATCAAGAAGGTAAGATCATAACCGAAGAGGACCTTAAAGCTGAGGAATTAAAGGTAAAGATTGAAGCTGAACGATTTTCTCAAGAATTCAGAAGACAGTTTACAGAATGGGCCGCCATAGATCATAGTGTTGATTATGAAGGTTTAAGTTTCGATCATGCTGATTATCTTGTAAGAATTTTCTCAATGGATGTGAAAGGTTTTGAGGGATTTATTACTCTTGAATATGAGTGGTCACATATAATAGGAAAATTCAAGATTAAGGATAAGCCTGCGACCGAAAATGTATTCCCTATAGTTAAAATATTAAAAATAGGAGAAGGAGTAAAATCTACTAAGCACAAAGTAGGTGATATTGTTTTAGTTCCTAGTAATGAGATTTTAGGTGAGGATTGGAATCCTAAATTCTTGCATTATATGCAGTTTCAGGATTCTAAGGGTATGAACCCGGTTTTACCGGAAGGTATGAAACAATCTGTCCCTAATGTTCAAAAAAATTGGGACAGGTTTATGTTTATTAGACCTTGGGTTCCTCAGCCGGAAGAACAAGACAAATTAACATATTTAATACCAGAAGGAAGAGTAATAGGTAGCTATAATGTTATTTAAAATTATAACGGCCCCTTTTAAATTTGTGTATAAGGAAGTAAAATCTATTGTCCTCAATATTAAGGATAATGGTTTGAAATATATAACACCAAAACGAATTTGGGTTTATATAAGATCAAAAATACGAAAAATTATAGCATATAGATTAAATGAAAGAGATGCTATATTATTTTCAGAAGTAATGTTGTATAAGGCATTATCGTGTCCGGATTGTGTTCAGATGGGTAAATGTAAAAAATGTCATTGTCCCATACCTGAACTATTTACATCTATGGATGTAGGTTGTTCTTTAGGTCATTATCCTCAATTTGAAGTTAATAGGGATTGGAACCTTATTTGGCGGAAAATTAAAGATCAAAAATTTAAAGAAGCGTGGGAAGAATTTAAAAGAAAACGAAGATGGCAAGAAGAATGGAAAAAGTATAAGGAAGAAAATAATGTTTTTTTTACTAAATTTTACGGCTAATGGGCAAAACTTTATTATTTAAGGAGAATATATTAAATGCTGGAATTGTAAAACCTAATGATATTATTCAATTTGAATTTGAATTAAATGAAGGAATAGAAGGGCATCAAATAGACTATATTAAACCTGACTGTCCTGTGTGTACAAAAATACAACTTATAGGTAATAAGGTTAAAGGGTCAATTGATGTTGCTAAGGCAGCTTATCAGTATAATAAGGGTAGAACACCCGCATCTAAGGTTATGATGGTGTTTTTAAATGATGGTAGATCTGAGTGGATAGGTAAAAAAGACACTAAAGAAATGATTGCCAATCCTGAAAAATTGAAGGAACGTTTAAATGTAGTATATATAGTACTAAACGAATGATCCCTTCTTTCTTATTCTCGCCTCGGTGTTGAGGGGTAACCCCTACCTCTCAACATCATTTTTTTTATAGATGGAGCGTAAAACCCATTCATCGCTTTAGCGTGGATGGGATGTAAGCGACTCCTTTAACACTTACATTTTGTAAATTTAGACAAATATTTGGTTTTGTCAAAAAAAATTGTATTTTTACAAAAGTTTAGACTATTTAATAATATATGCTTAAAGGATTAAAATATAGATTACACCCAACCAACTCCCAAAAAGAGTTGATTGCCAAGCATATTGGTGGCAGTCGTTTTGTATATAATTTAGCATTAGAAACAAAGAATACAGCATATTTAGGACATAAACATAATTTTTCTCCCTTTGACTTAATCAAACAACTCCCTGAACTTAAAAAAGAATGTGAATGGTTGAAAGAAGTTAATAGCCAATCTTTACAACAATCTATACAAAATATGGATATTGCTTTTAAGAAGTTTTTTAAGGGTGCAGGTTTTCCAAAATTCAAATCTAAACATAGAAGTAAACAATCTTTTTCTATTCCACAAAACGTAATAGTAGAAAATGGCCTTTTGATAATTCCTAAATTTAAGGAAGGTATTAAGATGTCTTTACATCGTCCTACTAAAGGAACAATCAAAAGTGCAACCATAAGTGTTACGCCTACCGGTAAATATTTTGTGTCAATATTGTGTGATACTAAAGAAGATCTACCAACCAAAGCCCCAATCAAAGAAAGTACCACAATAGGTATCGACTTAGGGATTAAAGACTTTGCTATCACATCAGAAGGTGAAGTTTTTGAGAACCCTAAACTCCTTCGCAAAGCACAAAGCAAATTAAAATATGTACAACGTAAATATTCAAAATATAAAGGTAAGCGAACTAAAAAGAAACTCGCTAAACTACATGAAAATGTAGTAAATAAACGCAAAGATTTTTTACACAAGGTTTCTACACAACTAATTCGTGAGAACCAAACGATAGCAATCGAAACTTTAGCAGTAAAGAATATGGTCAAAAACCACAATTTAGCACAAGCAATTAGTGATGCAAGCTGGTCAACTTTTGTTTCTATGTTAGAATACAAATCTGATTGGTATGGTAAAAACATCCTGCGCATTGGGAGATTTTCACCATCAAGCAAAACTTGCTCAAACTGTGGGGCTATCAACAAAGAATTGCAACTAAAAGACCGTGAATGGACTT
Organism: uncultured Ardenticatenaceae bacterium; assembly: GCA_964398825.1. Taxonomy (GTDB): domain Bacteria; phylum Chloroflexota; class Anaerolineae; order Promineifilales; family Promineifilaceae; genus Promineifilum. The sequence goes on from CAYNOL010000077.1 coordinate 15,495, forward strand.
GTAGTAACTGTTCTTCTGTTTTAGACCGGGATGTTAATGCTGCCATAAATATTAAATCTTTTGCTCTTAAAAATCATTTGTCTGGGGAACACAGACTTAAAAATCAGGACGAACTGTTGACGTTAGTCAAAGTGTTGACTCCTGAAGCCCATCCCATCGCCTCTGGCGTGGGTGGGTAGTTCACAAATAAGCACATGAGAATTATAATACAAAAAACAAAAAGGAGAAAAACCGAAAAC
>CAYNOL010000078.1:0-15709 GCA_964398825.1 uncultured Ardenticatenaceae bacterium
TTACTTTGCTGCGCCGCGCCGGGTTCAATGGTTGGACAGAGGAACCGACGCAGGAAATCATCGAACTGCCAGATTTCTTTTACCGCCGGAAAGTTATGTCTGGCCATGCGGCCTACACGCGGGGAGTTCAGATTATTCGTCCTCGCCGCTCGCCACAAGCCATCTTCATGAGTATCACAGATGAATGGTTTGGAAAGAAGAACAAGCGGCATGTCGAGTTTCTTGCCTACGACTGGCGCAACGAGCGCGTGACGAAAATTTCCACCGACCCTGTGGCCACGACGAACTATTATCAGACGGAGGGTAATACGCTGCCTTTTGAGCTATCGCCCGCGTTCTTCAGGCCGGAGGTTTTGCTAAAGTATAAGGCGGATCGCGATAAGTACACGGTGGGCGAACGCGATGTCTCATGCCGGGCGGCATGGCACCTTGAAGCAATCGATGTTAATGAAGCGGGGCAGGTACACGCTTATATTTGCTACCTCCGTCACCTCCCTTACGAAGAACAGTTGCACTGGCTTTCCTTCAACGAGCCGCCGAAAACCGGTATTTCCAAACGGGCTGTCATCAATGATTTCCAAGGCAAGTTCGTGAGCTTCGAACAGCCGCTACGGAGGGTCCTGTCTATTGTTCAGCGTTGGCATCACGACAAGGTCGCGTGGTGGACACTTCGGGACGAGAAGTTGCTTGAGCGTGTGAATACGCCCGTGACAACAAGTCGCGATGAATGGGCTGAGGCGTACATGGACCTCGCTAAGCTGGTCGTCGAGGGTTTTGAGACAAACGCGATCCGAGCGCGGCTCGATGCAGCGCGAGTTCCGTATGGCAAGGAGGACAAGACGATAACATTACTCGAAAAGCTCCTAAGTATGAGTGTTGCAGCAGGGGACATTCAGAAGCTGATGGGCTTGCGGACGGTGCAGCTCTTGCGCTCAAAGGCCAAGGGACATGCCGGTGGCAGCGAGGCCCAGCAGTTGGCGCAGGATGCGTTGATAGAGCATGAAACGTTTGCCAATCACTTCGAGTATGTGTGTGGACAAGTCGCCGAAGAGCTTGAGATCGTAGAAAAATGGATGTCACAATGATACGATTGTCGCCCCTAAAGACACTCCAGTCTGTTCTGACAGCATTCCCGTCGGCCTTTTCGTGATCGTCCCCAGTCCAAACTGCCCCTTGACATGCTCAATCCGCCGTGGTTGGATACGCTCAATCGACTATGACCAAAGAACGACAACCCGCACGACTGCCATCCCCCGCCGAGACCCCGGCCGGAGAAACCTCCGTCACGCTCGAGGGGCTGGCGGCGCAGGTCGGCCTGCTGGCCGAGGCCGTGGCCCGGTTAAGCGGTATCAATTCAACCCCCAGGACAACCCCGGAAGCACAGCTGCAACCTGAAGTACCCGTCGGAGAGGAGGTGGTCGACATGACAGAACACGATGACAGCATCATCGTCAAAGCCGGGTCCAAGACCTACTTCTTCGACCTCAAGCAGACCCGCGACAACAAGCCCTACCTGCTCCTGACCGAGAGCCGTTTCAAAGGCGAAGGCGAGGAGCGCGAGCGCGCCAGCATCACCATCTTTCCCGAAAGTGCCGCGCCGTTTGGCCAGGCCGTGGCCGAGATGGTGTCCCGCCTGAGCGAACCGGTCCCCGGTCGCCAATAATAGCCAACCTCTCTCCCTGAATATTCCTACCCTATTGTGCCGGCCATTCCCGCCGGCTTTTTCGTGCTGGCCCGTTCCGTAAACTGCCCCTTGACACACCTCGTGCCGCCATGGTTGGATGAACATACCTAACAAGTAGTGCCCGGATTGGTCCCATCCATGGCCCAGGAAAAGAGAACCGTCATCAAAGTCCACGCCCCGGCGAGCCTTAAACAGGCCCTGCGCCGGGCGGCCCTGGAGCGCCACATCTCCGTCGCCGCGTTGGCCCGTCTGGTGCTGACCGAGTACCTGAAGGAGAAAGGGTAGCCGATGGCCGTGCACGCGATCGCCAACCAGAAGGGCGGGGTGGCCAAGACGACCACGGCCATCAACCTGGCCGCCGGTCTGGCCCTGGCCGGCTATAAGACCCTGCTCATCGACGCCGACCCGCAGGCCAACGCCACCAGCGTCTTCATCCACCCCCAACGCGAGGTAGCCCCCAAGGAATCGCTCCACACCGTCCTCATCGAGTTCGCCGCCCTGTCGAGCGTCATCCGGCCCACGGCCGTGGCCAACCTCGACTTCGTCCCGGCCCACATCCGCCTCTCCGGCGTCGATCTGGAGCTGGCCCAGGCCCTCGACAATCGCTCGGCCCGCCTGCGCAAGGCGCTGGAGCCGGTGCGCGGCAGCTACGACTACATCCTCATCGACAATCCACCGGCGTTGGGACTGCTGACGATCAACGCCTTCACCGCCAGCGACAGCCTTATCCTCCCCGTCTCGACCGGCTATTTCGCCCTGGCCGGGTTGGTGCAACTGCAGGAGACGATCGACATGGTCCGCAGCACCCAACTCAACCCCGACCTCAAGATCCTGGGCGTCCTGTGCACCTTCGCCGAGCGGACCAACGTCTCGCGCGACGTCGAGACTCAACTGCGACAGTACTTCGGCGATCTCGTCTTCCAGACATCAATCCCCAAGAACGTCAGCCTGGAGGAAGCCCACTCCAACCACACCCACGTCTTCGACTACGCCCCCCACAGCGCCGGCGCGCTGGCCTACAAGCAAATTGTCCAGGAGGTGGTCCAGCGATGAATAAGCGATCTGGCCTGGCCGACAGCCCATTCTTCACCGCTCCCGCCAGCTTGGACGCGCTGGTGGCTCCCCCCGCGGCCTCGGCAACTGACCCCGTCCCCGGCGTACCCTCCGTACGCGGTGTCCTCGACGTCCGGGACGAACCCCCCGGACTCCCCGTTCCCCCCGTACGCCCGGCCAAGCGCATCCGGCGGCGTCACCCGTTTGACATCTACGAAGACCAACTGGAGCGCCTCAAGGAACTGAAGACCCGGGCCATGCGCCGCGGCGAAGAGGCCAGCATGTCGCGCATGGTCCGCGAGGCGCTGGACGCCTATCTGGACAAGAACGCCTGACCCCCACCCAAATCCCCATCCATGACATCCCCCTCTTGACGTACGCTGCGTACGTCCCGTCCCGTCCGTACGGGACCAACTGCCCGTACGCGACGAACGCGAAAAAGGCGGGCTTGACAACCCATTTTCCATCTGCTTAGCTGTGGCTGCGCACATTTGAAGCCCTCCCGGTCAGTAGGGGATGTCCTCGGATAAACCCGTGCTTCGCGGCACGCGTGGAGAACGCCACCACCAGGACCCAGGCCGGATGAATAGAAGGCCGAGCTGAAACGGCCGGGAGGCCGGCGCCGTCTGGAAGGAAAAGAACAGGCAGGAGCGATCCGCTCGGGCGAAGTCATAAAACGACAACGCCCCGTAGCGAAAAGCTCCGAGGCGCCGATTGCGAATCTATAGGGTTTGTTTCTCTGATCTCTCTTGATTTGAACTCAGAGAAATAAAAAACACGATTTTGCCGCAGGCAAAATAAATATAGATTTTAGGGCGGTCGTGGTCAAGAGGCAGTTGGAGATTGTGGAAAACTCAGGCAGGCCGTCGCTGCTCACATGGTTCAGTCAGGACCGCCTCGCGAGCACAATATGTGTTCAAGGGCGTCGAATCTGACGACTTCCATCTCCACCATTACCCCCATGCGCAGTCCCATCGTTACCCCCATTCCGGCCGATGGGGGATATCCCGGCGTTGAGGGCATCGAGCCCTGACGCCGGGTCCGGAAGAGTCTGACCCGGCTCGGGGAGGCCGCGGGACTCGTCCCTCCTTTTTAGCCGGTAGAGCCGTCAAAAAAGGACGACCTCATCCCGGACCCCCCGCTCACCGGGTCAGGGCGCCGGGGGGCGACCGACGATACTACGTTCGTCGGTGCACCCCCGACTACCACCGCTGCGCCGTTGGTCCGATTCCGTCACCCCTTCGGGGAGACCGAATCTTCCCAACGGTTCCCTCGCGCCTCGGTTTCACTTCGTTCAACCAGGCGCAGCGGCGCCACGCCCGGCGGCGGGACACGTGCCCGTCACCCTTCCAGGGTGGCACGTGTCCCGCCGGCCGGTCTAACGCGGTGGTAGTCGGGTGCGACTGCGTCGCCCCCTCCGGCGCCTGCGGCCGGCGACATCTTCCGGTCCTACTGTCGCCGGCCTGCGGCAGCGGAAGCGCCTGCGGCGCACCTATCTTGATAAGCGCGTGTGAGGGGGTTGCCTTTGGCGATCAGAATCCGCCCTTCGGCCACGGGGGAGTACCGGCGAGCGTGCTGTGAAAACCCACCTCCTGCCGGTGAACTGTGGAACCGGAAGCCGCGGCCTGGCCAAACTATCCGGAGCTCTGGAAAAACTCCGGCCGGCGACGAATGTGGTCAGTTCGTGCGGTTCACTCATGTGGCACGGCCCTGCGCCGGCTCCCGACCGCCGGTGGTCTTCCGACCCTGCGAACGGGCCTGCTCTGCGCATGGTATCAGCCACCTTGACGATTCAAGGATTTGCCTGCCGCACGCTGCGCGGCGGCAGTTCCTCCTTGATTCGCCAAGGAATCCGGCTGGTGGATGGAGGCTGAGCAGGCCCTTTGAATAGCCTGGCCTGCGGAGAAAGGAGGTGAGAAAAATGCCGGAAATCATGAGCGCCATTCCGGAGCAGCGCGACACCGGGCGTCTGCTATGGGAGCTGGAGACGACCCTGATCGCCATGCTCGAGTTTGACCTGCCGGTCATGCGCGAGCAGTTGGGCGACTCCAACGAGGTGGTGACCTCGTTGCGCGGGTTGTGTGCCAACGGGTTGGCGGTGGTGGATCGGTTGCGGGACGAGATGGCGTAGGGCGGGGTGGTCCAGGGGCCGGGGATTCGTCTCCGGCCCCTTTTTTGTGGCCGCAGCATACCACAGGCAGCGGCTCTTGTGAAGCGGGGAATCCGGGAAATCCCGGAGGGAAGGCTTGCGCCCATTTGCTATAGTGCCGGTATGGGCGTCAAAGAAAACCTACCGGCCGGGGAATGGCACGAAACGGCCCGGGCGTTGGCCGGGCGCTTCGTCCAGCGGCGCGACCTGTATGCCCGGCAGCTGGAAGACGGGCGCTACGTCGCCGTCTACGAACTGCTGGAGGGCCGCCATCTTATCGCCCACCTGTGCGGCGAGATGACGCTGGGCGCCTACGCCCTCGACGGCGATAGCCAGGGGCGATTCATCGTCCTCGACGCCGATGACGATCCCGGTTCGCGACGGCTGAAGGCTCTGGCCGGGGTGTTATCCGGCATGGATTGCCCCGCCTACCTGGAGCACAGCCGGCGCGGCGGCCATCTGTGGCTGTTCTTCGCCACGCCGCTCCCCGGACGCCAGCTCCGGCAATTCGGCAAAGGGCTGCTGCACCACTTTGGGATAGAGGAGATGGAGCTGTTTCCGAAGCAGGACCGGCTGAGGACCGGCCCCGGCTCGCTCATCCGGCTGCCGTTCGGCGTCCACCGTAAGAGCGGCCGGCGCTACGGCTTCTACACCGCCGCCGGTGAGCCGCTGGCTCCGACCCTTCGGGCGCAAATAATGGCGCTGGAAGCGGCTGAGACCGTTCCGAATGACGTTTTTGAGCGGTTTGTGGACATCGGGGCCGGACTGGGGCGAAAACCCCGAATTGAGACCGCCAGCGCGCCCAACGTACCGGTCGTCAGGTCCCCGGGCGAGATGCCACTGAGCGAGCGGATAAAGGCGACGATGCCGGCCCGGTCGTTCATCCTGCGCTACCTGGAGCTCTCGCCGGCCGGGCGGGGACTGTGCCCGTTCCACGACGACCAGGTGGCCAGCTTCAGCGTCAACGCCGCGGAGAACTTCTGGCACTGCTTTGCCTGCGACAAAGGCGGCAGCATCATCGACTTCTGGATGGCCTGGCGGGACTGTGATTTCAAGACGGCGCTCAAGGAGCTGGCCGGCATGCTACTGGATGAACCGGCCATGGTTCCCGAGTCACCTGTTGTGGTTGACGGTCAGACGGTTGCCGCCTGACCTTGTGCGTTTCTCTCGTGCCGGTTTGGGGGATTCCATTGGAGTGAGGTGGGGGAGCTGCCTGGTGAGAGTGGCGATTGACGCGTTTGCTACAATGAGGGGAGCTAGAGACGGTTTTGTTCTATCTAGCTCAATCGCGCGGCCAGGGCTTTACCGTCAATCACGATAACCAGGTTTTTGTTTCCGCCAGGATATCGTTTTTTTCGGTTGAGCCACCATGCCAGGAGCAACGCTACAACCGACACGGAACCGGCCGCGGCGACCTGAAGAAGTTCGGGGGGGATTACAGACTCCATCTGTTATCACCTCCTTTCTAGGCTAAATGCTAACGGTCACCGTCTCTAGCTATGACTGAAGGATGCGATGTTCTGTACTGTGCGTCAATCCGGGAAATCCTTGATTTTTAGCCTGGTGGAGAATCCGTACAGGATAATTTTTTCAAAAATTCCGAAGCTACTGCTGTGTGCGGATCGGATATCTTCTCAAAAAGTGTCATGGCTTCTCGGGCGAAGCGACATGCCTCTTCGATGTTTCCCTCGACTTCCCTTATCTTCGCCATGCCTAACAAGGCAATCCCCATGAACTCCGGGAAAACTTCTTGGCTTGTGGAGGCTATCATCTCCTCAAAATGGGATTGAGCATGCTCATACGCTCCTCTCTCGACAAGCCGTTCCCCCCAATCCGTAAGGATGGTCAGCACTAGCAAGTCGTTCTTCGAGGTGTGGGCAAGTTGCAACGCTTCGGCAAAGTGTTCATCGGCGGAGCTATCGTTTCCTGTCTCACTGTACAGCTCGCCATAGTTGCGAAGCACTCGTATCAGCGCCTCAACATCACCGAGCTCCCTGGCCTGTATCAGCGCCTCCAGTAAATGAGCGGCGGCGCCAGCATAATCTTTCAGGTTTATTTCGGTTGCGGCCAGATTGGCCGATACGTTAATGATGGTCGAGCGATGGCCGCTGACTCGGGCCAAATCCAGGCTCTGTTTAAGATAGTCGTTGGCCGCCGCCGTGTGATCGAGAGAGTCTTCCAGACTGGCTAGATTGGACAGGATTTTGGCTTCGACCTCTTGGATACCGGTTGCCCTGGCCAACTCCAACCCCTCTCGCAGCAAATCGGCCGTCCCTTCTCGCTTACCTTGGTATAAACGGGCGGCGCACAGGTTTGAGATAAGGGCGGATGCCCCGAGATCGTATCGACCTTCACGAGCGATATCGAGAGCTCGTTGGAACTCAGTTTCCGCTCCGGGCATATCCCTCATATATGCGCGTATAGTGCCCATGGCTTGCCAGACGCCACAAAGAGATTCGATGTCTTGGCTTTCCTCAGCTAGAGGGAGGGCGAGATCCAGGATACCCTGGGCCCCCTTTAAATCGCCCCCGATGCGCTCCAAATCAGCCTGATAGGTGATGATTTTGGCCTCTGCGGCTTTATCTGCCAGCTCTTGGGTAGCCGCTAAAGCCTTATCCAGCCATGACCGTGCTTCGGCGAACAGGCCTCTGGCTTCAAGATATTTGTAAAGTCCGAGTGTTCCATCAACGAGCTCTCTATTCTTGTTATGTTGTAGAGCGATTTCTAGAGACTCGCGAATGTTATCGGCTTCCCGAGCAATGGCTGAAAAATCAAGCCGGTGCTTATCGGCGTACTCGGTATAGAACCAGATCATTCGCTCTGTAGGCTCGGTAAGCGTCAACTTGGTATTCGCATAGTCGCGCAAAAGAGTATGAAGGCGGTACCTCCCTTGCATTGTCTCCTTGACTAGGGAGGCGTCTACCAGATCGATAAGGAGCCTTTTTGCCCGCGATATCGATAGACGATTTACGTATGCGACGGCTTCTGTGCTGAAGTCGGGACCGGCGAATATGCCCAGCGTTGAAAATAATTGTTGTTGAGGTGAGGAGAGTTGTTCGAAGCTGGTTTCGAACAAATTAAAGATATTCGTTTGGGTACCCAGCTTAAGTTGAAGCAACCGCACTTCTGACTCTCCAATAAGTTGCAAGTATTCTGATGCCGATCGGTTGGAGGTCCTTTTCAACAAATGAGCAGTGATATCAACCGCGATTGGAAGGTTCCCAGCATAGCTGGCTAACGTTTGTAACGCATGTTGTTCAGCTACCACGCGGGACTGGCCTAGAACATTTATAAACAAATTCGTGGCGTCGACATCGGTAAACTCCTCGATATAAACTGAATGGGCAGAACGAGTCGTCCACAGGTCGCGTCGTCGCGTTGTTACTATAACGGTGGAAGTCGAGCCCGCTGGCGGCACGAATGGATCTACCTCCTCGTCTGAGGTCACTCCATCCAACACGATGAGGACTTTCTTTTTGCGCAGAACATCTTTGAACGCCCGACTGCGATCCGGTAGTTGCCGAAATCTTGTAAGGTCGACCTGTAGTGCGATGCCCAATTCACCGAGTTTTGCCAGAGTATCGGCGCTATTTACATCGACCCAGAGGACTCCGTCATGGAAATGTTTCCCAAGACGGTGTGCCGCAATCGCTGCCAGTTCGGTTTTGCCCACACCGGGCATTCCTTCGATACTGACAAGGGGCGGGGGGTGTGGCAGGGTTAGCGCCTCTATGATTTCTGACAATGCCCCTTCACGATCTGTGAAATAAGGCAAAATATTTTCGGCTTGGAATGGGGGCTCGACCGGCGGCCAGGGTGCTAACAACTCGCGATCTTCTGCGCTTTTTGTCCGGTCTCGAAGCTCATTGAGAGAGGGGTGCCGAGCCGCGGCTAGAAGCTCGTCGACCTCTACATGATCGAGTTGTAAAGCAATGGCCAGCTTGATAAGATGCCGCCAATTGCGGGGTTTTCGCGTAATTCGCCCACTGAACCAGTTCACTACCGTCCGTTCCGGTAGCTCTGAGATGGCTGCTATCTGCCCGTAAGAAAGAGTTTGACGGTGACGATTCTTCGCCCGCAGCCGTTGCAAAGCATTGAAAAAACTCTCTTGCTCAACCATAACCCACACCTCATGAATTTGGCAGGAAATGATACCAGATTTCCACCAATCACCTGATGTACGATGCCCACAGATCTAAACTCAGCGGCGCGCCCAAAACGGTGGTGAACAAGACGAGGTGAGGTATGAAGCTGAGGGCATGGGAACGATTAACCAAACGAGAACATGAAGTGCTCGCTCTTTTGAAGAATGGAATGACGAACAGGCAGATAGCTATGACCCTGTTTATAGAAGAATCGACGGTCGAGACTCACCTGGATCATATCTATCGCAAATTGAATGTGCCGAATCGGACGGCAGCGGTGGCCAAAGCAATCCAATGCGGGATTGGAATCTAGAGGGAATCCAGGATTTTTCCATCCAGCGTAACCTCTACAATCGCGTGAGAGCGATTGTAGAGGTTGATTTCATGAGAAATAGGGAAAGGAGACCTAAAGCGATGGAGAAGAAAATCATCGTATACGACCTTGAAGAAGAGCCGAGTTGGGAGGCGGGCATTGAGGCTCAAGTTGAAGACTTTCAGCGACGCCTAGATGGTATGAACCATCTCTATAGGGAAGCCGTTTACTGGGCAGCCCAAGCTCCAGCAACCAATGCCTCTGGTACGAGGCGACCTCGTTCGACCGCAACTGTTACACGGTCAGTGGCAGGTCGATGTGGTCAGATAATGGTAGCAGCCGGTACACGGCTGGTTGAGTGGTCTCAGGTGGATGAACGGGACGAGAATGACCGGAACGATCGTGGAGGAGGGCCTACCGCGCGTGATTATATCGTTCCTTTGCCGCCAATTCGATTCGATTTGTAATCGTGAAAGGAGTAAGGGTGATGACACAAACGAGTAACACAAATATTGTTCTCTCACCGGTATTGGCACGGCATCTGGACCTACAGCTGCAACAAATGCAATATCGGGCAGAGGTGACCCGGCATGCCATCAGCGAAGGGGCAGCAACACATGCCCATGCTTCATTTAGAGCAGCCGACATGGTTTCCTGGGACGCCAAGGTCTCAAAGATGCTGGATGATGTGGACGAAGATACGCGGCGCGAGTTTTTAGCCTTTGTTAGCGCTGATGCTCGCCAAACCCTCGAGCATATCGGCCAGCTTACTCAAGAAAGCTATGTGAAATCATTGGAGCAGCTGGCCCAAATTCCGACTACCCCGAGCTATGGCCTGCGCCAGGAAGTTGAAAATGCTGTATTACGACTTCTGGCAAAAAATGATTGAGGAGGTTTGCATGGGTGGTGTGATCATTTTCCTTGTCTTTGTCTTGGGTATATGTGTCCTTCTTCTGGCCCTGGGAATTTTTGATGAACCCAGCCAGCCGGAACATAAGGCAAGCATAACGCAAATTAATCACGGCACACGCGGACAGATCGACGCGGTTGTCGATGCCCACAAACGCGAAGTACTGGCTTATTTGTACGAGAAGCATCGGGAAGAACTTGAGGAGGCCCTTCATGGCACGGAGAAGTAACGTCCTGAACCTCCCGGAGATTCAGCCGGGTTCTCTGATAGCTCAGCCGCAGACCAAAACCATTCAGGTATCTGAACAGCGGGGATTGGATCTCGCCCGCGTTGAATCGGCCTTGACGGTTCAAAATGCGGGTATCGCCGCCCGTCGAATCAAAGATGGAGTCGCTCAAACCCACAATAGGGAAATGATCCTGCACGCCAGCCATGAGTTTCGCGAAATGGCGCATGGTTTGGGCGAAGAGTCAAAAAAAGCACGAGGCGAATATTTTCAAGAAGAGGTTGAGGCATTCAACCGGCATCTGTTGCAACTGGGCGCGAATAACAGCGAAGGCATTCTGAGGGTTTCGGCATATGGTATTGCCGAAATAGTGGCATTGCCGGTTTTACCGCCCAAAACCGAAGAAAAGAAAGGGTTTTGGGATCGTTTGAGAGGCAAATAGAAAGGGTGCTATGGATCAAGTCAAGAATATTGAGATTCTGTGGCAACAACCGGCCAGGTTTGAGTTGCCGATTCCCAGTGGACCCGGTTGCAAATATGCGCTTGAGTTTGGTGAGTGGGTGCTCGGTATCATATCTGGAGTGGACAGGGATGACAGAATTGAACTGAACCAGGCAATACTCAAACTGACGAAACAATATGCCAACTGGTACAACTTGGTTCCACCGGAGCACCGCTATCGTGCCGGGCCTCGAGGGCACAAGTGCATCTTTCATGTGTTCATGGCGGGGCTCGATCAGCTGTTGGCACATGAACTGCGAATTGGGCCACCTGTCTACGTCCCGCCGCCACCGCCGCCCCGGATCGAGCGGGTTGAGGTTCCTGTCCCAATGATTTCCTCGTTCTCGGATCAGGGATCTCTTCTGGGTCTGAGTTTCGGATCGCGGAATGAAATGGATTAGGCCGAAATATACGGCGACGGTTCAGGAATATCAGGCCAGGCTGGCGAAGCGGGGCGTCAGCCTGGCCAACGATAGCCGCCGGATGCCCGTCTTCATGGCCGCCGGCAGCGGATCGGGCAAAAGCCGCTTTCTCGGTCGCCTGTGGGCCTGGCAGGACTTTCTAAAATGGAAAGCGACCATCATCCTGGACCCTCACGGCATGACCATCGACAACTTCCTGGACAAACTGAGCCGCCTGCCACCTATATTCCCCCTTGAGCTTCGAGAGCGGTTATGGAAGCGCGTCTGCTATGTCGATATGAGCGGGAGGCTGGGCTATATTACCCCATTCCCGCTCTACTATCGCCTGGGCAACGAGAGCCTCTTCGATATTGCGCAACGGTATATCGACGTCGTGCGCAAGATCGATCCCAGCCTGCAAAGCGCCTCCATCGAAGGCTACAATGCCTTCAAGCGGGTGGCCGCCAATGTCGGGATGCTGTTGGCGGCGATGGACTACCAGATCACCGAAGCGGCTCACCTGCTTCGAGCGCCGGAAGCCTGGCTCCCGCGAGCCCGAAATGCACGGACCGTCTACGGTCCGGAACTGGACCCGGCCATCGCCTTTCTGACTCAATTTGAGAGTGACAAGGGACCCACCTCACCACGATTGACCGCCTCCTTTCTCAATAAAGTAGACCCGTTCGAGCTTGACCCGACCATGCGGGCGATGTTTGGTATGCAAATACCGGGCATCGACTGGAAAGAGGTGCTCGACAAACGCTTGATCGTCTTGCTGGACTTCCGGCATGTCGGCGATCTGGAGCGCCGTCAATTCCTGATGATGTGGGCTTACCAGTACCTGATGAGTTTCATTCGCCACCGCGGGCCCGGCCGGCACGAGCCGGTCAGCCTCATCGTTGACGAACTGGCGGCGCTTTTCCCGATGTCGGGTCTGGTGGCCAACCAGTTCGCCGCCGACCTGGATGAGATGATCAACCAGATCGCCCGCAACTACAGCCTGTGGGTGATGCTGGCCACCCAGGAGCTATACCAGTTTGACGAGCGACTGCAGAAGACACTCCTATCGATGACGCTTCTCCAGGGCCGCACCTCAGATCCCGAATCGGCCACGATGCTTGCCCAGCGGTTGAACCGCTACGATCCGTACAAAGTCAAGATGTGGGAGAACGTTTGGGGTAGTACCTTCGGGTTTCCTGTTGTTGTCGAGAAGCGCCCGGTTTTCTTCACGCCGGAGGAGCAGCAAATCCTGGCCAGTTACCACTACATGGACCTGCAGCAATTTGAGTTCGAGGCGCGCCTGCCACGCAGCGAGGGAAATTTCACTGACGGTACGCGTAACTTCTCTATTGCCGCATTGGACCCCGGCCACTTCCCCGACGAGGAACTGGTAGCCGAAGCCCGCCGGCTCCTCGTCCAACGCGACGGCACACCTATATCCGCCGCGCTGGAGGAGGTTGAAGCCCGGCGGCAATTGGCGCAAGAGTCCAGAAAACGCACCCGCGGCCGGAAGCGCAAACCGCAGCCTCCGGCTATTGATGCCTCGGGCGAACTGGACATTTAAGGGATACGCCCTCAGTTTTACGCCCATGTTAGAATGACCTATGGCCCGACAAAGACCCTACACCCGCCCGCGCGTACCCCTGCCGATGCGCCTGACCGGCCGCGACCGGGCTATCCTGGAGGCCATCCATACCTTCGACGGGATGTTGAGTTTGAAGCAGATCGACCGTCTCTTCTTCTCCGGTGACGGGAAAACCCAACCCCGGCACCGGATGCGTACCCTCTTCACCAACGGCTTCGTGCGGATGCCCGATGCCAAGACGATCCACCGCGTGCCTTTGGGGGAAACAGTCTACTGGCTGGGCGAGAAGGGGGCCGAGGTGGTCGCCGAGAGCTATGGAACGACCTCGAGCGACCTGACCTGGCGGCGCAATCCCCGCTGGGCACAACTGGAGCACGACCTGGCCGTCAATGAGTTCCGGCTGTGGGTGCAGCAGTCCTGCGTCGCCAATCCTCAGCTACATTTGCGCCAGTGGGTGCCCGAGACCGACTTCCTGGCTTATCCGGATACGGTCGAGTTTGACGATGGCCAGGGGCATAAACGCAAGCGCCAGGTCCGGCCCGACGGCTTCTTCCTTATCGCTCGCACGCGGCCGGATCGCCCTAAACCGGACGGCTTTGCCTTTTTGCTGGAGATAGACATGGCTACCCACAGCAATCCGAGCTTCGAGCACCACAAGGTTCGGGCCGGGTTGGCCTATCTGGAGGGTGAGGCCTACCGGCAACGATTTGGCCTGCGCTTCGGCCGGTGGCTAGTCGTAACGACGACGCAACAACGCCTGGACCATCTGCTGGCGCAGACAGAAAAGGCCGGTGGCGACCAAAACTTTTACTTTGCAACGTTTGACCAGGTCCAGGCCGGTACTTTGACCGAGCCGATCTGGCTGGTAGCCGGCAGTCGCGAGTTGACGAGCCTCATTACGACTGCTAGTGTGTGAGGCATAGACGCCGTCGCGCTTGTTGACTGACGCCCGGTTGTTGTCCGGTATCGGCCGGGGACACACATCAGGTGTTTCCACCGGTGAATACGGGGCCGGAACCGCCGGCAGGCGACGCCTACGAGCACGAGGTAACGCTTCACGCCTGTATTGTGTGCCCGAACAGGTGTGAGACACAGTCTGAGGGGCGGGCACACCATCCCTCTTCACCTGTGGTTTTGCCGGCGACCGGCCTGAGCCAGAGACATCACAAAGGAAACCAAATATCCGCCTGCCGGAGCCGCTCGGCGGAAGTATGGCATCTGGCGTTTTCCGCCCGTCAAGTCAGGCTCCGCCTGACAATGACCGGCGAACGCCCAGATGCACGCAATTAGAGCGGCGCTCCGGCAAGCGCGCCAAAGCGATTACCAGTAGAGCTTGCCCAGAGAAGGGAGGTGAGACAGAAATGACATTACTGTCAAAGGAACTGGCCGAGCAACTGCCCCGGCTCTACGCCAACGAAGAGTTGGGGTTGGCCGCCCAGGCGCTGGTCAAGTTTTTCACCCCGGATTCCAACTGGACCTGGTATGCGACCGAGTACGACCCGGAGAACCGGATCTTCTTCGGCTATGTCATCGGTTTCGAGGATGAGCTGGGTTACTTCAGTCTGGAAGAGCTGGAGCAGGCTCGCGGTCCTTTAGGTTTACCCATCGAGCGCGACGAGCACTTCAAGCCGAGCAGCCTGGAAGAATTGCGACAACATTACCGTGACAACGGCTACGCCCGGTAACCTTCAAAGAGCCGGAGCCGGGAAACCGGTTCCGGCTCTTTTGTGCAGCCGCTCTTGATCCGGTCCGCGACGATGGACAGCATATGATACGATGAAATCGTATGTCAAAGGAACTCCCGTTGCAGTTCGATCTCTTCAGTGGAGAGCTGGTAGACAACCGAACGGCGAAGCAGAGACGATTGGATAGAGAACAAGGTAGACCCCAGCAGGCGATGATGTTCTCGCAGCGGGAGATGGCCCAGTTCGGCGTCAATCCCCGGCCGAAGCTCCCGATTTCACCCAAGACCCGATTGGAATTGATGGTCGAAGACCACCGCACGGAAGAAGAGATAGCGGCGGCTATTCAGGCGGAGGCGTTGAAGCAGAACTACCGGTTGTTTGAGGGCGATGATCTGGAGGAGGTCGTTTCACCCGAAGAAGCCGGAGAACCCTAAAGACTTCGGTTGCACACGCTCCCTTTCAGGATGTCACACGGTCAAGGGTCGAGATGAACAGCCTCTGCGAGGCTGCCCTTGACGGCGTGTGAGCTGGTGGAGGTAGAGCGCGTGCAACGCCGCGCAGCGCTCTGAACATATACAATGAAGCGGCGAAGAAAGGAGAAGGTATGATAAGGCGATTACCTACCTTCAAGGGATATACAATTGATGTGAGGCTCAAGGAGTTTCGCAAGGTCGAGTGGGACAGGCTGCCGGAGTTCATCGCTTTCGAGAGCGAGGTTGGACGAAAGATACTGGCGGAAATGGAAAATCACCCGGAAGCTGTCCGGACATACCAGGACGAGAGCCCTGACGAGATTGCTCGACAGGTCAGAAATGCCTCTGCCGGGTGGCCGTAGCCGCCGGCATCAGTTTGGGGCTGGGTCGTCGTCAAGCCACTCCGGCTCCCCAGCGATGACTGAAATATTGACCGTGCCATCGCGGATGGCACTTATAAAAGCCGCCGCCAGGGCGGTCGCCAGCAGGAGACGTTCCGACTCATTATCCAAACAGAGACCGTCGTAGTGTTCGAGGGTCGCCAGTAGAAAGGCCTCGAGAGCCCCCGCTTCCGGGAGCTGTTC
>CAYNOL010000079.1:0-15588 GCA_964398825.1 uncultured Ardenticatenaceae bacterium
GCCATATGACCATTCCCCAGGTGCGCGGCATGTGGGGCGGCGACCAGAGCCGCAAGAGCATCCTCGTCGATTACGGCTTCCGGCTGCCCAGCGCCATGGACAACCGGCCGCTCAACTTCGAGGAGTTCGAAGGGCTGCTCAATCAGGTCATCTTCACCAGCGCTACGCCCGGGCCGTACGAGGCTGACCATTCCACCCAGGTAGCGCACCAGGTCATCCGGCCGACGGGCATCGTCGATCCTGAAGTCGAGGTGCGACCGGTGCGCGGGCAGGTGGACGATCTCATCGGCGAGATCAACCGGCGCATTGCCAACGGCCAGCGCGCCCTGGTGACGACTCTGACCAAGCGCATGGCCGAAGACCTGAGTGACTATCTGCTGGAGATGGGGATCAAAGTCCACTATCTTCACTCTGAGGTAGCGACGCTGGAGCGGACGGAGATTTTGCGCGACTTGCGGCTGGGTGTCTACGATGTCGTCGTCGGCATCAACCTGTTGCGCGAGGGGCTCGACCTGCCGGAAGTGTCGCTCGTCGCCATTCTCGACGCCGACAAGGAAGGGTTCCTGCGCTCCGAGACATCGCTGACGCAGACGATCGGCCGCGCCGCCCGCCACGTCGACGGCAAGGTGATCATGTACGCTGACAAGATCACCGACTCAATGGCTGCGGCTATCGCCACAACCAACGCCCGCCGCGAGGTGCAGGTGGCCTACAACAAGGAGCATGGTATCGAGCCGCGCAGCATCGTCAAGGCTGTCCACGCGCTGACCGACGAGCTGACGGCGCAACGCGAAATGGAGCGCGGCGAGCTGGCGCTGGCTGAGAACAAGGCGGGCTATGTGACAGCCGCCGACCTGCCCAAGGCGGAGCTGGCCAAGATCATCTCCGAGCTGGAGAAGCAGATGAAGCAAGCCGCCCAGCAGCTCGAGTTCGAGCGCGCGGCCGTCCTGCGCGATCAAGTCATGGAGATGCGCCAGATCATGGTACTGAAGGAAGCCGGCGGCAAGAGCGACCTGCCCGAATGGGAGCGCCTGCGCAAGCTGGATGAGGCGGGGGTGGCTTACGAGGTCGAATAGGTCTCTCTCAGTAACCAGTAGGTCAGTACCCGCAGCCAGTCAGTCTCTCAGTCTCACCTGAATAGTGGACACTGACCTACTGATTACTTCTGCTCCACCATATGCGCCACCGTCACCCCCGGCCCGCCTTCTCCATCCTTACCCTCTTCCCACGAGCGGACCTGCTTGCTGGCGTTTAGCGTCTCGCGGACGGCTTGGCGCAGGCGGCCGGTGCCCTTGCCGTGGATGATGCGCACGAACGGCAGACGGGCCAGGAAGGCGGAGTCGAGATAGCGCATCAGTCGCTCGATCCCCTCTTCAACTCGAACACCGCGGATGTCGAGTTCCATGCCGGGAGACGGATGCAGCGGCGCGATTGACTCGGGCTCGCGCTCGTCCGCCGGCCGCTCGCGGAAGTCCACGTCGTCGAAGCCGGCCCGCATCTGCAGCCGTCCGGCGGCCACCACCACCTCGTTTTTGCCGATCGAGATAACCTCTCCCTTGATGTTGAGCGAGCGGATGTTGACGATGTCGCCCACCTGCAGCGAGCGCCGTTTGCCGCGCGACACCTCCGGCTCGGCCGCCGGCTCGGGCGCGAGGACAGCCTGCTGCTCCACCTCGAGATCAGCCACCTGCTTGCTCAACTTCTTGACCGACGTCAGCGACGAGGCGTCGCGCAGCTTCGAGCGCGTCTGCCGAATCTCGGCCTGCAACAGCTCGATCTGCCGCTTCATCTCCTGGCGCGTTTCCTCTAATATGCGCTCGCGCTCCACCTCCACCTCGGCCAGCCGCTGGCGCAGGCGGTCGCGCTCCCCCTCGGCCTCGCGCAGCGCGCGGCGGGTCTGGGCTTCCTCGGCCTCCATCTTCTCGCGCAGCGTGTAGATCGAATCGAGCAAATCCTCGGCCTGGTGGCTGTCGGCGCTCACCTGGCGCATGGCGTCGTCGAGGATCGTCTCGTCCAACCCCAGCCGCCGGGCGATGGCAAAGGCGTTGGAGCGGCCGGGCAAGCCGATAGTCATCTCATAGGTAGGTGACAGCGTCTCCATGTCGAACAGCAACGAGGCGTTGGTGGCCCCCGGCGTCTGGCTGGCGTATACCTTCAACTCGGGATAGTGGGTGGCTACGAAGGTCGTCGCCCCCTTATCGCGCAGGAAGTTGACCACTGCCTGGGCCAGCGCCGCGCCCTCCGTCGGGTCGGTGCCGGAGCCGAGCTCGTCGAGCAGCACCAGCGAACGGGCATCGACCTGATCGAGGATGCGCACAATGTTGGTCATGTGTGATGAGAAGGTGGACAGGCTCTGCTCGATCGATTGCTCGTCACCGATGTCGGCGAAGACGTTGTCGAACACCGTCAGACGTGCCTCGTTGGCGGGTAGATGCAGCCCCGCCTGGGCCATAATGCTCATCAGCCCCATCGTCTTGAGACTGACCGTCTTGCCCCCAGTGTTGGGGCCGGTGATGAGGACGATGAAGACGTTGTCCTCCAGCGTCAGGTTGGTGGGCACGACGGTGCGTGGGTCGAGCAGCGGGTGGCGGGCGGCCTTGATCCAGATGGTCGAGCCGGGGTGCATGTCGCGCGGAGGGGCGGCCCATTTGTCCAGCTCGTTGCGGTGGCGGGGCGGCTGCGCCTGTTTCGTTTCGCGCCACTCCACGAACTCCGGCTCGACAGCATTGGTCAGCAGGGCGTAGTTGGCGCGGGCGAAGATCAGATCCAGCTCGGCCAGCCGGTCGACGACGCGCTTGATGGCGTCCCCCTGATCGGCCACCTGATTGGAAAGCTCGCGCAGGATGCGCTGAATCTCCTCCTGCTCCTCCATCAGCAGGCCGCGATACTCGTTGTTCAGCTCGACGGTTCCGAGCGGCTCGATCCACAATGTCGCGCCACTGCCGCTCTGGTCATGGACGATGCCCTTCAGCCGCCCCTTGGCGTCGGCGCGAACGGGGATGACGTAGCGGCCGCCGCGTTGAGTGATAATCGGCTCCTGCAGGTATTGGGCCATGCTGCTGTTGAGGATGCGCTGCAGCCGGTCCTGGATGCGGCCGTGGACGGCGCGCTGCTCCTGGCGCACTTTGCCGAGACGGGGACTGGCGCTGTCGAGCACCTCGCCGCGTTCGTCCAACGTGTTGGTGATGGCGCTGACGATGCCGCGGCACTCCTCGATGAGCACGGCGATCGCCGCGAGATGGGGCACACGATCTTCCATGCGCACCAGCAGGCGGCGCAAATTCCGCCCGGCGATGATGGTGGCCTGGATGGCCAGAAAGTCCTCGGCCGAAAGGATGAAGCCGCGCATGGCGTTGTCGGCCGCGCGGCGCACGTCGCGAGCGCCGCCGATCGTCACGCCGCTGTCGGAGTCGAACAGGGAGACGGCCTCGCGCGTTTCGGCCTGCCACTCGCGGGCCTGCTCCAGCTCAGTCGTCGGCTGCATGGCCAAAGCCAATTCCCGGCCGCCGCTGAAGCCGGAGTGGGCGGCCACGAGTTCGCGAATCTTGTTGAATTCCAGCGTTACTAACGATTTCTGATCGAACATTTCGTTACCGGGCCGGTCTGTTCAGAGGTCGAACGGGCCGGTCTTGAAGGTCTAGAGTAGGCGGGTCGGCGGTTGCCAATTGAGCCAACATGCTATACTATCCGCGCGCTTATGAGTACGCAAAGCCAACCAGCGATTCGGCTGCGAAACGTCAGCAAACGCTTTGCGTTTACGCCGGATATGCCCCAATCCGTGCTGGAAACGGTCATCCACGTCTTCTCTCGTCGTGGTCGTCGGTCGGCACAGGCGCTGTGGGCAGTGCGCGACGTCTCTTTCGATATTTTACCCGGTGAGTGCGTCGGGATCATCGGCCGCAACGGCAGCGGCAAAAGCACCCTGCTGAAGATCATCGCCCGCATCATCCAGCCCACATCGGGCGAAATTCGGGTGAGCGGTCGCATCAGCGCCTTGCTGGAGCTGGGCGCGGGTTTTCACCAGGACCTGACCGGACGCGAGAACATCTACCTCAATGCCTCCGTGCTGGGGCTGACCAAAGGAGAGACGGAGGCGCTGTTCGACGACATCGTCGAGTTCTCCGAGCTTGGCGAGTTCATCGACATGCCCGTCAAGCATTACTCATCGGGGATGTACATGCGCCTCGGCTTCAGCGTAGCCATCCACGTGCGGCCCGACATTCTGATCGTCGACGAGATTTTAGCCGTTGGCGACCAGTCGTTCCAGGCCAAATGCCTCGACCGCATCGCCGAGATGAAGCGGCAAGGCAAGACGATCCTCTACATCAGCCACGATGTGCGCACCGTCGCCCAGCTGTGCAGCCACGTCATCTGGCTGGAGAACGGCGCCGTTCGCATGAGCGGGCCGACGGAGAGCGTCCTGGACCAATACCAGAGCCACGTCTTCCAGCGCGTCGGCCGGCAGTTGGCCGATGTGAACGAAGAAGGGGGATTCCGACGGTGGGGTTCGATGCAGATCGAGATCACCGACGTGCGACTGCTGGACGAAATGGGGGACGAGACGACCATCTTCCGCACCGGGGATCCGCTGATGGTGGAGCTGTCCTACACCGCCCACGAGCCGATCGAGGAGCCGGAGTTCGGACTGGCGCTGCACCGGCAGGACGGCACCCACATCACCGGCCCCAACACGCGGGCCGGCGGCCTGTCGCTGGGCGTCGTCAGCGGGCCGGGCAAGATTCGCTATCGTGTCCGCCGGTTACCGTTGTTGCCCGGTCGCTATAATTTATCGGCCGCCGTTCATGACAGCGTGGACCCGGTCGCCTATGATTACCACGAAGAAGCCTATGGTTTTCGAGTGGTCGACGGCGGCACGAAAGAGCGGGAAGGGTTCCTGGCTCTCGACGCCGCCTGGGAGTTACTCGACTCATTCGAGGGAGAGCCAAAGTCACCCCATACCATCAACGGCGGGGTGGCAGTCCAGTAAATCGACATCCAAGACAGGACAAACTGCAGGAAGCTACTGTTCGCCCCTGCCGAACCGACGCGATTGGTTCGCGGTGCGAAAAAAGTAACATGAGGTCGAAATCAAGATGATTCAATCCAAGAGTAAGGTCTATATCGCCGGCATCGTCGCGTTAATCGCCGTGCTGGCGCTCACGTTCGCCGCGTCGGGGTCGCGAAACACGTTCGACGCCCGCGCCGCCTATCTGAGCGACGTCGGCGGCAGCGAGTTCATCCCGGCCGCGTCGCACGTTTTCACGCAGACGGACGCTGCGCCGGATAGCGCCGACGCGCTGAAGGTGACCAACTGCCGCTATGGCGTCGGACACGTGCCGAGTTTCCCCGACTCGCTGGCCTGGTTATCGACGCTCAATGCCGGATGGCACATCAATTTCGTCGCCACCAGCCCGGGTACAGGGGATGAAGTGTCTTCGTTCTCGCCCGTGCTACGTGTGAAACAGGATGTCGCGCCCAATGGCACTCGGCTACCTTCTTATACATTTAACCCGCCCCTGGTTTATCAATTCCAGAATAGCGGCGGCTTCACACAAGATGGCTTAGGTGGGTTGATTCTTAAGAACCCCGGCCATTACTGGATCGTCGGCAATGAGCCGGATGTGGACAATCCGATTCAGGACAACATGATGCCCGAGGTGTACGCGCGTGCCTATCACGAGGCGTACCATTACATCAAGAGCGTCGATTCCACGGCCAAAGTCGCAATCGCGGGCTTGTCGATGATGACCCCCGGGCGGCTACAATATCTGGATATCGTATGGGACACCTACCGCTCGCTATATGGCGTGAATATGCCGGTCGATATCTGGAACATGCACCTGTATATTCTGGAAGAGCGCAACCCGGATAACCCCAACCAGCATGGCGACGGCAAGATCGCTCTGGGAACTGACCCGGCCCTCGCCAAGCTGACCTCCTATGGCGCGGCGCAACATTGCCCGGCCCTCGGCGCGGCCGACATCCCCGCCAACGACCCGCGCGCCGACATCTATTGTCGCTCCGAGCACGACAGTATCCGCATCTTCCGCGAGCAAGTGTACGCCATGCGTCAGTGGATGAAGGATCACGGCCAGCAGAACAAGCCGCTGATCATCTCTGAGTTTGGCCTGCTCTACCCCTACCTGGGTGGCCAGCCCGGCGGCAAGTGCGAGTTTCTGCAGGATGAGCACCAGCAGTGCTTCTATCCCGAGCGGGTGACGAAGTACATGACCGACACGGTGGCCTTGCTGGAAACGGCCAAGGATCCCAATCTCGGCTACCCGGCCGACGAAAACCGCCTCGTCCAGCAATGGTTGTGGTTCAGCATCATCACCAGACCCGAAGATTCCGGCGGCTCCAGCAATCTGATTGTCAACAACTATAAAAACTACGCGCCCGGCGATCCGGCGGCGATGACGATGATGGGCAGCACTTACGCCAATCTAGCCGCCAACTCGCCCGGTTCATCCAATCTGGCGGCCGGCATGGCGTTCGACGCCATCGCCTACGTGCCCGACAGCAGCGAAACGGCCTCAGTAACGCTGACAGCCAACTTCCGCAACACCGGCACGCGCAGCATCATCAGCCCGATTCAGGTCACCTTTTACGCTGACCAGGCGCTGACGCAGGTGATCGGCACGACCACCTATGATCCCGCTACGTCCGGCGCTGTCTTCGGCTGCTCCTGGGACGGTCGAAACAGCGAACAAATATCGATCCAGTGGGATGATTTGCCGGTGGGCAGGCACCCATACTGGGTTAAGATCGACTCGGGCAACAGCGTGACCGAGCAGAACGAATCGGACAACGTTACATCCGGCATGGCTATTGTCACGTCCAACGTGCTGTTCGTGCCCCAGATCGGCCGGTAAATCACGAGCCGCCGGGCACGAGACGACGATCATCAACAGGCTACGGCGCTGATATGTGGAATGACGCCCGCGCGGCGGCCGTATTCTCGTTAATCTGGTTACTGTTAGTCATCACCGGCTTCGTCCTGGGGGCGAAGCCGGTTTCTCGTTGGCTCGGCCGCCGTGCCGGGGCAGCGGCCGGACTGGCGGCCGTGCTGCTGGTGGCCGGAGTGGTGCGCCTCCTCCCGGCGTTGCTGCTGCCCGTGGGAGCCGGCTACGATATCGACTCGTTCCGGCTGGTGACCGACGCGCTGCTGGGGGGGCAGGAAGTGTACACAGCATCGATCGGCCGCCACCCCTACTTACCGTTCCAGATGTACATCATGGGCGCCATGGCCCGGCTGGCGGGCGGAACAGGGCTGCCCTATGTGGCGGCGATCAAGCTGCCGGCGGTGCTGGCTGACGTGGCCCTGACCGGCATGGTCTACTACGCCTTCCGACGCAAAGCTTCGCCCGATGCACTTTACGCGGCACTGCTCTACGCGCTGAATCCGGTTAGCCTGCTTGTGACTTCATATCACGGCCAATTTGAGTCGGTGACGCTCGTTTTTCTGGCGGCGGCGCTGCTGTTATGGGACCCGGGTGGGCGGGGACGGCTGTCGGCCGTGGCTTTGGGGCTTGCCATCCTTAACAAGACGTGGCCGGTGGTTTTTCTGCCGACCATGGTCTGGCGCGTGGGTGGTTGGCCGAAGCGCGCCGTCTATGCGGCCATCGCCCTGGGTATTCCTGTCATATCCGTACTAGCTTATCTGGTGATCTTCGCGGCCGATCCCGAGCCGATGCTGCAGCGCGCCCTCACACATCGCGGCGTTGCCGGATATTGGGGGCCGGGGGCTGTGATCAGCCCGCTGGCCCAGTTGGTTCCAGCGCTGCAGCCGGTTATGGACGCGCTGGTTGCGGGACGGAATGGGCTGCTGGCGGCGGCCGTGCTGCTGGCGCTGTGGTGGACGCGCCGCCAATCGACGCTCGATGCTTTCCTGACGCTCGTGCTGAGCATCTTCGTGGTGACGGTAGGTTTTGGCATCCAGTGGCTGGTCTGGCCCATACCGTTTGCCATTCTGGCGAGAGAGTATCGCTGGCTGAAGCTCTACTCGCTGGCGGGGGTGTGGATGCTGTTCGTCCATCTCTTTGGCCTGCACATGGGACCGTGGCTGTTCGAATGGCTGCCGTCTGTCTCGCCCGACTGGTTCATCCGCCTTAGCGCTCTGCCTGCCTGGCTCGTAGTCCTACTTTGGACGATCCGGAGATTAAGAAGAAGGGATTAGAGATTGGAGATTGTGCAATCACCAATCCCTAATCTCGAACCCCTTCTTATAAATCTGTGCAATCTGTGGTTCCCCCTCCAAATCCCTGAGATATGACAGCGGCAATGGTATAATCTCGGCTATGTCGTCGGGGCTTCGTTTGTCCGTCATCATTCTGAACTGGAACGGACGCGCCTATCTGGAAGCGTGTCTGGACGCCGTAGCAGCGCAGATACATTCGGCGCAGCAGGTTGTGCTGGTGGACAACGGCTCAAGCGACGGCTCGGTGGACTTTGTCCGCCGGCGCTATCCGTGGGTTGAGTTGCGCGAGAATGGGGGGAATCTCGGCTTCGCGGCCGGCAACAACGTCGCTTTGCGCGAAGTCGCGGCCAGCACCGAGACCGATGTCGCTTTTTTGCTCAATCCGGATGTGGTGCTCGCTCCCGACTGCCTTGGGGCAATAGCCGAGACGCTGGTCGCCGACGAGCGCATCGGCATTGCCGGCACGCGGCTGCTCTACCCCGGCGGGGAGACGATCCAGCACGCCGGCGGCTTCATCACCCACCCCCAGGCCATGCCCGGCCATTACGGCATCGGCGAACCGGACACCGAAGCACACGGCGAACTGCGCGACGTGACGTACGTTATCGGCGCGGCGGCGGCCGTGCGAATGAGCATGCTGGACGAAATTGGCCTGCTGGACGAAGGGTTCTTCCTCTACTTCGAGGACGCCGATTTATGTGCGCGAGCATTGCGGGCCGGGTATCGCGTCGTCTACCAGCCCGCGGCGAGCGGCATCCACATCGAGTCGGCCATGGCCGTGAAGGGCAGCTTCGCCTATCTACAGCGCTTCCATACCGGCCGCTGGCGCTATCTGCTGAAGCACTTCCCGGCTGAGGAGATCGTCGGCAAAACAGTGGCGGCCGAAGAGGCGTGGCTGGGGCACCTGGACGGCTCCGAGCTGCGCGCCCTGTCGCTGGCCTATCTGGCGACGCGACGCCGGCTGTACGACATACTGGCAGCGCGCGAGCGCGACGGCGCGCCCGCCCTGTCGTCGGCCGAGCGGGAGCGTGTGGCCGACGGCCTGGGGCGGCTGCGCCAGCGGGCGCGGGAGGCTGGGTTCGACGCCGCGGCGTTGGTGCGTTTGTCGGAAGCGGCCGTGCTGCGCGAGCGGCCGTTTCGCTCCGACGTGCCAATGCTTGGGCCGCTCATCGCCCGGTTCCGCGCGGCATGGAACAACATCGCCTCGCGCTGGTACGTTGCCCATCTGATGCAGCAGCAGAACGAGTTTAACGAGCTGGCCGTGACCCAAATCGAGCGATATGAGAACGAATTGCGCGAGCAAATGGAGCTGCTGGAAGAGCAGATCGTGACGACGGGCGAACTGGAGAACGAAATCCGGCAGCTGAAGCAACGCCTGCGCGCATTGCGCGAAACACACTCATAACCACCTCGTGAACCCCACCCCTGTCCCTGCCCAACCCGCCCCACTCCATCGTGACACGCCGACGTTCGTCGTCATCATGGGCGTGGCCGGCAGCGGCAAGACGACGATCGGCCGCCTGCTGGCCGCGCGGCGAGGCTGGCCGTTCTACGACGGTGACGACTACCACCCGCCGGACAATGTGGCCAAGATGAGCGCCGGCATCCCACTGGACGACGTGGATCGGGCCGGATGGCTGGCGTCGCTGGCGTCGCTCATCCGGCAAAGGCTGGCGCGAGGCGAGAGCGGCGTCGTTGCCTGCTCGGCATTAAAGCGCGCCTACCGGGATGTGCTCATGCATGCGCAAAGCGTCGATGACGGGCGAGTGAGATTCGTCTATTTGCGGGGAGATTATGATACTATCAAGATGCGCCTGCACGTTCGCGAGGGGCATTTCATGGGCGCTTCGCTGTTGCAGAGCCAGTTCGACGCCCTGGAAGAGCCGGACGAGGCGCTGATCGTCGACGCGACGCTGGCGCCGGACGAGATCATCAGCCGAATTGAGAACTACCTTATGGAAAAACGATTTGCACTGGGCATCATGGGGCTGGGCGTCATGGGACGCAGTCTGGCCTACAACTTTGAGCGCAACGGCTTCCCCGTGGTTGGGTATGACCCCCGCCCCGCCCTGCCGGATGATTTCCCGTCGGCCGTCGTCGATTCGCCGGCGGCGCTGGTGGCCGCGCTGGACGCGCCGCGCGTTGTGCTGCTGATGATCCCCGCCGGGCCACCGGTAGACGGAGCGATCGCGGCGCTGAAAGATTATCTGCAAGCCGGCGACATTATCATTGATGGTGGTAATTCTTACTTCATCGACACAGAGCGGCGCCTGACGGAGCTGACGGCGTTGGGCATTCACTTCGTCGGCATGGGCGTGTCGGGCGGCGAGGAAGGCGCGCTGCGGGGTCCAAGCCTGATGCCCGGCGGCGCGCGCGAGGCGTGGCCGATTATCGCGCCGATGCTGACGGCCATCGCCGCCAAGGCCCACGACGGCGAGCCGATGGTGACGTGGATCGGCCCCGGCGGCGCGGGCCATTACGTTAAAATGGTTCATAACGGCATCGAGTATGGCGACATGCAACTCATCGCCGAGACATACGATCTGCTGCATCGCGGCGCGGGACTCAGCAACGAGGCGCTGGCGGGGCTGTTCGCCCGTTGGAACAAGGGAGACTTGCACTCCTTCCTCATCGGCATCACCGCCGAGGTGTTGCGCTACTACGACAAGGAGACGGGGCGGCCGCTGGTCGACCTGATCATGGACATCGCCGGGCAGAAGGGCACGGGGCGCTGGACAAGCCAGATCGCTCTGGAGGTGGGCGCGCCGACGCCGACGATCATCGCGTCGGTAGTGGCGCGGCTGCTGTCGGCCGCCAAGGCGCAGCGGGTGGCCGTGGCTGAGCGTCTGGGCGGCACGGATACCTACGACGGCGACGTGGCTGTGCTGACGGCCGCGGCCGAGGAAGCGCTCTACGCAGCCAAAATCGCGGTCTATGCGCAAGGGATGAGTCTGCTGAGAGAGGCGTCGAACGAGTACGGCTGGGCGCTCGACAACGCGGCGATTGTGCGCAACTGGCGCGCCGGTTGTATCATCATGGCCGATTTGCTGGAGCCCATCGCCGCGGCCTATCAGCGCCGGCCTGACCTGCTGCATCTCTTCCTGGACGAATCACTGGCAGGGGCGCTCGTCGATCGGCAAACGGCTTGGCGCCAAGTGGTCATCACGGCGGCCCGGCTGGGGGTTCCCCTACTGGCCATCGCCGCCTCGCTGGGCTACTTCGACGCCTTTCGCTCGGAACGATTGCCGGCCAATCTGATACAGGCGCAACGCGACTATTTCGGGGCGCACACCTATCACCGGATCGATAGGGACGGCGTATTTCACACCGAATGGGACGAATAACAGGGCAATAACATGCATGAATCAATTGAACTTCAGAACCTAGCGATCAATACCATCCGGTTCCTTTCGGCCGATGCCGTCCAGGAAGCCAACTCCGGCCATCCGGGATTGCCGATGGGCACAGCCTCGGCCGCTTACGCGATCTGGGTGCGCCATCTGCGCCACAATCCGGCCAACCCGGTGTGGCCCAACCGCGACCGCTTCATCCTCTCCGGCGGCCACGGCTCCATGCTGCTCTACAGCCTGCTCCACCTGACCGGCTACAACATGCCGCTGGAAGAGCTGAAGAACTTCCGCCAGTGGGGCAGCATCACCCCCGGCCACCCCGAGTACCTGCAAGGCTCGGGGATTGAGGCGACGACCGGCCCGCTGGGTCAAGGTTTCGCCAACGGCGTGGGCATGGCCATGGCCGAGGCCCACATGGCCGCCGTCTTCAACCGGCCGGGCCACACTCTATTCGACCACTACATCTACGCTATCGTCACCGACGGTGATCTAATGGAAGGCGTGGCATCCGAAGCAGCGTCGCTGGCCGGCCACCTGAAGCTGGGCAAGCTGATCTACCTCTACGACGATAACAACATCACCATCGAAGGCTCGACCGACATCACCTTCACCGAGGATCGCGGCGCGCGCTTCGAGTCCTATGGCTGGCACGTTCAGTATGTGGCCGACGGGCAGGACGTGGACGGCATCGACCAGGCCATCCAGGCGGCCAAGGAAGACCCACGGCCGTCGCTCATCATCGTCCGCACGACCATCGGCTACGGGCTGCCGACGCGCGCCGGCACGGCCAAGGCTCACGGCGAACCGCCCGGCAACGAGGAGCTGAACGGCGCGAAGAAGCAGTTGGGCTGGCCGCTGGAGCCTCGCTTCTATCTGCCCGACGAGGCCGTGGCCCACTTCCGCCGCGCCTTCGACGACGGCGCGAAAATGGAGCAAGAGTGGAATGAGCGACTGGAGGCGTACGAGGCCGCCCACCCCGAGTTGAGCGCGGAGTTGCGGCGGCGGCTGGCGGGGGATCTGCCGGCGGGCTGGGACGAAGGGTTGCCCGAGTTTCCGGCCGACGAGAAGGGCATGGCCACGCGCGCCTCGTCGGGCAAGGTGCTGAACGCGCTGGCCGAAAAGCTGCCCGAGCTGTTCGGCGGCTCGGCCGACCTGGCCCCGTCTACCAACACCTGGATCACCGGCAGCCCGTCGTTCGACCTCGACAAGTCGGGGCGCAACGTCCACTTCGGGGTGCGCGAGCACGCCATGGGGGCCATCGTCAACGGCATGGCCTACTACGGCGGCCTCATCCCGTTCGGCGCCACCTTCCTGGTCTTCTCCGACTACATGCGGCCGGCCATTCGCCTGTCGGCCCTGTCGGAACTGGGCTCCATCTCCGTCTTCACCCACGACAGCATCGGCGTCGGCGAGGACGGCCCCACCCACCAACCGGTGGAGCATCTGGCCGCGCTGCGGGCCATCCCGCAACTGCTGACCATCCGCCCCGGCGACGCCAACGAGGTGCGCGAGGCGTGGAAGGTGGCCGTGGCCAACCGCCACCGGCCGACGGCGCTGGCGCTGACGCGGCAAGCGGTGCCGACGCTGGACCGCGATACGTTCGCGCCGGCCGACGGCCTGCAGCGCGGCGCGTACGTGCTGGCCGACTTGGGCGACGACCCCCCGCAACTCATCCTGATGGCAACCGGCTCCGAGGTGTCGCTCATTGTGGCCGCGGGGTTGAGGCTGGCCGAGCGGGGCGTGTCGGTGCGGCTGGTCTCCTTCCCGTGCTGGGAATTGTTCGAGGAGCAGGATCAGGCGTATCGCGACGAAGTGCTGCCGCCCGACATCGACCGGCGAGTGGCTGTCGAGGCGGGCGTGCCGTTGGGTTGGCACCAGTGGGTGGGCAACAACGGCCGCGTGCTGGCCCTCGACCGCTTCGGCGCGTCGGCCCCGGCCAAGGACGTTTTCTCGAATCTGGGCTTCACCGTCGATAACGTGGTGGAAATAGCCGAAGGGCTTTTGAGCAAGGCTTAAGACTGTGTAACGCGCTTCTCTTTGTTCGTAGCCAGGCGCTTCAACATCTTCTCCCAAGATCGCGCTATGAACATAAGAACCTCTCGTTACAAGGAGTAGACATGAACACCGTACAAAAACTAGCGGAGTTGGGGCAGTCGATCTGGTACGACAACATCGAGCGGGGGATGCTGGAGAACGGCGAAATGGCCGGGATGATCGAGCGCGGCGAGATTCGGGGCGTCACCTCGAACCCGACCATCTTCATGAACGCCATGACCAAGACGACAGATTACGACCGGGCGCTGGAGCCGCTGATCGCCGAAGAGCTGAATGGCGAAGATATCTTCTGGCGTCTGGCCATCGAGGACATCCAGGACGCGGCCGACCTGTTCCGGCCGCTCTATGACCGCACCAACGGGGGCGATGGCTTCGTCAGCATCGAGGTCAATCCCCGGCTAGCCCACGACACCGAGACGACGCTGGCCGAGGCGCTCTCGCTGTGGCAGCGCGTCAATCGGCCGAACTTGATGGTCAAGATCCCGGCCACCAAGGCGGGCATCCCCGCCATCCGCGACGCCATCGCCGAGGGTATCAACGTCAACGTCACGCTCATCTTCTCCCGCGAGCGGTACGCCGACGTCATGGACGCCTATCTGACGGGACTTGAGCAACGAATGGCGGCCGGCCAGCCGCTTGACAACATCGCCTCGGTGGCCTCGTTCTTCGTCTCGCGCGTCGACACCAACGTCGACAAGCAGCTGCAGGCGATCATCGAGCAGGGCGGCCCCCGGGCGGAGCTAGCGGAAGGTCTGCTGGGGGAGGCGGCCGTGGCCAACGCCAAGCTGGCCTATGACGACTTTAAGCAGGTGTTCTCGTCGGAGCGGTTCAAGCGGCTGCAGACGGCCGGGGCACAGGTGCAGCGGCCGTTGTGGGCCTCGACCGGCACAAAGAACCCGGCCTACAGCGACGTCCTCTACGTCGATGAGCTGGTGGGGCCGAACACAGTCAACACCGTGCCGCCGCAGACGCTGGCGGCCGTGCTTGACCACGGCGCGACGGAGCCAACGGTGGAGCAGAATCTGGACGAGGAGCGGCAGGTCATCGAGGCGCTCGAAGGGCTGGGCATCTCGATGAAAGAAGTGACCGACCAGCTGGAGCGCGAAGGGGTGAAGTCGTTTAGCGACGCTTTCGCCTCGCTGCTGGACGCGGTTGAGAAGCGGCGGCAGGTGGCAGTCTAACCCTCAACAGCCATTCACAACAGAAAGACGCCGGGGCGCGATTGGTACGCGCTGCGGCGTCTTTGCGTTTTGGCGTCCGGTTCCACCCGCCCTACCCGGCGCAGGCGGGGCAGCGGGGGTTGTGGGGGAGCGTCCGGCCGTGGCGGTCATACTGGACGTGGCAGCAGTCGAGCAGGGCTTCGCGCAGTTTGGCGCGGGCTTGCTGAAGACGTGCGGCGGCCGTAGCCGGGAGAATATCCAGCCGGTCACCGAGCTCGGCCAGACTGAAGCCGCGATACTCGACCAGCAGGATCGTCTGCCGCAATTCGCCGGGCAGGCAGGCGAGAAGGCCTTCGATTGCCGGGGCCAGTGCGCTCGGGGCGGTGTCTTGGTCTGTTGCGCGGCCGGAGTGCGCGTCGATAGCCTGCTCGACGATGCGATATAGCCAACTTTCGGCGTGCTCGTCGTCGCTCAGGTCATCAATGCGGCCGTGGATATGGCGGTAGACATCGAGCAAGACAGCTTCGGCTGCATCGAGATCGGTGACGCTCGGCCGCACGTAGCGGCGGAGTTCGTCGTGAAAGCGGTCGTAGATGGCTTCCAGCGCCTCGGCCGAGACGACGCCATCGCCCACCGGCTCCGCTTCGTCGCACAGCTTGCACTCCAGCACCGCGCCGAGGAAGCGGCGGCGACCCTCTTCGCTCAGCACCCACGGCCGATTGACCAGCGGCGGGTTGTGGCGAATGTGCTGGCGGTGGCCGCAAGCCAGAATAGCGCGCCAGTCGCCCAGCTCGTCCTGGTCGTAGGAGATGATGGGTTGCTGCAT
>CAYNOL010000080.1:0-15333 GCA_964398825.1 uncultured Ardenticatenaceae bacterium
TCGACGACGAGGAGTTGGGCGCCCTTTTGCCGCACGGCGCGCTTCAGGAAGTTGGAGATAACCGGGTGGGTCTCGGTGGTATTGCTGCCGGTGACGATGAACGCTTCCAGATTCTCCATCTCGGCGATGGAGTTGGACATGGCGCTGGAGCCGATGGAGAGTTGCAGGCCGGTGACGGAGCCGGCGTGGCACAGGCGGGCGCAATGGTCGATGTTGTTCGTCTCGAACAGCGCGCGGATGAGCTTCTGGTAGACGTAGTTGTCCTCGTTGGTCGCCTTGGCGCTGGCATAGGCGGCAATGGCGTCGCCCCCGTAGGTGCGGGTGATGCGCACCAGCTCGTCGGCCACCAGATCGAGCGCCTCGTCCCACGTGGCCTCGCGCCAGACGGCCGGGGCGCTGCGCCCCTCGTGCCGGTTGGCGCGGATGAGCGGCGTCTTCACCCGGCCGGGGTGCTTCACATAGTCCGTCCCGTACCGCCCCTTGACGCACAGCATCCCGTGGTTCGGGGCGGCGTCGAACGGCGCTTCGACGGCGTAGATGAACTCATCCTTCACCTTCAGATTCATCTGGCAACCCACTCCGCAGTAGGGGCAGGTGGTGCGGACGATGCGGTCGGGGATGATCATGTTCATTTCTCCTTCTTATTTCCGCGCGGCGAAATACGTATCAATTGTCAGAAAGTTAATCACCCAGGCCTAGGATCGCATCCACACTCAAAGACATATCGGGGAAAGCCAGCGGCGAAATTGTCTTCCCTGGCCCGTAGAGTGTAATCGTGCCGTATCCATCAGTCTGTGGGTCACGGAATACCTCGACCCGACGCGCATGCAAATTGACGATCCAGTAATCTGTGATACCGGCGGCCCCATAGAGCTTGGCCTTGGCAACTTTATCCTTGCGGATCGAAGAATCGGCGACTTCAATCACTAATAACAGTTCAGTCGGGTCGGCCAGTCTATCGTATTCCTCGTCGGATAGCTGCCAAACAGCGATATCTGGTTGGGGTAGGGAATACTCGTCGATCTGGACAGGGTTTTGAACACTGACGATGGCTTGCTCAGCCAACCTGGGTGTCAACATCATGTTCAACCTGTTGACGCACAGGGTGTGCGGCACATTGATCGGACTCATCTCAATGATCTCTCCCCAAATCAGTTCCACCGCTGCGTCCTCGCCCAAGATGCCGGCCTCAAGAATACGCCAATACTCATCGGCAGTGAACCGGCGGCGGCTTAATTCAGTTGTTTCTACTTGGTCGACGATCTCGGCGATCATAAACTCTCTCTTGCCGCGCCATCATCTAAGACGCAGCGACACGTGTATTATACACGATGCGCCATCACTCCCCGGCCGCCTCTTGCTTGCGCCGTCGTTTGCCGCCGCGCCGCGTCTGGCGGAAGATGTCGTCGGGGTCAACGCCCTGCTCCAGCAGGAATTGACGCTTGGGCTTCAGCGCGTTGGTGGGGCAGACGCCGACGCATTGGCCGCAGAAGACGCAGGTGGTGTCCATCATGCCGTCGCCGTCGAAGGTGCCGATGGTGGTGTGGAAGCCGCGGCCGTCGAAGGTCAGGGCGAAGGTGTATTGCGCGTCCTCGGCGCACACCTGCACGCAGCGCCAGCAGTTGATGCACTTGTTATAGTCGCGCAGGTAGAACGGGTTGTCGTCGTAGACGGGCGACTCGCGCCGCTCCATGCCCTCGAAACGCTCCAGGTCGGCGTCCAGGTCGCGCAGCATCTCCAGAACGTGGGGCGTTTCGCTCAGGTCGACGGTCGAGTTGAGCATCTCCAGCGTGGTGCGCCGGGCGCGGAGCACGTCGTCGGTCTGGGTGTTGACCACCATGCCCTCGGCCACCGGCGTGACGCAGGCGGCCGCCTGCAGCCGTCGCCCCGCGTCGACCGAGCACACCCGGCACAGCCCGTTGGCCGTCAGATGGGGGTGGTAGCACACCACCGGGATCTCGATGCCGACGGACGCCGCCGCGTTCAGGATGGTCGTTCCCGCCGGCACGCTGACGGGTATGCCGTCGATGGTCAGGTTTACTGTGGTTTGCATAGATGCTCTCCAGTTTCGGGCAGTGGTCGGTGTCCAGTATCCAGTATCCAGTGTTCAGTATGCAGTCTGCTTCACCGAACACTGAATACTGCTTACTGCTTACTGCTTACTGATCACTCGCTCCGGATGCGAATAAACCCGCATCCGATCCTGCCGCACGTAGCCCACTATGGTGATGTTCCACGCCTCGGCCAGGGCCACGGACAGGCTGGTGGGCGAGGTGCGGGAGCAGACGATGGGCGTCTCCAGGCGGCGGGCTTTGTTGATCATCTCGCTGCTGATGCGGCCGCTGCTGAGCAGGATGCGATCCCGCGTGGGGATGCCGCCCAGCAGCGCCGCGCCCTGCAGCTTGTCCAGGCAGTTGTGGCGGCCGATGTCCTCGACCTGGAGCAGCACGCGCCCCTCGTCGGACTCGCCGACCTCGGCCAGCACGGCCGTGTGGACGCCGCGTGCCGTCTGGTACAGTTCAGCGCCCAGGTGCAGCTGCCGCATGAGCCCCGCCAGCTGCTCCGGCGTGGCCCGCAGCTCGCTCACCAGCGGCTCGTAGACGCCCGACAGGTCATCGAAGGTCAGCCCGCCGCCGCAGCCGGCGGTGATGATGGCCCGTCGCGGCCGCTCGAACTCGATGTTGTGGAGCCATACGTCGACGCAGGGACGGTTCCTGGCGATGTGGTGGGCGCGCACGTCGTTGAGGCCGCTGATGACGCTCTCGTTGTAGAGGAAGCCCAGCGCCAGCTCCGTCAGATCGCGCGGCGTGCACATGAACGTCGCCAGCTCCTGGCCGTTGACCGACACACAGGCCAGCGCCTCGTCGATGACCGCCCCGTCGACGGGCAACGGCTCGCCGCCATTGAGGCTGATATAGCGCACGGGCTTTGCACCGATGAGATCGTTGTTGGTCATAAGGGTAATCTTTTCACCACGGATTATCACGGATGAAGCGGATTAAAACGGATAAGAAAGTTCCGTGCTAATCCGTTAAATCCGTGAAAATCCGTGGTTAAAACATTCATCTTAAATCCGGCTCGAATAGCTCGGGCCAGCGGTCGGCGGCGCTGAGGATGGCCGAGGCGGCCGTTTGGCCCAGGCCGCACAGCGAGGTCTGGGTCATGGCTAGGCCGATGTCTTGCAGCGTCCGCTTGTCGTCGGCACGCGGGCCGCCGTAGTGCAGGATGCGCTCCATGATCTCCATCTGGCGCTGCGTGCCCAGCGCGCACGGGTAGCACTTGCCGCAGCTCTCGTGGGCGAAGAAGCGGGCCAGCATGTACATGATCTCGCGCAGATCGACGGCCTCGTCGAAGACCATAATGACGCCGGAGCCGATGGGGAAGTTCTGCGCCTTGGCGTCTTCATAGGTCAGCGGCGTGTCCAGCCGGCGCGGGCCGATGAACACCCCGGCCGCGCCGCCCAGCAGCACGGCCTGCACCTCGTTGCCGATGACCCCGCCGGCCATCTGGATGAGCTGTCGCACCGTCAGGCCAAACGGCACCTCGTAGACGCCCGGCCGCATCACCCGACCGCTGACGCAGAACCACTTCGTGCCCGGCGAGCCCGGCGTGCCCAGCTTGTGCCACTGCTCGACGCCCATGTTGAGGATAGCCACTGTGGCCGCCAGCGTCTCGACGTTGTTGATGGCCGTCGGCTGCTGGAACAGGCCGTGGGTGGTCGGGAAGGGGGGCTTGATGCGTGGGAAGCCGCGCTTGCCCTCGATGGCCTCGAACAGGGCCGTCTCCTCGCCGCAGATGTAGGCCCCGGCCCCCAGCCGCAGCTCGATGTCGAAGTTGAACCCCCGGCGGCCGAGGATGTTGCGCCCCAGATAGCCGGCGGCACGCGCCTTCTCGATGGCGTTCTTCAGCCGCTTGTAGCTGAGCGGGTATTCGCCCCGCAGGAAGAGCCAGCCGTTTTCGGCCCCCACGGTGTAGGCGGCGATGGTCATGGCCTCGATTAGATTGAACGGGTCTTGCTCCATCAGCGCCCGGTCCTAGAAGGTGGCGGGCTCGCTCTCGTCGGCGTTGGCCACGAGATATTTCTCAGCCGGAGTGCCGGGGGCGTTGCGGGTCATTTCCCATTTCAGCCCCGTGGGGAACATCGCCCCGCCGCGGCCGAGCAGGTCGCTGCCCTTCATCATGGCGATGATCTCTTCCGGCGTCATCGACAGCGCCTTGCGCAGCGCCTTGTAGCCGTCGTACTTCTCGAAGTCGGCCAGGCTGGTCGGGTCGATCTTGCCGGCGCGGGCCAGCTTGACCAGCGGGCCGCCGTAGATCTTCGGCTCCGGCTCGGGGTAGGTGCCGGCCAGGAAGGCGTCGATGTCGTCCGGGGTCAGGTCGCCGGCCGGGCGGTCGCCGTTCAGTGCGTTGGGCGCGTGCTCGCACATGCCCAGACAGGGGACGGTCTCATAGGTGATCGCGCCGTCGGCGCTCGTCTCCCCCGGCCTGAGCCCCAGCCGCTCCTCGATGGCCAGGCGCACGGCCGGGCTGCCCGCCATGTGGCATGCGGGGTCGTTGCAGACGCGGATGACGCGCCGGGCGGTGGGCTCGTTGTAGAACATCGAGTAAAACTCGACGACGCCGTGGATATCGGACAGAGGCACACGCAACGTCTCGCCGATGGCCTGCAGCACCTCGCGCGGGAGCCAGCCGTGGACGGCCTGGGCTTCATGCAACAGCGGCAGAAGCGCCTCGCGGCCGCGCCCCCGATAGCGGATCAGGATGGGCTCCAGCGCGGTCAGATCGATTGTTGAGGGCTGTACCATACTTGTACTCCTTCGGGGACAAGTGACGGGCTATTCAGATTTCGTGAAAGGGATGACATTCCCCGGATCGGCCGCCGAGGGCCGGCGGCGCGACTATTATATACCAGCTTGGGGGCCGGGGGTAAAAGGCGCCGCTCACTCCAGCAGAGCCACGGCACGGCGGTAGAATGGGTGGCGCGAGGCCAGCATTTGAGCGGCGCGGGCGTCCTGGCGGCGTCCGAGCAGCCGGTAGAGCAGCCCCACAGCGAAGAAAAGCGGGGGCGTCGCCAGCCCGGTGGCCGCGGCCTTCTCATAGAAGGAGACGGCTGCCCCCGCGTGGCCGAACCCTTCGTTGAGAATGGCCTGTCGCAGATGGATGTACGCTTCGGCATGAGCGGGGGCATGGTTGTTCAGCGTGCTCTGGCGAATGGCGGCCGCCAGCTGCCATTGGGCGAACTCCGAGGCGGCGTTGAGCAGGTCGCCCGGGTCGACGTGGGTGTCTTCGCGCTGCCGCCGCTGGTCGCGGACGGCCACACAGCGCCACGCCTGGTCGGCGGCCGCCCACACCTGCGGGCTGTCCGGCTGGCGCGCCAACACCGTATAGCAGATGTGCAGGGCCATGAGGCAGCGCCCCTCGTGCCGCAATGTCTCGGCCAGATCCAGGTAGTGGCGGGTCGCGCCTTCCACATCGCCACGCCGGTCGGCGGCCAGTGCCAGCCGCTCGCGCGCCCTCACCAGATCCCGCTTCAGCGACAGGGCGAGCATCCAGTGGCTCTCCGCCTGGTTGAACCAGCCCCGGTTCCAGTTAATGTCCCCGGCGATGAGGTGGCTGCGGGCGCTGTCGGCCGGCATCCCCAGCTGCTCCTGCACGTCGGCCACTTTGGCGACGTAGAGGGGGTTGTCACCGGCCAATCGGGCCGCTTCCTTGTAGCAGGCCAACGCCCGGCCGCGGTCGGCCAAGGCCAGATGTGTGTCGCCCAGGCCGTTGTAGACTCGCGGCTCGCGCGGCAAGCCGGTCAGGGCCGTCTGGAAGCAGGTGAGTGCCTGCTGCCATTTGCCCTGGCGGATGGCTTCCTCGCCGATGTCGAGGGCGAGCTCGTAGCGGTGGGTTGTATCGTTCATGCAATGTAACTACGGCGGCCGGCGTCAGGTCGCGGATTCGGTCTCGGGGGGGTCAGTCGCCAGCTCGCGCCCGAGCGCTTCCAAGTATACACGCATCAGGCGCGTGCGCCGCTCTCCTTCGCGCCGTCCGGCGGCCGTGTGCATCCGCTCGGCCAGGGTGAGCAGCTTGACGTAGAAGTGGTCGATGACGTTCTGCCGGTCGTCGGGTTGGCGGCGCTGCGGCAAGGGTTCGTCGGGGTCGTAGAGCGGCAGGCCCATGACGCCGCCGAGCATCAGCGTGCGGGCGATGCCGATGGCCCCCAGCGCGTCGAGCCGGTCGGCGTCCTGCACCACGCGCGCCTCCAGCGTCTCGGGCGGGATGCCGCCGCTGAAGCTGTGGGCGGCGATGGCGTGCTCGATGGCGGGAATGAGGTCGGGCCGATAGCCGGCGTCGCGCAGAAAGCGCCCGGCGCGCTCGGCCGCCAGCCGCGAGGCGTGGGCGCGCTGCGGCGAGTCCTTGGGCACGATGACGCAGTCGTGGAGCCACGCCGCGGGCAGCACCACCGCCGGGTCCGCCCCCTCGGTCTCGGCCAGCCGGCGGGCGTTGGCGACGACGCGATGGATATGGGGCAGGTCATGGGCAGAATCGGCCGTCTCGCCCAACAGCTGAGCGACGAACTGCTCAAATCGCGCTTCCCAATGGCTCAACATCATTTATGATTCTAGCCGCCGGCCGGGTGACGGGCGACAGCGACGGAGATTTTTTACATGCGTGTGGATGTGGCTCACTCATGCCTGGCTGAGCCCCGAACGCGGACAGGAACGTTTGCGCTACAGCTAGAATGTCGTGCGCGCCTGCTTCTGGTTCGGGGCGTGCAGCAGGAAGTCGCGGGCGAAGCGCTCGTTGTACTGGTCGAGCAGCCGGTTGACGCGCTCGGCGTCGGGCGAGGCCACCAGCAGCCCGGCGTGGTTCTCGCGCGGCACGCGCCAGACGATCTCCGGGTCGTTATAGGACGACAGATCGGGCCATTGCTCCCGCGCCAGACAGATGATCAGCCCGGCGTACGCTTGGCGGTGCTCCGGCAGCCGGTACGCCTCGCCACGAATGGACGCCAGCTCGATGCGCGCCGCCTCTTGCCACAGGTTGATGCCGCTGGCCGCCTCGACCATCTTGTCGATGTGGGCGCCGCCGACGCGCGCGGCCGTCTCCAGGAAGTAGAACTGCCCGTCGTGGTGGGCGCGGATGAACTCAGTGTGGGTGACGCCGCGGTCGAGCCCGAAGGCGCGGAAGACGTCGGCCGCCAGTCCGGTGGTCTCGGCGAAGTCGGCCGAGTCGCGCGGCAGCAGGCGGGTGTTGAAGATGCCGCCGCCTTGCGTCACGCTGAGCGGCGGCGCGCCGTAGCGGCTGCTGACGGCGAACACTACCTCGCCGCCCCACACCAGCGCGTCGACGTGGTAGACGTCGCCGGGGACGAACTGCTCCAGCAGGTAGAACGACTGCTGGTCGCCCAGCTCGTCGAGCGAGCGCCAGACGGCTTCGCTGTCGTGGAGCTTGCGGATGCCCACCGCGCCGGCTTCGAAACGGGGCTTCAGCACCCACGGCGCGGGGACGCGGGCCATGTAGTCGCGCAGCTGGTCGTAGTTGAAGACGGGCGTGAAGGCGGGAACGCGGATGCCGTGGGCCGCGGCCTGGGTGCGCATGCCCAGCTTGTCGCGGAAGTAGCGGGCTTGGGTCTCGCCCATGCCGGGCAGCCGCAGGTGCTCGCGCAATGTGGCGGCCGTGGCCACGTCGTAGTCGTCGAGGGCCACGATGCGGTCGAGGTCGTTGCTGCGGGCCAGATAGCTGACGGCGTTGGTGATGTTCGGCTGGGTGTGCAGGTCGGGCATGTTGTAATGCTCGGCCACGCTGTCCCATGGCCACGCCTTGCCGCCATACTCCTCGGCCGTCAGCAGAATGACTCGTGCTCCCTGCCGGGCGCACTCTTCGATGAAAGGCACCCCCTTGAACTCGCTGGCGAGACAGAGAATGGTGATCGGCCGCTGGTCGGTCATGGCGTCAACTCCTGGGTGAAGAATGGGCGGATTTTACTGCAACATCGCGCCAGGCTCAATTGGATCGGTCATCTTCGGGCGGCCAATCGAGCGGGCTGAAGGTGTCGGGGTCATCGTCGTCTTCGGCCAGCCACAGCAGAAAGGTGTTGATCTCGTCTTCGGCGTCCCATTCCTTGGGCCGGTAGAGGGCCAGCGTGTGTTTGACGGCCGTCCGGATGTAGGCGTCGCGGGAGATGCCGAGCTGCGCCACGACTTCGTCCAGCTCGGCCAGGGCGGATTCTTCGATTTGGAGTTCAACGGTGATCATGGGGTGCCTCGATTGTAAATAGATTGGCGCGGCCATGCTTCTCGGCCGACAGCAAGCCCATTGCCCGCAGCGCGTAGGTCGCCTTGCCCGCCAGATGCCGGTTCCAGCCCCTGGCTTGGGCCAAGTCACTGTTGGTGAAGGACGGCGGTAGCGGCGGCAGCAGCGCCAGGAACTCCGCCGGCCGCCGCAGCACGTGGGACGACTGCACACCGAGTAGCCGCGTATCCACCAGACTCCAGCCGCCGCGCCGCCAGCTCCCCTGGCCGTCGTCGCGCCACTGCTGCTCCTCGCGGATGAGCAGCACCTCCAGCGTCAGGTTGGGGTGGGCGGCCAGGTCGGGCACGCGCACGAGCTCGGTGAAGATGTCGCACACGGCCGCGCGCTTGGGCGACTTGCGGCGCGTCCGGCGGCCATCGCGCCCCTCGCGGACGATCCAGCGCTCGGCCGGCAGCGGGTGGACGAGGCGCACCGGGTGCTCGGCCAGCAGCCGCAGCAGCTTTGGCCGCAGCGCGTAGAGGTGGCGGGTCTGGATCTCGATCAGCAGGTCGTCGCGGACGATGTCGATGACGTAGCGGCCGAGCTTGACCTCGAACCGGTCGCCGGGTTGGGCCAGGTGCTCCTTCAGCGCGGCGTGGAGCGAACGCTCGCTTAGTTGGCCGATGCCGGGGGCTGCAGTATTCGTCACCGAGGTGGTCATAGGTACAAGACAAGATAGCACGAATGTTCGCTCCGGTCTAGATATGGTTGATTCGATGCTTTATAATGCGGCCATGTCATTTCAAGCCTATCTCGACAATATTGAAGCCAAAACCGGCAAAACGCCAAACGAGTTCATCGCGCTGGCGAAGGAAAAGGGATACGACAAGCCCGGCGTGAAGAGCGGGGTCATCGTCGATTGGCTGAAGCAGGAGTACGGTCTGGGGCGCGGCCACGCGATGGCGCTGGTGCATGTCATCAAGAACGGCCCGACGATAGACGACAAGCACGTGGGGACGGACGGCGCCCATCGGGATGAGAGCAATACGCTGTGGCTGGATGGGGTGAAGAATCGGGCGGTTGAGTCGGGGCGGGGTGGGGGAGAGAGCAGATAGGGGTTGCAAGTGCACGTTATAGATTAATATGGCTGTGCCCTGTTCGTAAATTTCTCCCTCGGGAAGAGGGCGAGTTGCAAACCCGCCCCTACAAATTAATGGCGCTGCGGCCAGATGTAGGGGGCAGGCAACCGGGAGAGGCGTAACTGGGAACAAGCGGGGTTTCTCTCCCGGTTGCCTGCCCCCTTCGCGGCACAGAAGAGGGCGAGGCAACGGCGAGATCAATTCGTCGGAGCAAGACAGTTCGTCTCGCCGTTGCCTCGCCCCTACTAGAGGCCGCGTTTGGTGTAGGGGCGGGTCTGTGACCCGCCCTCGCTCTACGCTTCACGAGGCTGATACTTCAACAGCACAACCCCCGTGCCGAACGTGTGGGTCTCGACCAGTTGCAGGCCGATCTGCTTATCCAGCGGGGGAAACATCGGCTTGCCGCCGCCGAGGATGATGGGGTGGATGTAGACGCGGTACTCGTCGATCAGCCCCAGCCGGATGAAGGTCGCCGCCAGCGTGGCGCCGCCGACGACCATGTCCTTGCCCGGCTGTTGCTTCAGCTTGTTGACCTCCGTCGTGATGTCGCCGCTGAACAGGCGGGCGTTGGGGCCGACTTCGGTCAGGGTGTTGGAGAAGACGATGCGTTGCTTCGAGTTCCAGATGCGGGCGTATTCCAGGATGTAGTCCGGCGCGTTCGGGTCTTCGTGGGCCGTGGGCCAAAAGGCGGCCATGTTCTCGTACAGCCGCCGTCCATATAGCTGGATGTCGATGCTGTCTTCCAGCGCGTTGAAATGGCGGTGGATCTCTTCGTCGACGATGGGCCAGTCGAGGCGGCCGTCGGCCGCTTCGATGTAGCCGTCGAGGGATTGCGAGAAGGCGTAGATGACTTTGCGCATGGATAGCCTGTGTTTTCAGAAACCGGGCTTCTCGGAAGAAACCCGGTTTCGGGGGTCTATAGCTCCAGCACGCTGTCCAGCCCGCGCTTCAGGCCGGTGAAGGTGCCCGCCTTGCGGATGGCCAGCAGCGCCCCGCCGACGTACGGCTCGGCGCTGGTGCCGGAGTCGTGGCGGATGGTGAGCGTCTGGTCGGCCATGCCGAAGATGGCCTCGACGGAGATGGTGTAGCCGGGCAGGCGGATGGAGTGGACTTGCGTGCCGCCCATGCGCGCGCCGCGCGTCTCGGCCACCCCCTGCGTCTCTTCCAGCGGCACGGTCAGCTCCGACGGCCGGATGCGCCCCAGCCGGGCGGCCAGCTCGCGCACGGTGCCGCTGGGGGCGTCCTTCTTGCGGTCGCCGGCATAGTCGATGACTTCCCACTGGGGGATGAGGCGGGCGGCCGTCTCGGCGAACTTCATCAGCAGCACGGCCGTCAGGGCGAAGTTGCCCACGGCCAGCACCCCCCGGCCGCGCATGTCGGCCACCGACGCGATGATGGCGTACTCGTTGTCGCTCAGGCCCGACGT
Source organism: uncultured Ardenticatenaceae bacterium (assembly GCA_964398825.1). Lineage (GTDB taxonomy): Bacteria > Chloroflexota > Anaerolineae > Promineifilales > Promineifilaceae > Promineifilum. The sequence goes on from CAYNOL010000080.1 coordinate 10,786, forward strand.
GCCGACGACGACGTGGGCCCCGGCGTCGAGCGCGGCCAGGACGTTGGCGCGGGCGATGTCGGGCTTGGTGTAGTCGAAGAAGACGTCGCAGGGGTACTCCAGCGCTTCCTCGGCTGTGCCGAAGATGGGGGCGGTCAGGCGCGGCTCGTTGAGCACGTTGCCCAAAATACGGCCGGCGTGGGTGCGCGACACGGCTGACACCAGTTCGATGTCCTCAGTGGCGGCGATGGCGCGGGCCAGCGCCGAACCGGCCCAGCCGGTGGCTCCGGCCAGACAAACTCGAATAGTCATAAGCGTTTCTTCATTCCATATAGACAGGCTGTGTGGCCGGCGGGGCGGCCGGCCACGGTGGGTGTATTCCGGCTAGACCGAACCGGTCTGCACGTCGCCCGCGCGCCGGAAGCTGGCGATGACCACGCCGCTGGGGGAGCTTTTGGCCTCGACCAGCTCGTAGGCGGCCGGCGCGGTGCCCTCGGCGAAGAGGCGGCGGCCCATGCCCAGCGTCACCGGGAAGATCTTGAGCCACAGTTCGTCGATCAGGTCGTTCTGCAGCAGGGTCTGAATCAACGTGCCGCTGCCGTGGACTTGCAGGTCGGGGCCGTCCGTTTGCTTCAGGGCCCTGATCTGCTCGACGACGTCGCCGGTGATGAAGTGGGAGTTGCGCCACCAATGCTCCGTCATCGTGTTGGAGACGACGTACTTGTTAGCGTCGTCGATGGGGTTTTCCCCTTCCTGGTGGGGCCAATAGGTGGCGAAGATCTCGAACGTCTTGCGGCCGAGCAGCAAGTCGAACGGCCGCCCCATCTGGCTGCCCATCTCGTTGCCGAGTACCTCGTCGAAGTAGGGCACCAGCCAGCCGCCGAGCGTGAAGCCGCCGCTGGGGTCTTCGGTGGGGCCGCCGGGGGCCTGCATGACGCCGTCGAGAGTCACAAAAGTCAGCACGTTGATTTTTCTCATTGGGGTATTCTACCTCGCAATAGATTAACCGGCGCGAGTGCGCCGGGGGTTACTCGTCTTTTGCCTGCGATATCCAATCCATGCCCGTCACGCCCTGTTGCCCCAGGAAGTAGCCCAGCTGCCCGGCGTGCTCCATCACGTGGCGCATGCAGTACATCTGCAGCTCCAGATAGGTGGGCTCCATCCACGGGAAGACGCAGACCCGGCGGGCGCGTTCGTCGGTCAGGCCGTCGACGGCCGCGCGGCACTTGCGGCGGCCGTGGGCCAGATAGTCGCGCAACTGTTGTCGGGTGTACGGCTCGTCGGGCACGCGGCCGCGGACGAACGGAGCAGGCAGTTCGAATTCCTCGCGCGTGCCGGTCAGGAAGAGGTCGAGCCAGGAGAGGGTGTGGTAGACGATGAACCAGAATTGGCCGTAGCGCGGGTCTTCGTCGTCGGGCCAGACGACGGCCGTCCACAGCTCGTCGGGGCACAGCTCCATGGCGTGGCTGAGCGTGTCGATGGCCGCGCCGTACTGGCGCCAGAGGCTTCGTTTCACGTTGTCGTCCATGTGGTTGTCTCCGGTGGCGTGGGGCTAGAGGTCTACCCCCGGCAGCCCGTTCATGCCCATCAGCAGCGACACCTCGCCGCCATGGTGCAGGTCGTGCTCCAGCACGTGGTAGATAACCCAACTGCGCGACACGTCGAACACGCCTTCGTCCGTCTCATCGGGGAAGGTCGCGGCCAGCTCTTCGACCGACCAGCGGCGCAGGCGACTCTCGATGAACGTCCAGGTGTCATCCAGCCCCTGGGCCAGCTCGGCCGCGGTGCGCGGCGGCGACTCCCATTGCCCCCACGCCAGGTACGGCTCAATCGTCTCGTCCACTTCCTGCAACGTGCCCAGGAACCAGCCAGCGCGGACGCTGACGATGTGCTGCAAGAGCTGCTGCAGCGGCCACATGCCCGGCGCGGGCTGCAGCCGCAGCTGCTCGGCCGTCAGTGGGGCGACGGCGTCGCGCAGCTTGTCGTTATAGAGGCGCCAGTTGCCGATGGTGGTGTCGAGGAAGGATTCGGTTTGGGCCATATTGTTCTCCATTGGGTGTATGGTGCTTTGGGAGAAGAAGAGATTAGGGACTGGAGACTGGGAGACTAGGAGACTGAGAACCTTCAACTCGCCAGTCACATTGTCTCTCAGTCTCCCAATCTCCTAATCTCTCAGTCCCTCAATCTCTAATCCCCAATCCCTTCTCACAACTGCCCCGTCGTCGGGTCCCACTCATCCAGCAGGGCGCGGTAGGCGGGGTCGTCGTAGCGGCCGAGGGCCATGGCGGCCGCGTAGCCGGGCAGCGCGCCGCCGGTGATGTGGGCCGCCAGCAGGTCGGCGCCGGCCTGCGAGGCCATGATGCCGTAGCCCGACAGCGCGCCGAAGACGTAGGCGCCGTCGACGGGCAGCGGGCCGATGAGCGGCCGGTTCTCCTGTGTCTTGCAGTAGTAGCCGCCGTCGACGTAGGGGCGGCCGAAGTTGCCGCCATAGGCCGCCAGGCCGGGGATCATCCGCGTCAGGCCGCGGGCCACCACCTCGGCGTACTCCGGCTCGAAGCGGGTGGGCCAGACGGCCGGCGTGGGCTTGATGTCGTAGGTCCACAGCAGCAGCAGCGTCTGCGCGCCGGGGCCGCCCTCCGGCCGGAAGTGGACGCCCGCGGGGAACGGCTCAGTCAGCCAGCGCGTGGTCTCGTCGGCCGCCAGCTCCTCGCGCTCCTCGTCCTCCCAGGGCAGCGTCACGGGGTCGCTCCAGATCATCAGCGGCGCGTCGCGCGGCACGACGCCCAGCGGGTCGTTGATGGCCACCTTGCCGTGCAGCTCGTTGAAGACGGGCAGCTCGACATCCAGCAGACGCGCCACCTGATCGACCAGCGGCCCGGCGGCGTTGACGAAGGCGCGGGTCTGCACCACCTGCTCCCGCTCGCCGGCGCGAATGGTGACGCCGCGCACCCGGCCGCCGCTGGTGTCGACGGCCGTGACGCGGCCGCTGACCAGCCGCACGCCGCACGCCCTGGCCTCGCTCAGCAGCCACATGCCCAGCTGCTGGGCGCTGAGCCAGCCGCAGCGGCGCGGGTGGAGCATGGCCACGGCGTCGGGGGTGATGAACGGGAAGCGCTGCTGAATGAGGGCCGGGTCGAGCACCAGGTCGGCCCCCACCAACTCGGGCGGCCAGCCCTCAGCGTGGGCGGCGGGGAAGGGCGGGTCGTCGGGGCGGCCGCGGTGGACGCGCAACTCCCCCGCGCCCAGCTGCTCCGACTCGCGGGCCGACAGCAGGTAGCGCTCGGCCGTGGCCGGGTCGGCCGTCAGGAAGACGTAGCCGCGCCGGTTGAGGGCGAAGTAGTTGTCGCTCTGCCCGGCCAGCTCTTCCAGCAGGTCGATGCTGCGGTTCATGAAGCGGACCATGGCGTCGCCGGGGCCGGGCCACCAGTTGCGGTACGCCTCGGTCGATTTGTCGCTGGTCAGCATCAGCGGCGAGCCTTCCTCGACCAGCAGCACGTTGGTGATGCCGTGGCGCGCGGCCAGATGATAGGCGGCGGAGACTCCGGCGATGCCGGCGCCGCAGATGACGATGTCGGCGGTGGGTGGGATCATGGGGGGAGTTTTAGCGCAAGAATATCGGAACGCAAATATTTGGCCCGCAAATGGAAGGGGTAGCCCGACGCCGCACGGCTGGTGACAGCGAATGCGCCTGCGCCGGCAACACCAATAAGCCGAAAATCATGACCCCACCCCTTTTTTGCTGTTTTGATAGCTCGTGGGCCGGCGTATTTGCCGGCATCGGGCCAACCGGCCACAGGAGATTGACGATGAGTAATGTAGTTGCCTTGCGTTTGCCGGAATCGCATTACCAGCGGAGCAAGAAAATGGCCAAGGACGAAGGCATCTCGCTGAACCAGTACGCGCAGTTGACGCTGGCCGAGAAGCTGGCGCGCGAGGAGACGCTGCAGATGCTGGAAGGGCGCTTTAACACATTGGAGCAGTCACTCTGGTTGCGTCGAGCGCCCACCTGTCAGGTCTCGGTGGGCGCCGTGCAGGGGCGGGTCGCCGGGGACAGTGCCCTAACCCTTGTCCCGATACCCCAACAACCGCAATCCATTCAACGACACCAGCACCGTGCCCCCCTCGTGGCCGATGACGGCCGCCGGCAGCGGCAGGTCGCGGGCGAAGATGGCCACGAGCATCAGGGCGATCATCAGCAGGGCGAAGCCGAGGTTGACGATCAGCGTCCGCCGCGTGGCCCGGCTTAGCCGGATGACGTACGGGATGTTCTTCAGATTGTCGGCCATGAGCACGACGTCGGCCGTCTCCAGGGCCACGTCGGTACCGGCCGCGCCCATGGCGATGCCGAGCGTGGCGGCGGCCAGCGCCGGGGCGTCGTTGACGCCGTCGCCCACCATGGCCACCTCGCCGTACGCCTCGCGCAGGCGGCGCACGGCGGCCACCTTGTCCTCGGGCATCAGGTCGGCCAGCACCTCGTCCACACCGGCGGCGGCGGCGATGCGCTCGGCCACGCGCCGGTTGTCACCGGTCAGCATGACCACGCGCTCCACGCCGGCCCGCTTCAGCTCG